>JAYUQC010000179.1:0-9318 GCA_043759735.1 Rhodoferax sp.
GCCGCTTCTTGATCGGCCGCCATTGCAAGGGTTTGTTGCTTCATCATCAGATAACGCGTCAAGTTCGGAGTGCGTTGACCTTAATCAGCGTAGCCCTAAGTCATGGCACGTACATTTCGCCGCACAGGTGAGCGGCATGAGCATTCCTGGGTGCTGCGCAGCTGGAAGTTCGGCTTTCCGCGTGGCACTCCGGGAAACCTCGACCCGAAATCAACAGCAGGTCGCAAGGCGATCGCGCTGTTCCATGCCGACGGCACATCCGGCATGAGCGGTACAGCGCCGCGCTGGTACCGCAAGGTGTCGGATCACCGGATTCGGACCCTTAACGACCGGACGCTGCGTCGCTGGATTTCCGATCCCGGGTTTGACCCGGTGTTCCAGGACTGGCACAAGCACGAGGCCAATTGGAACTGGTGGTAGAGCGAAGTTACCGCTTCTTGTTTGCTTGAGAAACTACGCTGCCCGCCAGCGTCGTTGTTACCGGCGACGACTTGCGGCTGTCCAACGCGCGGGATGCCTTGTCCTCGGTCTTGGCTCCCGTTTGTGCGGGGCTGCCCGCCTGGCGCAGCGCCGACCCGGCGAGGGATTTCTGGATCCCACTGGACGATGTGCTACCCAGCGTCTTGCCGGCGACAGTTGCCACTCGCGACGAGGTCTGTTTGGTGTTATTGGCCATTTTGAAGTTCCCACCCCAAGACATGCGAAATGGCGGCGCCGCTTGAGGCGGGCGGGCCGATGCTGTATTTTTATCCAGCATCTCAAAATTTGCAAGTGTTACGCCGGATTTTGTACGGCAGATTTTGTCAACGCAAAGTCGTACCGCAAGGTGCCGAATCATCGGATCCGGGACACTGTGACCGGGCGCGACACTGGCGGACTGACTCGGGCTTCGACCGCCGAGGATCCGTGCTCGCTAGAGCACAAGGAACCGCAAAGTGACGCTCAGTCGATGGGCTGTCGGATTGCTTTTTCGTCCTTAATTACCCAAGAAGTGCACAGGCAGCGAATCTTGGTCCTAGAATCCGAGTCGACAACAACTTTGAATGAGTGGCTCATGGAAAAGCTTTTGAGGCACCGACCAGCCCCAAGATCAGATGTCCATCGGAAGTCTCATGAGCTTGGACAATGGCTGTGAGTGCCCCAGTGGCTTCACTCGCACGTGCGAACCTGAGTGTTCCTCAGGCTCCGCAAACGCATTATGTGCGCAACTTCATCAAGCAGGCTGTCTGCGAGTTGCGCTTTCCAACGCTATATGAGTTAGAGGGGCCAAGGCCCCCTCCTTCGTTTGCGCATGCATTACGGAAAAACTATCCAAATCATGCGGTCGTTGAATCGGTCACGGTAGGCGGTCCGACTCCCTCGCGTTCCAACGTGCACTCGTTTAAGTCGAGACATCAAGATTGGACTGTTAACCTTACGGCATCTTCTGTCGTATTGGAGACGACCAAATATGATTCTTTTGCGGAATTCAAAGATCGACTCGCGCTCATTTTGAAGGCTTCTGGGCCAATCATCGATTGCGACTTTTTTACGCGCGTCGGATTGCGCTATATTAATTTGCTGCCCTATTCTCGACCCGAAATTCGTAATTGGGTCAATCCCGCATTGGTCGGCGCGCTTTCTGACGGTATCTTCGGAGATGCTATTGAGCACAATGGAAGAATTGGTGGAACGATACTAGGCGGCGGCTACTTATTGCAGCACGGGGTCGTTTCTGCTCCCGCAGGCGGACCATCTATGTATTCATTGGATTTCGATTTCAGCAGCGAAGACGTGACGCTGGATACTACATTGGATGTAGTGGAAAATTTGCATAGTCAGGAGCACTCATTTTTTCAATGGGCGCTTGGACCAAAGGCAAAAGAATATCTTGGCCCATCAAACGTAAAGGAGCAGCATTGATGTACGGTAGTGCTTTGGCGTTTGCAGAATTTCCCTCATCTGGGACACCTCTGCCTGAGAAGTCTGCTCAAAGGGTTGAGACTTGGCTCCCCTCCCTCAACCGCTCTGCGCCGCAAGACACGTATTTGCAAAGCCATACAAGTTTTGTCCAGTATGTAGGAGTCACGGGCGGTGCAACTGAGAAATTTGCGGTGCCATCCACTTCGCAAGAACCGAATGCATCGGACGTCGAAGAGGACTCGCCTGCTGTGCGCACAGCAAACGCACGAAGTGTGCTTCTGGCAACAAAGTATGCGGAAGGATTTCAGTCTAGAGAGCAGGCGGTGCGCTTGGAAATTCTTACGACGAGACTACGAAAGCTCGCCCCACGAATTACCGAGAATGATTGGACTGCAATTGAAGAGGCTGCGGCGCACGTCGAACAAGTTGACGATCGCCTGCACGCGATTAGGGCGCGTCTCGCGCAATCATGACTCCGTATTCATACCCCAAAACGCGCCACCAACGGACACAGAACCCAGGTTTTTTCTCGAACTACCGCAGTTACAAACCGTTTCTGCAAATTGAATTTGAGCGCAAGTGTGTGTACTGTAGGCAGCCAGACTCAGTTACGCCAAATGCGCATGGCTATGGTGTTGACCACTACAGGCCAAAATCGAAATTTCCTCAAGAATCATCGGACTATAAGAACCTCTACTATTGTTGTTCCAGTTGCAACATTCGAAAGGGTAGCTTCTGGCCTGAGCCTGCTGACTTGAAGGTCCGATTTATCCCAAATCCTTGTGATTTTGTCATGTTTGATCACCTACGTTTTCAGGGCGCCGTGGTGACGGCGAAATCTAAAGCTGGAGAGTTCACAGCCGATCGACTTGACTTGAATGACCCGGCAACCCAGGCATATCGACGTGATCTAAACCTATCGATCTCCATTTTCGAAGACAGGCTTCAGCAGGCGACCGCGCTCCTGCAAGAACTTCAATTAACGATCGACAAAGCAACATTGAAACCGCTATCACTGCAGCAAGATGCCTTGGTCCTCCAGAAGGACATAAAGGACCTGCAAAGTGGCTTGGCGCGTTTTCTGGGCGCGTGAGCCTTTGAGGTATTTCCGGATGTGCTTAGGGCGTTCTCTCATAATATCCACTGAATCCACACCTTTCAGCAGAAGCACTCAGCGACGACTTCTTCTGTTAGGTCACACGATCAATCAGTCCCAGGGTCGCCGGTTCGATTCCCTTCCTGGGAATAGAACTGGCTATGATCCAGACGCCGGTGGCTCTCAAGTCCCGATTTCATAAGGCGAAAGATTCGCTTCCGCACAATCCCGCGTCAATCCGCAGCAGCACCCACCCGTTGTGAGAACGAGTTTGAAACACGCCCGGACTCCACCACCAGAACATCCTGAAGCCCGTCCATTGCGATGGGCTTTTGTGTTTTGGGGGTTGTCCTTTGTGGCCACGGCGATTCGAGCACCAATGTGCAGCAGCAGGTATCCACCGCGTCCATGGCCATCGGCACCAGTACGCGGTCGGCGGTTTCGCACCCTGGGCAGTGTTGATCGTGTGGTGGGGCGAAGGCCTACCTCAGACTTGAAGCGTCTATGCTGGATAGATTGACAGTGTGCGATTGGTTTGCTGTAAAGTGATTGGCGGGCTCAATCGGAGGCGGAGAAGATAAATTGACGAGCGCCACCAACTCGAAATATCAAACTTGGTATACACTGCCCCTCTCAGCTACCACAATGACGTGAAGGCAGACCTTGCCGCGATCAAATCCGCAAGTCCTGATACACATGCGAAGTTGTTGGCGTTGCTTCGCCAGTTGAAGGCCGACGCGCGGATGGCAGAAAAGTTGCTGGACCACGGTCATGGCGCGCAGCAGTCAGCTGAGTTCTCTGTCAGCAAATGGTTGCGTGAATGGAAGACCGGCAAAGATCTCTGGCGACTGAAGTTTTGGGATCTGGAGAATTTAGGCCTCAGGTATCGAGTGATCTATCTGTACTTGCCACAAGAAGCGCGATTTGTAGTAATGGCAATTGTCGAACGGGAGCACTTTGACTATGACGACAAAGATCATCCGATCCGGAAACGGATCACCGCGAGTCTTCAGCGGACATATGGGATTGAATGAAGTCGTACCGTTCAATCCGAAGCCGTTGCAGGTCTACGATCTGCGGTCAGATGACCTTCCCGTTTCCGGCGCGGAAGAGGAATTTGCGATTGACGACTACATTGATCAGCAGGATGCTGCTACCCAAGATAAGGTGGCCGCAGCTGGTGCTTGGGTCGCCGACACGGTTTACCAGGGCCCTGCGACACTCTCTACCCTTCGTCTCCGAGCCGGGTTGTCTCAAAAGGAGCTGGCGCAGAAATGTGGCCTGGAACAACCCCACATTTCTCGCTACGAGTCTGGCCGGCATGAACCCGGTGTCTTTCAGGCGCAGGTGATGGCGTCTGCACTTGGTGTAACGCTCGATCAACTTGTATTGGCCTTGCATGAGGCCGCCGAAAACGCCAAGAAATGAAACTCACTGAGCACCGTTGGGTTCACGCGATTTGGTGTGACGATATCAGGCAAGAAGTCGGCAATAAGCCGTCCTTCATGGGTGTCTATACGGGCTCGCTGGTTGTCCCAAGCCTGCCTACTGTCTTGCCAAGACTTGCGGTGTGGGTAAATGTCTGGACTCCAAAGACCCAGCCATTCAAGACCTTGAACGTCCGGATTTGTAATAACGAAGATGAGAAGCCGTTGGCAGCGATCGAGGTGGACTCCGAGTCATTGGCAGGTGCCACGAATCAGGGGCAATCTTTTGAACGTGGCGAAGGCGATAAAGCTGCAAGCGAACCGAGCGCGCTGGGGCTGTCCTTCATTTTGCTGCTGGGGCAGCTTCCGTTGAAGGAAACCACCAGGTGGTTGAAGGTGTGGGTCGATACCGAATCGGAAGTTTTGGAGTCTTTCAAGCTTCGAATCGATACCCCGGCCACGGCCGAGATGTTGAATGCTCCGGTTGGTGTGGCCGCCGGAACGAACGTGTAGCAAATTGGCCGGTTCGAAACTGCCGACGATTTTTTGATCGCGCTCACTCCAGGCGAGCGCATGCGGCATGAGCCGGGTGTTGTGTCAGACCTCGATTTGGTCCTTGGATCGGTAGCTCTTGCCCTCGATGCGCACGGTCTCGGCGTGGTGCAGCAGGCGGTCCAGCAGGGCCGAGGTGAGCACGGCGTCGTTGTTGAAGATGCCGGCCCATTGCTTGTAGACGCGATTTAATGCGGACAGATTTGTAATGCGGACTGCCGTCCCCGAGAGCCCGCCAGTTAGGCTATTTCGACCGTTCTTCACGCCGCATAACGGAACGTGCCTTCAGCGACGCAATCAACTTGTCGCTCGCGCGGAATCGGCCCGATCTGAGATGCGGCGCAGTCATCGCGTTGAGCGACTCAAGCTTGATCGACGGATCGGCCCTCGTGTACATCTCGGTTGTTTGCATGTGGGCGTGGCCGAGCCACAGCGATACCTTGCGTAGATCCTTTGTTGCCTCCAACACGGCCAAGGCACAACTGTGCCTCAGGACGTGAGGAGATACCCGTTTGTTGGCCAAGGATGGACAGCGTTCGGTGGCGATGTGAACATACTTCTCCAGGATGTACTCGAAGCCGGAACGGGTCATGGGCTCTCGTCGCGCGTTGACGAAGAGTTCAGGCACCAAGACCGTTCCCCGCACAGCCAGCCAAGCGCGCAAAGCCACAGTGGTTTCCTTCCACAGCGGCAAGCAGCGCTCCTTTCGCCCTTTGCCATGCACGAGAATGCTGGCCTGAGGGTGCAGCGACAAATCTTCGAGCCGAAGACCTGTGAGCTCGGACACACGCAGCCCTGCGGCGAAACACAAGTGCAACATGGCACGATCGCGAATACCGGCCCACGCAATTGGTTCAGGCGCATCCAGGAGCGCTTGAACTTCCTCCGTGCCGAGGTGCCGCACCAATCGCGTATCAGTCTTCTTCATCGGAATAGCGAAGATGCGTCGGGTCTGCTCCAGAGCTGACGGCACACGATATTCCATGAAGTGCATGAACGACTTGATTGCCGCCAGGCGCACGTTGCGCGAGCTGGCGCCGTTGGATCGTGTCGTCTCCAGATGCCGAAGGAAGCCGCGGGCCGGCTGTCTTGCAGGTAGGCAATGATTGCCTTGCCGACCTCCTGACTCAAGGGCAGTCGTGTCTGGCGACGGCTCTTGCCGCTGACTTGAATCGAGGCGTCCTTCCAGTCGATGTCCTGCAGACGCATTTGCACGATATCGCCTGCACGAAGCCCCAGTCGGGCGAGCAGAAGCAATATGGCCCGATCCCTCTTGCCGACCGGCAAGGATAGGTCGCAAGACGCGATAAGGCGCTCGACGTCGGCCGATGGGAAGTACCGTGGGAGAGAATTGAGGCGCCAATGTGCCAAGGTGGGAATAGCACCCAACAAGCCGGCAGGGCATCGGCCTTCGGCAATCAGAAACCTGAGGAACATGCGAAGGGCTGTCGTGCAATGCTTGGCCGCCGCCCATCCAGTGCTTCGACTCTGCTCCAGGACGAACTGACGCAGGTCCCGTGCATCCAACTTGCTCGGGATCTCGCCGAAGCGTTGGATCAACTCCCGAATCGGTCTGCGGTAGTTGTCAAGCGTTGAGTCAGTCGTGCCACGTTGCTCGCGCATCCACCGACAAAACGCATTCAACAACTCCGGTTCCGGATCAACTGGCCTGGTGAGGCGGATGATTGCGCTCTCCGAACCGCGCAGAAATTCGACGAACAACCGTACTCCGCTGAGAGTCTCCATCCGATTCGCGCCGCAGCGAGCAAAGCGTCCGCAGCGGCATCGGGGCAAATGAGCTTCAAAGCGCTTGAGAGCATGGTCATCCAACTCATCGACGGATAGATCTCTGCGGATTGCCCAGTGAACGACATGTTCTGCGGATCGGATATGTCGACGGGCTGAAATCTTCGCGTAGCCACTTTGGTACAAATGGTTGGCGAAATCTTCAATCCGAGGGGCGGACGGGCCACCGCGAATAGCGCGGATCCTCGCCGGTGAAACAAAGAACTCTGAGAGCATGACGACCTCCTTGTGGACATGGGTGGTCAGTCACTTTATGCGGAGTACAGCAGCCTCGGTGGCGAGCACACGCCCCGCGAAAAGCGGCCCTCGCTTCCGCCTTGATCCTTCTCAACTCAGCGTAAAAATTTGGTCCGCATTAAACAAGAAATGCGGTGCACCGCATTTGCGATTGGTGGTGATCAGGGTGGCGCCGCGCTCGTAGCACACGATGACTCGGTATTGCCAACCTTTCTGTGCTACACCGCACATTACGGAATGAAATCCGACGAAGCGACCTTCGCGAGTGACAGGGGCTCGGTGGTCGTGTTTGCTTGTGTCGTCAATTTCGAACTCCTTGTGTTTAAGACGGGTTCGTATTCACGCGCTGGTTGCCAGAGAAGCCAAGACTAACTTCGCTCTGTGTTTCAGATTTCGCCAATGGCATCTGGCCGCCCATGCGGGCGCGGGCCAAGCCCCGGGCGAGAATCTGCGCGATCTCTCGGTGGCGCTGCTCGGGCGTCGTGTGCTCGGGCGGTATGCGGTTTGATTCATTCATCGGGAACCGGTCCTGTTGGTGCAACTTGCTCGAAGCAAAATTGTCCGGTCAGGGTGTGCCGGACACCAGCAGGGAGATGCTGGCGTGCGCGTGCCGGTGCGTACCGGTTGTGAAACCGGCCGGTGAAATCTCCGCGTCAGTTGCGGATCAGAGGCTGTCCGTTGCGCTCGAAACGATCGGGTGTGTCTTCCAGCGGTTCTTCCTCGTCGTGCTGAGGGGCTCGCCATTCGGCGTCCGGCATCAGCAGCAGGGTCAATGTGTAGTCGTAGTTCGCCGCGACCATCGTCATCTCGGTGAGCGGCACAAATGCGGGCTCACGTGGAAACCACACCGAGGCTTTGACGGATTGCGCCTGACCAGTGCCCGAGCAGTTGGTGCTGTATACCAGCGCACATCGCGGCAAGCTGATGGTTTTCTTGCGCGTGGCAAAGACTGCACCGGACTTGAAGGCTCTGGCCACCGGTGATGCTCTGGGCCTCAAGGTGGTGGATATGCGCATGGCGCTACCCGATGGCATTGCCGCCGGATTCGCCGCGGCCGCGCGTCAGGGCGTGCAGGCGCTGATGATCTTGTCGGATACGGCGACCATCAGCCACCGCCAGCCCCTGTGCGACGCGGCGATGGCGCAGCGTCTGCCCGCCATGTTTTCGAACCGCACCTACCTCAAGGCCGACGGTTTTATGAGTTATGGCCCCGATCTGAAAGGCGCGTTCCATCGCGCGGGATATTTCGTGGACCGCATCCTCAAGGGTGCTCGCCCAGCCGATTTGCCGATCGAGCAGCCGACGCGATTCGAACTGGTGGTGAATCTGAAAATTGCCAGATCCCTCGGCCTGACGTTTCCGCGGTCGATCCTGGCGCGTGCAGACGAGGCGATTCAATGATTGGTCTGGGCGAGACCTGACACTCAGCCGGTGTTCGCCGTGTGACCGCTATCGTTGCTTTGCCGGTATTCGCAGCAACGCTGCCGCGGCCCGGTATGGGGCTCACAGCAGTCCTTCGCGCGCACGGTTGGCAGATCACCCACCATCCGCCGCTAACCCAAACATCCCCCGTTGCTCCTCCCAATCCAACGGCACCTCCACCTGCCGGCCGCGCATCGCATGCAAATTGAGGTGCCGCGGCTGACGCCCGTCCAGGACCGCACGGATGATGTCCCGTGCCAATCGCGTCATGCGCAGCACCTCGCACACCCACCCCACCTCGAGTTTGAGGCTGCGCGCCAGTTCACTGGCCTTCGCCACCTCGCCCGTGTCGATCATCCGTTGCCAGCAGAAGGCCTTGCCCAGGGTGCGGATCAATGGCAAATCGAATGAAGATGTGGCCAGCCCGAAATCCGTGCCCATCGGCGGGACAACCAGTTTGCTTCGGTGCCGGCGCTTGATATTGAGCGGCACGAACATGGCTGAGCGTTCGCCCACCTCGAACTGGCGCGCACTTCCGGATGCTGTCACCACCTCCCGTCGTGCTGGCGGCGTCTCCCTGGTCGATTTGATGTCGGCACTCACGCGACTATCTCCGCATCCACCGGCGCGCGGTGCTCGGTCACGAACTCGTGGCGTTCCAGTTCACGGCAGAACCGTTGCCAGCCGTCATCGCGCCACTGTCGGTTGCACCCATTCGGCGCAGCGTTGCATCGGATGCGTAAGTAGGCGGCTGCTCAATTCAGGGGCGCTGGCGTCGGACTACCACGGGGCAACTGAACTCGAAAGACCGTTCTGTTGTCGACGCCGGACCGCACTTCGACAGTGCCCATGTGGGCATGGACGATGTGCTGGACG
>JAYUQC010000180.1:0-26135 GCA_043759735.1 Rhodoferax sp.
TCGTTGGCGTCTTTCGGGTTCCCAACCCTTGTTCTCATTGAAGGAAATGCAATGAAACTTCGTCCTCTGCACGACCGCGTGATCGTCAAGCGCCTCGAAAACGAAACCAAGACCGCGTCTGGCATCGTGATCCCCGACAACGCCGCCGAGAAGCCCGACCAGGGTGAAGTGCTGGCTGTCGGCCCGGGCCGCAAGAGCGACAAGGGCGAAATGATCGCCATGAACGTCAAAGCCGGCGACCGCGTCCTGTTCGGCAAGTACAGCGGCCAGACCGTCAAGGTCGATGGCGACGAACTGCTGGTCATGAAGGAAGACGACCTGTTCGCCGTGGTCGAGGGCGCTCCGGCCGCCGGCCTGAAGAAGGTCGCCTGATTCGCACCCCGAATCCGCGATCCATCCAACTCACTTTTTAAGGTAGCAACATGGCAGCAAAAGACGTAATTTTCGGCGGCGACGCCCGCGCGCGCATGGTCGAGGGTGTGAACATCCTGGCCAATGCGGTCAAGGTGACCCTGGGCCCCAAGGGCCGCAACGTGGTGCTCGAGCGCTCATTCGGCGCCCCCACCGTGACCAAGGACGGCGTGTCCGTGGCCAAGGAAATCGAACTCAAGGACAAGCTCCAGAACATGGGCGCGCAGATGGTCAAGGAAGTCGCGTCCAAGACCTCCGACATCGCTGGCGACGGCACCACCACGGCTACCGTGCTGGCCCAGAGCATCATCCGCGAAGGCATGAAATATGTCGCCGCCGGCATGAACCCGATGGATCTGAAGCGCGGCATCGACAAGGCGGTCACCGCCCTGGTCGCCGAGCTGAAGAAAGCCTCGAAAGCCACCACCACCTCCAAGGAAATTGCCCAGGTCGGCTCGATCTCGGCCAACTCGGACGAGACCATCGGCAAGATCATCGCTGACGCGATGGACAAAGTAGGCAAGGAAGGCGTGATCACCGTCGAAGACGGCAAGTCACTCGAGTCCGAGCTCGAAGTCGTCGAAGGCATGCAGTTCGACCGCGGCTACCTGTCGCCCTACTTCATCAACAATCCTGAGAAACAGGCTGCGATGCTGGACAACCCTTTCGTGCTGCTGTACGACAAGAAAATCAGCAACATCCGTGACCTGCTGCCCACGCTCGAGCAGGTAGCCAAGTCCGGCCGTCCGCTGCTGATCGTCTCGGAAGACGTCGAAGGCGAGGCCCTGGCAACGCTGGTGGTCAACACCATCCGCGGCATCCTGAAGGTCGTGGCCGTCAAGGCGCCTGGTTTCGGCGATCGTCGCAAGGCCATGCTGGAAGACATCGCGGTCCTGACCGGCGGCAAGGTCATCGCCGAAGAAGTCGGCCTGACGCTTGAAAAAGTGACGCTGGCCGACCTGGGTTCGGCCAAGAAGGTGGAAGTCAGCAAGGAAAACACCATCATCATCGACGGTGCCGGCGCAGCTGCCGACATCGAGGCGCGTGTCAAACAGGTGCGTGTCCAAATCGAGGAAGCGACCTCCGACTACGACAAGGAAAAGCTCCAGGAGCGGGTTGCCAAACTCGCCGGTGGCGTGGCCCTGATCAAGGTTGGCGCTGCCACCGAAGTCGAGATGAAAGAGAAGAAAGCCCGCGTTGAAGACGCCCTGCACGCAACCCGCGCCGCAGTGGAAGAAGGCATCGTGGCAGGTGGTGGTGTGGCATTGCTGCGCGCCCGCCAGGCGGCCGGCACCATCAAGGGCGACAACTCGGACCAGGACGCCGGCATCCGCCTGGTAATGCGTGCGGTCGAGTCGCCCCTGCGCGAGATCGTGTACAACGCCGGCGGCGAAGCCTCCGTCGTTGTCAACGCGGTGCTGGCCGGCAAGGGCAACTACGGTTTCAACGCTGCCAATGACACCTATGGCGACATGATCGAAATGGGTATCCTGGACCCGACCAAGGTGACCCGCATCGCGCTGCAGAACGCAGCCTCGGTCGCATCGCTGATGCTGACCACCGAAGCCATGGTTGCCGAGGCTCCGAAAGAGGAGTCCGGCGCTGGCGGCATGGGCGGCGGCATGGGCGGCGGCATGGGCGGCATGGGCGGCATGGGCGACATGGGCATGTAATCCGGCCCCCTGGCCTTGAGGGCCGTCGGACACCGCGCCTTGCGGCCTGACAGCCTTCAAGTCCCGTCGGGTCGCGTCATCGCTGCCCGACCAGTAATCAGAAACCCCGCAGTGTGCGAACGCTGCGGGGTTTCTGATTACTGGTTCTCAGGCGGCCAGCGCGGCCGGCTGGGACACCACCTCATCATCGTTGGCCGCCACGACCTGCACATCGGTATGCACGACCTCGGTCATGAACCCGAGCAGCCGATTCTTGGTCGCCTGCCAGGCGTCCTTGGCGCCGGCCACATCCAGCGCCAGGATCTGGTGTGGCAGTCCGCCGCCGCTGGCCAGCGGAACCCAGGCACCGCCCTCGAACACATCCTGGAATCCGAGGCTGCGGTAATTGCGGATCAGCGCCGCGGAACGGGCACCGATCACCATCCAGCGCACCTGAGTAGCCAGGCAATATTGGTAGCTGGCCTTCATCAACAACAGCTTGACCATGTTGCTGGCACCCGCTACGACCGCCAGCCGCGATACCTGGGCCCGCAATCGGCTTGTCAACCAGCCCGGCAGGCGCAGGCTCGACTCAAGGGTCAGCGGGCCAAAACCGCTGACCTGAATCCGGGCGGTCCCCATGCACCGGCCGCTGAACCGATCGCGGCACAACAGCACAACCGTGCCATCCGCCTGGTCCAGTTGCTCCATGTCGCCAAACCTGGGGCCGAGTTCCGGATCATGGTGCCCATAGGCAATGGCTCGCACCCTGCACGCGTCCCGAAAATCCTGGTCGCTGTTGGCCAGCCGAACCGCAAATCCCAGACTTGCCGTTTCCATAAGAACGATTCCTTAAAGGCGAAATGGTGAATGCCACCCCGAAATTGTCGCTCAGCGCATACCCACCTACACACTAGCATCGAGTTCGCAAACCAATCAACTGAAAACCGCAGCATAAGCGCGACCGGCCGATTTGACAGTCGGAAATTGACCACAGCCCGCGGCGATTCGACAACGATGTCGCACCGGCCAGGCAGTCGACCAGGACCGCCAGGCCAACCCGTGGGCATAGGCATCCAGCAGCGCCGGCGTGCAGTCTGCGCGACCTCTCAGCCCAGTGCATGGGCCAGGTGCGACGCAGCCTGCAGCGCCGATTCGAAATGCACGCCGCGCCATCCCCGGGCCTGCGCCGCCGCTACATTGTCTGCCAGGTCGTCGATGATTACCGTTTCGCCGGGTGCAGTGCATAGCGCGCCTCCAGCAGCACGTAAATGGCGGGATCGGGCTTGATGAGTTGCACGTCGCCGGAAAAAACACCGCCATCGAACCAGCGCAAAAACGCATGGCGACGCTCCAGCGCACGGGCCAAAGGGGCTGGCATATTGGACAGATAGAACAGCCCGATCGCGCCCGATCGTTCGCGCCGCGCGCGCAACCGCGCCAGCAGTTCCACAGTATCGGGCATCGGCGCCAGCCGTTCGCCGATGCCCGACATGAAGGCCAACAGCTCCGGTTGTGGCAGCGCCAGGCGCTGCGCGATGCGCTCGACCACCAGCGGCAATGGCAACGCGCCACGGTCGAACGCCTGCCAGTCATCATGGTGAAACATATCCCGTGCCAACGCCTGCGCCGCTTGGGCGGTTGACGCGCGCTGCGCAAAATGTTCCGCGACCAGCAGGTCGGGACGCCAGCTGAACAGCACGGCACCAAAATCAAACACGATATTGGTCGTCATGCATCCTCCTGCAGGCACAGTCGCAGTGCCCGCCGAACGACCGGGGTGAGTGATGCCGGCGCGGTGCGCAACACGCGCACCCGCGCGGCGCCATGCCAGCGCGCGCAACGCGCCAGTGCCCCCGCCAGCGCCGACACCAGTGCAGTATCAGCCACCACGCCGGGTTCCAGAAACAGCGCCTTGACCTCGAATACACCGTCTTCCCGGTGGGCCTTGGCATCCAGCCTGCCGATCAAGGCGCCGCAATGGAGCAGCGGCAGCACGAAATAGCCGTGCCTGCGTTTTTCCGCTGGCGTGTAACACTCGATGCGGTAGTCAAACCCGAACAAGGTCGATGCGCGCTCTCGGTCCCACACGATCGGGTCGAATGGCGACAGCACCGTGGTGTGGACCGCCTGCAATCGGCCCCGCTGCGCCTGGCGCAGGATTGGCAGGTTGTCCGCATGCACATACGCCGGCAATTCCCATCCGGCCACGGGCGTGCGCACCAGCCGCCCCTCTGCCACCAGGTCATCCAGATCAGCATCGCGCAAGCGCGGTTTGGTCCTGAAATAGTCGTTCACCCAGCGCGCCTGCGCAATCCCCAGCGCCAGCACCGAGCGCTCGATGAATTCCCGGCGCACGGTGGCGGGATCGGGCAGCGCCAGTTCCAGCACGCCCGGATGCACGCGCTCGGCCAGGTCGTAGACACGCTGGAACCGGTCGCGCCGTGCCACCATCAGATCGCCACGGGCGAACAGGGCTTCGAGCCAGATTTTTTCGTCCTTCCAGCCCCACCAGCCGCCACTGCGCCCATCGGAACGGGCAAAGTCGGCCGATCGCACCGGACCGTTGCTGTGCACATGCTCCAGCAAGCGCGCCAGATGCGCACGCTGCTGCGTGTCGGCACTGCGTCCCATCGCCAGGCCCCAGTGCTTGCGTGTGTCCCGGTTGTGGCTGCGGTGCAGCGCCAGCTGCGCTACCGGCACAAGACAGGCTTCATGGGCCCAGCTTTCGAACACATGGCCGCGGGCCAGGCAGTCATCCAGCCACTGCATCGGGTAGGCACCCAGGCGCGAGAACAACACCAGATAAGGGCTGCGCGCCACCACATGGATGGTGTCGATCTGCAGCAACTGCATGCGCTCGATGCAGCGGCGCACGGCCAGCGGCGTGGCCGCGCGCGGCGCCGGCCGCAGCAGACCCTGGGCAGCCAGATGCAGATTGCGCGCCTGCTGGAGTGAAAGCATGGGCGCGCGGCGGTGGCGCTCAGGTCGACGACATCGGTGTCGCGCGCAAACGGCGCAGCAACCCGGCGCTGGAACCATCCAGGCCGCTGGCATCGCCACTGTGCAGGCGCGGCGCAATCGCCTTGGCCAGCACCTTGCCCAGCTCTACACCCCACTGGTCAAAACTGTTGATGCCCCAGATAGCGCCGCTGACGAAGACGCGATGTTCCTGCAATGCGATCAATGCACCCAGGCTGGCCGGGCTCAATACGTCGAGCAGCAGGAAGTTGCTGGGGCGGTTGCCCGGGAAATCACGATGGCCGCCGGCGTCCGGCTGGCCAATCATCAATGCCTGCGCCTGCGCCAGCACATTGGCCAGCAGCAGGTCGTGGTGCCCGTCCAGTGCATGACGGGGGCTTTTCACCGCAACGAACTCGACCGGCACCACATCGGTGCCCTGATGCAGCATCTGGAAATACGCGTGTTGGCCATTGGTGCCCGGCTCACCCCACAACACCGGCGCCGTGGCGTAGGGCAATGCGTCGCCGCGCCGATCCACCCGCTTGCCGTTACTTTCCATTTCCAGTTGCTGCAGGTAGGCCGGCCAGCGCGCCAGCGCGCTGTGGTACGGCGCGATGCTGCGGCTGGTAAAACCATAGAAATTGCGGTACCAGATATCGATCAACGCCAGCCGCACCGGCAGATTGCGCTCCAGCGGCGCCGCACGGAAATGCTCGTCCATCGCATGCGCACCGGCCAGGAAGGCGCGAAAACCGTCGGCGCCAATCGCGATCGCGATTGGCAGGCCGATTGCAGACCACACGGAATAGCGCCCGCCCACCCAGTCCCAGAACCCGAAGGTGGTGCCAATGCCAAATTGATTCGCCGCCGCAACGTTGGTCGTCAGCGCGCAAAAATGGCGCGCGATGTCGGTTCCGCCCTGGGCCTCGAACCATTGTTTGGCCGACGCCGCATTGGTCATGGTCTCGATCGTCGTGAAGGTCTTGGAGGCAATCAGAAACAGCGTATTGGCGCTGTGCAGGCGCTTGAGCGTGGCGTCGAGTTCGTGACCGTCGACGTTCGACACAAAATGCAGCCGCTTGCCGGCCAGCGCGAAAGCGTCCAGCGCCCGCACCACCATCTGCGGCCCCAGGTCGGAGCCGCCAATACCGATGTTCACCACGTCAGTGATGGCCGGGTCGGCACGGACCTGCCCGGCGTAGGCGAGCATGGCATCGAGCGTTTCGTGGGCGGCTGCCAGGTCGGCATCCTGGGACGCAGCGCCGGTTGCGGGCCGGGGCGCACGCAACACCACATGCCGGACCGCGCGTTGTTCGGTATTGTTGATGGCCGCGCCTGCGAACATCGCATCGCGATATTGCGCAACACCGCATTGATGTGCCAGCTGCAACAACAGCGTTTCCGTATCCCGGTCCAGCAGGTTTTTCGACATGTCCGCGAACACATGCGGCGCGTCCTGGCTCAAGGCCTCGAAGCGTCCCGGGTCATTGGCAAACGCCTGGCGCAGGTCAAAACGCAATCCGCGGGTCGCATGGGCGGTACGCAGGGCACTCCAGGCCGCGGTCCGGTCGCAACGGGTGGTCTCGATCATGGTGTCTTGCTGGTTGGGCGGGTCAGGCCGTGAGCATCAGTTTCTCGAGCTTGACCGCATCGGCGCAGAAGGCACGAATGCCTTCTGCGAGTTTCTCGGTGGCCATCGCATCCTCATTCAACGCAAAACGGAAACTGGCCTCGTCATGGTTGACCGCCGGCAGATCGAGGCCGTGCGCGGCGTCCGGATCGAGCATGCGCGGCAATGCTGCATCCGACCGGGCCAGCGTGGCCAGCAGGTCCGGGCTGATGGTCAACAGGTCGCAACCCGCCAGCGCCTGGATCTGACCGACATTGCGAAAGCTCGCGCCCATGATCTCGGTCTTGATGCCGAATTTCTTGTAGTGGTTGTAGATGTTGCGGACCGACTCCACGCCCGGATCCCCGGCGCCGGCATGGTCGGCTTCGATCCAAGCCGTGCCGGCGGATTTCTTGTACCAGTCGTAGATGCGCCCGACAAACGGCGAGATCAGCTGCACCTTCGCCTGGCCGCAGGCCACCGCCTGGCAGAACGAAAACAGCAGCGTGAGATTGGTGTGGATGCCCTGCTGCTGCAGCTTGGCCGCCGCCTGTATGCCCTCCCAGGTCGCGGCGACCTTGATCAGCACCCGGTCGACATGGACACCTTCGCCCTGGTACAGATCGATGATGCGCTGCGCCCGGGTGAAGGTCGCGTTGGTGTCGAAGCTCAAGCGCGCGTCGACCTCGGTCGATACGCGGCCCGGCACCACCGATAAGATCTCGCAACCGAAACGTACCAACAGCCGGTCCATGACGACGTCCAGCGGCTGCCCGCGAAACCTGGCAACTACTTCCTGCAGCAAATGCCGGTAGTCGGGCATGCCCACGGCTTTGAGGATCAGCGACGGGTTGGTGGTGGCGTCCTGGGGTTTGAACTGGCCCAGTTGCCTGAAGTCACCGGTGTCGGCAACGACGGTGGTGAATTGTTTCAATGCGTCAAGCTGGTTCATGTGCACTCCGAGAAGATGGCAGAAAGAATAGACGCGCACACAACAATGCAGCGCTGTTTGCTTGAATTATCGATGAAACAAAGTTACATTATCAACGTCAATTTAAGTAACTATTGAACATGTCCTTTGATTTGGTTCTTTTTGGTGGCACCGGTGATCTCGCCTGGCGCAAACTGATGCCCGCCCTGTTTCAGGCCTTTCGCCATGGCAGCCTGCCCGAGGGCGCACGCATCATCGGCATCGGCCGCGACGACCACACCGACGACCAGTACCGTGCGCTGATCCATGACCGGTTTGAAAAGGTCGAGCTCGACAAGCGGCCCACCGAGGACCAGTTTGCGCGTTTTGCCGCATTGCTGCATTTCCAGCGCATGGATCTGTCCGGCGCGCAAGACTACCCACGCCTGGCGCAGCTCCTGCGCGAACGCAATGCCGACACGGTGGTGATGTACCTGGCCACCGCGCCGGCGCTTTTCACGACCGTCTGTGAGCAACTCGCGGCGGTCGGGCTCAACACCCCGAACACCCGCATCGTGCTGGAAAAGCCGTTGGGCCACGACCTGGCCTCCAACCGCGCCATCAACCGCACGGTGTGCGCCATCTTCAGTGAACGCCAGGTGTTTCGCATCGACCATTACCTAGGCAAGCCCGCGGTGCAGAACCTATTCGCACTGCGCTTTGGCAACGCGCTGTTCGAACCCTTGTGGAAGCGCGAACACATCGCCAACATCCAGATCACGATCGCCGAGGAACTCGGTGTCGAAAAGCGTGGCGCCTTCTACGACACCACGGGCGCCTTGCGCGACATGGTGCAGAACCATGCGCTGCAGCTGCTGTGCGCCATCGGCATGGAGCCGCCGATCAACTCGCATGCCGACGCGATCCGAGACGAAAAACTCAAAGTGTTGCGCTCGCTCAAGCCCTGGACGGCGGCCAGCCTGGTCAGCGACGTGATCCGTGGCCAGTATGGTTCCGGCAAGATCGGCGGCAACGCCGTTCCCGCCTACCGTGCCGAGGAAGGCGTCGATCCCGCGAGCCACACCGAGACTTTTGTTGCGCTGCGCACCGAGATCTCCAACTGGCGCTGGGCCGGCGTGCCGTTCTACATCCGCACCGGCAAGCGCCTGGGCGGACGCGACGCGCACATCGTCGTGAACTTCCGGCCCACACCGCATGCGATCTATGACTCCCACATCGGCATGTCCAACCGCCTGGTGATCAATCTGCAGCCGCGCGACGGACTGGAATTGCACTTGCTGGCCCAGGGACGCGACGACCGCGGCAAGGCCCAGAGTCTGGCGCCGGTGCAACTCGACCTGGACTTCGACACCCGCTTCGGCGCGCAACGCGTGGGAGCCTACGAACGCCTGCTGATGGACGTGGTCGCCGGGCGCCTGAACCTGTTCGTACGCAGCGACGAACAAGAGGAGGCCTGGCGCTGGGTGGAACCCATCATGCAGGCCTGGAGCGCCGACAGCCAGGGCCCGCGGATATACGCCAGCGGGACCTGGGGGCCAAGCGCGTCCAGCGCGATGATCGCGCGCGACCGGTTTTGCTGGAGTGAGGAATCATGAGACTTCGTGTGTCAGACCAAGAATTGCGCAGCAATTTTGCTCTGATACCGACACTTCGTCGGCTGTCGGATGTCCTGCTTCGTGTGCCAGACCAAGAATTGCGCAGCAATTTTGCTCTGATACCGACACTTCGTCGGCTGTCGGATGTCCTGCTTCGTGTGTCAGAAGTTCTGCGCCACGCGCGGAACCTGTACCGCAAGAGATAGGCCCACCCGTGCTCGAACGCATCAAAGCCTCCCTGCCCTCGCTCGCGCCGGCCGAGCAACGGGTGGCCAGGCTGGTATTGGCCGATCCGCGCGCGTTCGCCTCGTTGCCGGTCACCGAACTGGCCGACCGCGCCCATGTCAGCAAGCCTACCGTCGTGCGGTTTTGCCGCAGCGTCGGTTATGACGGACTGGCCGACTTCAAGCGCAAGCTGGTCGGCAGCGTCAGCGAGGGCGTGCCGTTCATTCACCGCAGCGTCGACGCCGACGACAAGACCAGCGACATCATGGTCAAGGTGATCGACAACACCGTGGCGGCGTTTCTTAAATACCGCAACGATGCCAGCTCGGGCGCAATCGACAAGGCGGCCCGGTCGATGGTCGACACCTACCGCAACGGCAAGCGGCTCGAGTTTTTTGGTGTCGGCAATTCTGGCGTCGTGGCGCAGGATGCGCAACACAAATTCTTCCGGCTGGGGGTCAACACCATCGCCTACAGCGACGGCCACATGCAGGTCATGAGCGCGTCGATGCTGGGCCCGGGCGACTGCGTGGTGATCATCTCCAACTCCGGGCGCACCCGCGACCTGATGGACGCCTGCGACATCGCCCGGCGCAATGGTGCCACGACGATCGTGATCACCGCCACCGGCTCGCCGCTGGCCAGCGCCGGTGACATCCACCTGTCTGCGGACCATCCAGAAGGTTTCGACAACTACAGCCCGATGGTGTCGCGCCTGCTGCACCTGCTGATCATCGACATATTGGCCACCTGCGTGGCGCTGCGGCTGGGCGGCGACCTGGTGCAGCCGCGCTTGCGCGAGATGAAGAACAACCTGCGCAGCAAACGCTACACCTGATCGCCCCCAACCCTGGCTTCGCCAGGCCCCCCAGGGGGGTGCAAGAAAACTTGGGAGCGGCCCGGCGTTTTCTCAAGATCGCCCCCAACCCTGGCTTCGCCAGGCCCCCCAGGGGGGTGCCAGAAAACTAGGGAGCGGCCCATCCGGCGGACGCTCAGATGCGGTTTTCCTCTACCGCGTGGCAGGCGATGCGCAGTGCCTTGATCTGGCGCATCTGCGGCCGCTCGGCCATGCAACGGTCGTTGGCATGCGGGCAGCGCGGATGAAATGCGCAACCGGTCGGTGGACTCAGCGGATTGGGTACTTCGCCTTGCACCGGTGTGCGCGCGCGGCCGGTATCGTGCATCTTCGGGATCGCATCGAGCAGCATCCGGGTGTAGGGATGGCGCGGATTGGCAAACAGCGCTTGCTTGTCGGCCAGTTCGACCAACCGGCCCAGGTACATCACGCCAACCTGGTCGCTGACATGGCGCACCACCGCCAGATTATGCGAAATGAACAGGTAGGTCAGGCCCAGGCGGCGCTGCAGGTCCTTCATGATGTTGAGCACCTGCGCCTGCACACTGACGTCCAGTGCCGAGGTGGGCTCATCACACACCAGGAAATCAGGCTGGGTGGCCAGCGCCCGCGCGATGGAAATGCGCTGGCGCTGCCCGCCGGAGAACTGGTGCGGGTACTTGAGCCGGTCCTGCGCCGCCATGCCGACCGACAGCAATAGCTCCTCGACCCGCACCCGCAGCGCGTCCTTGTCGGTGATCAGCCCGTGTTCGGTCAAGGGCTCGCCAATGATGTCCTCGACCACCCAGCGCGGATTCAAACTGGCATACGGATCCTGGAAGATCATCTGGATGCGCCGGCGCAACTGCAGGCCCGCAGCCCCGTTGTAGGTCACGTGGGCATCGGCCCCATCGAACTGGAAATGGCCCCGGGTCGGCTGGTACAGCCCCACCAGCAGCCGCGCAACCGTGCTCTTGCCGCAACCCGACTCGCCCACCAGTGCCAGCGTCTTGCCCTTCTCGATCTCGAAACTGACACCGTCGACCGCATGCAGCAGCAGCCGCGGCGCGCGCTCGATGACCCGGTTCAGCCAGGGGGCCGAAACATCGAAATGCATTGCAAGATTGTCGGCTTGAACCAGTGCCATGGGAATGTTCCGATTCAGGCCGCCGGCGCGGCATGCAGCCAACAGGCGGCGCGGGTGGGCCCTGCATCCAGCAATTCCGGACGCTCCCGGCCGCAGCGCTCCAGCACCCGATCACAGCGGGGATTGAAGGCGCAACCGGCAGGTATCGCGTTGAGCCGCGGCATCGCGCCGTCGATCTGGTGCAGGTTCTCGCGGTCGATCGTGATGTCCGGAATCGCTGCCATCAAACCCGCGCTGTACGGATGGGCCGGATGGTTGATGACCTGGTGCACCGGCCCGATCTCGGCGATGCGTCCGGCATACATCACCGCGACCCGGTCGCAGGTCTCGGCGATGACACCCATGTCGTGCGTGATCAGCATCACGGCGGCACCGCGTTCCTTGCACACCGTCTTGAGCAGCGCAATGATCTGCGCCTGGATCGACACATCCAGCGCGGTGGTCGGCTCGTCGGCGACGATCAGCTTGGGTTCGGCGGCCAATGCCAGTGCGATCACGACGCGCTGGCGCATACCACCGGAGAACTGGTGCGGATAGTGGTCGATGCGCTGTTCGGCGGCGGGAATGCCGGTGTCCTGCAGCAGGGCAATCGCCCGCTCGCGTGCCTGTTTCTCGCTCATGGGCATGTGCGCCCGGATGGTCTCGACCAGCTGGCGACCGATCGAGTACAACGGGTTGAGCGAAGTCAGCGGGTCCTGGAAGATCGCGCCGATGCGCCGGCCCCGGATATGCCGCATCTCCTCATGCCCCAGGTTGTCGATGCGCCGGCCTTCGAGCAGGATCTCGCCCCCCGCAACGCGCCCCGGTGGTTCGAGCAAACCGATGATGGCTGCGCCGGTCAATGACTTGCCGGCTCCCGACTCACCGACCACGCCCAGGATCTCGCCCGGAGCAATATCGAACGAGATCTTGTCGAGCGCGCGCAAGGTGCCGGCGCGGGTCGGGAACTCGACCACCAGGTCTTTGACTTGAAGAAGGCTCACTGGACTACCCTGCGTGCTGCGTGCTGCGTGCTGCGTGCTGCGTGCTGCGTGCTGCGTGCTGCGTGCTGCGTGCTGCGGGATTCGCATTGGGAACGGCCCTGCTGCTGATTCGAAATCCTTCGTGCTGCGCACTGCGGGATTCGCCTTGGGAACGGCCCTGCTGCTCATGCATGGTTTTCTCTAGCGCAGCCGCGGGTTGAGCGCGTCGCGCAGCCAATCGCCGAGCAGGTTGACCGATAGCGCAATGATGATCAGCATCAGGCCCGGGAAAATCGTGATCCACCATTCGCCCGAGAAAAGGTAATCGTTGCCGATCCGGATCAGGGTGCCGAGCGAGGGCGAGGTCGGCGGCGCTCCGACGCCCAGGAACGACAGCGTGGCCTCGGTGATGATGGCCGTGGCAACCTGGATCGTGGCCAGCACCAGCACCGGACCCAGCACATTGGGCAGCACATGGCGGCGCATGATGCGCAGCGGCGTCACGCCGGTGACCCGGGCCGCCTGCACATATTCCTTGTTGCGCTCGACCATCGTCGAGCCGCGCACGGTGCGCGCATACTGGACCCAGCCTGTCAGCGTGATCGAGACGATCAGCACGCCCAGCGCCAGGTTGTCCGGCGCGTTCGGAAAGACGGCGCGCCCGACGCCCGCGATCAGCAGGGCCACCAGGATCGCCGGAAACGACAGCATCACATCGCACAGGCGCATCAGCGCCGCGTCGACCCAGCCGCCCAGAAAACCGGCCAGCAGCCCGAGCATGACGCCGATGATCACCGACAGGACCACCGACGCAAAACCCACCGCCAGCGAAATGCGGGCGCCGTACATCAGGGCCGACAGGATGTCGCGTCCCTGGTCATCCGTTCCCAGCACGAATTTGGCACTGCCGTCGGTCGTCCAGGCCGGCGGCAGGCGGGCGTTGGCCAGGTCCAGCGTGGCCAGGTCGAACGGGTTGTGCGGCGCCACCCAACCGGCGAAAATCGCGCAGAACAGGCACACGGAGGCGACCAGCATGGCACCGATGGCGACCGGCGAGGTGCGAAAGCTATAGCCGACGTCGCCGTTCCAGATGCGGTGAAGATGTTGCGCCCACCTCACAAGAAAACGCCGGGCCGCTCCCAAGTTTTCTTGCACCCCCTCGGGGGGCCTGGCGAAGCCAGGGCTGGGGGCGCTCATGACGCACCATCGCCGGCCAGCGGCATCACATGCTCGGCCAGACCGGCATGCAAAGCCGCACCCAAGGGCAGGATCTCGTCGTTGAAGTCATAGCGGCTGTTATGCAGCGAGCAACTGCCAACGCCGTTCTCGGCGCCTTGCCCCACCCGCAGGTAGGCGCCCGGCTTGACCTGCAGCATGAACGAAAAATCCTCTGCGCCCATGCTGGGCTCCAGGTCGCGCACCACATGCTCGCGCCCGACCAGACTGGTCGCCACGTCCGCGGCGATGTGCGCCTCGGGCGCGCTGTTGACCGTAGCCGGATACAGCCGCTCATAGCGCACCGACGCTGTTGCGCCAAATCCGATCGCCACGCAAGCACAGAGTTCCGTCAATCGGCGCTCGACCATGTCCTGCACTGCGGGGCTGAACGTGCGCACCGTGCCCACCAGGGTGGCGGTATCCGGTATTACGCTCATGCCACCGAGGTCGCCGGCCTGCATGGCGCACAGGCTGACCACCGCTGAATCGAGCGGCCGCACATTGCGCGATACGATGCTCTGCACCGCGGTGATGATGTGCGCCGCCACCAGTACCGGATCGACGGTGGCATAGGCATGCGCGCCGTGGCCACCACGTCCGGTGATCGTGATCGTGATCCGGTCGGCCGCGGCCATGACCGGTCCGGCATTGACGCCGATGGTCCCGGGACGCATCAGCGGCTGGTTGTGCATGCCGTACACGCTATCGACCGGGAAACGCTCGAACAATCCCTCTTCGATCATCACCCGGGCTCCGGCATACCCTTCTTCGCCCGGCTGGAAGATCAGCACGGCCGTGCCGTTGAAATGGCGGGTCTCCGACAGATAGCGCGCAGCGCCGATCAGCATCGCGGTGTGCCCGTCGTGGCCGCAACCATGCATCAGACCCGTGGTGGACGACTTCCAGGCGAAATCGTTGTGCTCGGTCAACGGCAACGCGTCCATGTCGGCACGCAAACCGACCATGCGGCCACTATCGCAGCGCCTGCCCCGCACCACCGCGACAACACCCGTCTTGCCGATGCCGGTATGGATGTCGTCGACGCCGCACAGCGTGAGCGCCTCGGCCACGCGCGCCGAGGTATAGCGCTCCTCGAACCCGAGCTCCGGGTGCGCATGCAGGTCACGTCGAAATGCGGTCAGCTCCGGATGGAACCGGGTGATGTGGGCAAATGCACGGCCCTTGGCGCGTAGCCGGGGTTCTTGCAGCGTCGTCATGGTCAATGCCCCTTCCCGCTGATGCGCAGGCGCGGATCCACCGCAAAATACAACAGGTCGACCACCAGGTTGATCACGACAAAGATCAACGATATCAGGCACAGGTAAGCGGCCATGACCGGGATGTCGGCGAAGTTCACCGCCTGGATGAACAGCAAACCCATGCCCGGCCACTGGAATACGGTCTCGGTGATGATCGCAAACGCGATCAATCCACCCAGTTGCAGGCCGGTGATGGTCATCACCGGAACCAGCGTGTTCTTCAGCGCATGGCCAAAGTGGATCGTGCGGTCGCTCAGGCCACGGGCACGTGCGAACTTGATGTAGTCGGTGCGCAGCACCTCGAGCATTTCGGCCCGAATCAGCCGCATGATCAGCGTGAGCTGAAAGATGGCCAGCGTGATCGCCGGCAACACGATATGGTGCCAGCCGTCGGCCGTCAGCAGACCACTTTTCCAACCTCCGACCGCCACCGTGTCGCCGCGGCCAAAACTGGGGAACCATCCGAGCCAGACCGAAAACACCAGGATCAGCAATATTCCGATCAGAAAAGTCGGCAAGGACACGCCCAGCAGGGAGAACATCATGAACGACTGGCTCAGGAAATTTCCGCGACGCAGGGCCGCGTACACGCCCATGGGCACGCCGACGGCCAGCGCCAGGCTGGCGGCAACCAGCGCCAGCTCCAGCGTGGCAGGCAATCGCTCGGCGATCAGCGCCGATACCTTGCCACCCTGGCGCAGGCTTTGGCCGAAATCGCCCTGCGCCGCATTGAGCAGAAAACTCCAGAACTGGACGATGAAGGAGCGATCCAGCCCCAGCGCTTCACGCAGTGCCTGAACCTGCTCCGCCGTGGCATCCTGGCCCAGCATGAACAGCACAGGATCGCCGACAAACTGGAACAGCAGGAACGCGATGAACGCGACCGTGACCATCACAAAGACAGCCTGCAGCAGTCGGCGAAGGATGAAAACGAACATCGAATCCTGTTGGAAAGTCGCGAATGTAGCACGCCCTGCGTTTCACCCTACCATGGGATTTGGCTGGCGCGGGTTTCCCCTGTTGCCGGGGTCAAGCGCCGCCCATAGCATGATGGTCTCCATCATTGAGGGAAATGACCATGCGTTTCAAAATCGTCCTGGCCGCAGCTGCGCTGGTTGCAGGCCTCGCGGCAACTCCGCTTCAGGCGACTACATTGAAGTGGGGTGCCCAGAACGACATCCTGACACTCGATCCCCACTCCCAGAACCATGCGACAACGAACGCGATTCTGATGCATTCGTATGAGGGCCTGACGCGTTACGGGCCCAAGTTCGATGTCGAGCCGGGCCTGGCCACCAGCTGGCGCTATGTCTCGCCAACCAATGTGCGTTTCGAGTTGCGCCGGGGCGTGAAATTTCGCGATGGGTCGGTCTTCGGCGCAGATGATGTCGTCTTCAGTTTTGGCCGCATCAAGCAGCCGCAGGGCACGATGTCGATCTATGTGACCGGCATCAAGGACATCAAGAAGATCGATGATTTCACGGTCGACATGACGCTCGACACGCCCAACCCGATGCTGTTGCGCAACCTGATCGACTTTCGCATCATGGCCAAGGCCTGGGCCGACAAGAACGGCACCGCCAATGTGCAGGACTACAAGAACAAGGAAGAGAACTTCGCCTCGCGCAATGTCAATGGCACCGGCCCGTACCACATCACCGGATGGCAGCCCGACCAGAAGGTCACCATGACCATCAACAAGAACTGGTGGGGCAAGCACGGCGGCAACGTGACTGAAGTCATCTATACACCAATCAAGTCCGACCCGACCCGCGTCGCTGCCTTGTTGTCGGGTGAACTCGACATGCTGACCGACCTGCCCACCCAGGACGTGGCCCGCATCCGCGCCGACTCCAAGCTCAAGGTCATGGACGGCAACGAGGTGCGCACGATCTTCCTGGCGCTGGATATGTTCAACCCGGAGCTCAAGTATTCCGACGTCAAGGGAGAACCCGTTCAAGGACAAGCGGGTGCGCGAGGCACTGAGTATCGCCATCGATCGGGAACTGATCAAGCGCAACACCATGCGCGGCCTGTCACTGCCGGCATCGATCATGGTCGCGCCCGGCGTCAACGGCCACTCGCCTGAACTGGATCAGCCGATAAAGGCCGACGCCGACAAGGCCAAGAAGCTGCTCGCGGACGCCGGTTATCCGAATGGCTTCGAGATCCAGCTCAATTGCCCGAACAACCGCTATGTCAATGACGAGGAGATCTGCCAGAACATAGCCGTGATGTGGGCGCGCATTGGCGTCAAGGCCAAGCTGGCTGCCGAATCGATGGCCACCTTCATTCAGAAAGTGCAGAACTACGACACCTCGGCCTACCTGCTGGGCTGGGGCGTCGCCACGCTGGATGCGCAGTACACGCTGCAGTCGCTGGTGCGCACCAAGACCACCGGAGCCGACGGCAACTTCAACTTCGGCCGCATCAGCGACCCCGAGGTGGACCGCCTGGTGGACGCGATGAAATCGGAGATCGACCAGACCAAACGCAACGCGATGATCCGAGACGCGCTGGTTCGCACGCGTGACGAAGTGCTGCTGATTCCGCTGCACCACCAGCTGCGGCCATGGGCCATGAAAAAAGGCGTGGACACGGTCTACCGCAACGACGATCGGCCCGAGGCGCGGTTTACCAGCGTCAAATAAGCAAAGTACGCGCTGCTTCAGCGCAACACCAAGGCCCGCTCCGCGGGCCTTTTTCAGGCCTGCATGGCGGTCGACACCTTGGCGCCCGCTGTCTTCAGGTTTTCCCGCGCATAGGATGGACTTGCAGAATTCCCCAAGCCAGTCGAATCAAGCGCTGCAAAGGGCAAAAGAGGTTGGGGGCACCTCTATGCTTCCCACGGATTGATGACCGGAACATTGGCTGCCGCATAGGGTGCTGCATCGCGTGACGCCACGATGAAACCTCGCGAGGCCGCAATCGCGGCAATGTAGCCGTCAGGTGTTTGAAATCCTCGTCCGGCGACCTTGGCTGTCACGGCCAGCTCGGCATAGTGCCGTGCGGCATCGATGTCGAATGGAAGCACCCGATCCCTGAATAGACCCATCATACCGTCAAGGATCTGTGCCCACATGTCCTTGCGCTTGCCGGCCGGGAGCGCCACGATCCCAAACAGCAGCTCGGCCAATGTCACGCTGGACAAGTACAGAGTTTCGGCTGCTTGATTGTTCAGCCAAGCCCGCACAGCCGGGTGCGGCTCGGGTTTCATTGCCTCGGAAACGACGTTGGTATCGAGAACGATCATTCAAACCGCAGTGGCTCGGCCGGTGTCTTGTCTCTCACTTGCTGAAAGACCTCGAAATCCTCCTTCGTAAGGCCTACCTTGCGACCCAGTGCCGCAAGGGCTTCACCCAAGCGAACGCGCGTTTCTGGTTTGACCGCGCTTGCCAGAATCTCGCGGACTTCTGCCTCGGTGCTGCGCCCATGTTGAGCGGCTTGCACCCGTAACGCGCGATGTACGTCATCGGGCAGATTGCGTACTGTCAGCATTGCCATAGCGTCACCTCATTAAGTTGCATTCGATGCATTCATTTTGATATTTTGAATGCGCTTCTGCAAGATGTCAAACACTCGTGAAATCACCAACTCGCGCAAGGCAGATTCACACGGGCGGCCAATGCGCGGGTGATGTTCAAGAATATGCAGTGCGTCCGTGATGCGGTCGACGATGTGCACCGCGTCGTCGGGGAATTGCTCAAGCAAGAAGTCCACCAGGCACTCGAGATCGTCTGCCGCCGACGCACCCAATACCCATCGCGTCATCCGTTACCCGAAATTTCGGATTTCAGGCCAATATGTTGAACTGGTATTGAATCCGAGAAAGTAGTGAACGCGCAAGTGTGTTGCATTGCAAGACTTGACCCTAAAGCCCCCTTTTCAGGGCTCACCCTGGCCTGGCGCTCCATCGCCGCTGTAATCAGCCTGATCCAGGAAAGCGACAAGGATGCTTTCAAGCTGCGGCAATTGGGATTCGACCGTCGTCCAGACAATCGCGGTATCAACTCGAAAATACTCGTGGGTCAACACAATTCGCATGTCGTAGGCTTCGCGACACTGCTGCCACAGACTGCGATTCGTCTGCTCCAAGGAAGGCTCAAGCCGCAAGATGTGGCTGGCAGCTTCGCCGATCACCACGATGCTCTCGATGACTGCTCGCTGCGTTTTTCCATCGAGCAAAAATTCGTCTTTGCCGAGGTCACCAATATCCGATCTGGCGTTGCCAATCGCTTCCAGCATGTCCTGCACGCGATCAGGTACACGCCGCCGAATTCGACTCATACCGCAATCGCCTCTCGAAGCACGCTGGCCCGGAATCGCTCATGAAGCGACATGGGTGTTTGTATGTCGGCCCTGACGCCAAGAATTTGCTCGATTTCGCGCTTGATCCTGACCAGGCTGACGAGCGTCGTTCTGCCGTCGATCGGATCGACCAGGATGTCGAGATCACTGTCGTCGGTATCCTCTCCGTACAGTACCGAGCCGAAGATGCGTGGATTACATGCGTCGTTGCTATATACGGCACGTCGGATGGCATCTCGATGCGATTGAAGGGCCACTGAAGGTTTCATGGGAGCAGGCTTGGCAAAGGGAGAATCACAATTAGACCATTGTTCAGTTCCACCCAGACTCATTTCGTCATAGGGGACAGCCGTTATCGGCTGTCCCCCTGCTACACCACCCGGCATGCCGGTGAGGACCGGGCGGTTCGAGCGGGCGGCTCCAAGCGTTCACAAAAGAGAGACATCATGCGCGCAAAGGCGCTTGCGGCATTGATGGAATGATGGGCAAGCAAATATGAGCAAACGCATCCGGGTCGCCGAACTGCCCAAGTTCGACGCCGCACCGTAGCTCGACAGCGCGGCAATCCGAACAGCCCGATTGCCGATGGCGATCGGTGCTGGTACGGGTTCAGGTCGCCAGCCGATCGACGACGTTCCGCCCGGCTTGCATGATCAGGCACAGGCCTTGATCGGGCCGGGTCAGCATCTACAGGTCACCGCACGCGGAGAGTAGGTGTGCGCCATGGCGTGCAGGATGGCAGTCTCGGCCACCTCGCAGGCCGCACGCAACTCTTCGATCAAGAACTGCGTGCCTTCGAGCGGATCGGTCGTGAAGCCCCGCAGCGGCATGCCGCGCAGCATCTGGCTGCTCCGGGGCCACCAGCATCGACGGGTAGCTTCTGGGCCAGCGAGAGACCAGGTATTTACGTGTGCCTAGTGGCGGGGCTCCTATTCGGCCTGCGCCGTCAGCGACTTGATGGCGCTGCCGCGCCGGTGCTGCAGCGGCCCATACCACGCCATCGCCTGCGAGCGCGTGTTGTCGGTATCGGTCATGATGCCGATCAGCAGCAGCGCTCCGGGCGGTTCACCAAAGGCCTGGATGAAATCGGCCTGCACATCGCGTTCATAGTCCAGCCACTGGCTCAAGCGCTGGGCGCCTGACTCCATGACTAGTTTGCGGACCCGGTCGGTGCGGGGGTTGTGCACCACCGTTCCAGGCGCCCGGCCATTGCTCCAGACATACATCAGTGTTGCGTAGGGTAGCGGCTCGCCGGTCAGCACTTCCGACAGTTCCGACAAGGCGGCGTTCTTGGCCGAGAAACGGGACCGGTCACCCTCGAACGCCAGCACCAGGCGTACCGGCGAGTCATCGGCATCGCGCTGCGCCATGTCGGCGCCCGCGACCAACGCAGGCACCAGCCAGGAGAACCGCAGTTGCCCGAGTTCGGCCGGCTCGATGCGCACTTTCTGGCGCACCATGCTGGCCGAGGCCTGGGAGCGCACCATGATCGCGTCGCGGCCTTCTTTGCGCGCATGGCGGTATTCGCTTGCGCGCTTGCCGGGGAAAGGCTGGTGCTGCCAACCGGTCGGGTCGACCGATGGCAATGATGCGGCAGCCCAGGGGCTGCGCGCCAGTTGATCGTTGTTGTCACCAACATTGGTCGTCGAGCAGGCCGACAACAGCGACAGTGCTCCGGCCAGACAGCCGGCGCGGATGATTTGGGGTAGGAGGCGATGATCCATTGCATGCATGGAGTAGTGGCAGGTCGGTCCTGCGGAAGATCGGCGGAAAAAAACCCGCTGTGTTTCCACAGCGGGTTTTCAAATCATCAGACACTCACACTGGCCAAAAGCCAGCGCGGGGATCAGAAGTTGTGGACCAAGCCAACACCATAGTTCTGCACTTTGACGGTCGATATACCAGCAGCAACTGGATCGGTCTCGCCACGCAGATAAGCAGCATACACATAGGTACGCTTGCTCAGGTCATACTTGCCCATCAAGGTCAAGCCAGTCGAATCAGACACCTTGTTACCTGCAATTTTCTGCTTTTCAGCAGCATACGCAACCGTCACCGAGGCTGCACCCAAAGGCATTACAGCGCCGATCGAGTAACCAGTGTCCTTACCAGCGGTAGTACGGTTCTTGCCGTTTTCGAACATGGCGTACAGTTTGGCTGCACCGAGGTCATATGAGCCGCCAAGCACTGTGTTAGTGGTAGTCCGGGCCGCACCGGTGTCTTTGTTCGACTGGAAGCCGATGCCAGCAGCCAGAGGACCATTAGCGTAGTTGGCCATCACACCAAGCGCACGACCAGCGCTGGTGGCGGCGGTCTTGTTCTCACCTGGAGCCCACATGGCGGTGACGCCAAAGCCACCCATTGACGGGGTCGAGTACAGAACGGCGTTGTTTTGACGGCCGACACAGTCACCCGTACCGCCAGCGCCGAGGCCGACAGTACCGCAGCCAACGTTGAATGCATAGCCCATAGCCGAGTAACCGGAGTAACCGGCAGCGTCATACATAGCGTACATGTTGTCGGTAATGTCATACTGACGGCCGACGGTCAACGCACCAAAACCACCCGACAGGCCAACCCAAGCCTGACGATGGAACTGACGAGCAGCAGCGGAAGCGGCGCCGTCGTCAACGTTGAAGCCCTGCTCCAACTGGAAATTGGCTTTCATGCCACCACCGAGGTCTTCGGAACCGCGCAGGCCCCAACGGCTACCGGTGTGACCACCTGAACGGATTAGTGCACCACCGTCGGTAGTAGCACCAGTCACAGGGACACCTAGAGCGTTAGGCGTATTTGACGTCTTGTTGCTGGCCAGGGAAGCGTCGATACGACCATACAGGGTCACCGACGATTGAGCAGAAGCTGCGCCAACTACGGCCAGTGCAGCAATCGCTACGAGTGTCTTTTTCATTTCAATTTTCTCCAAGGTTAAACATAGGGCTCCGGTTTGAGGTCTTCGGAACCCCGGGCCAACCTCCTGTTCAAGGAAGTTGACTGTATTGCACCAGACGAGCGCCGGTTTGGCAAAGATATGACCCCAAAAATAATAGCGGCAGCCGGTTTTCGTTGCTGACGTGCAACAAACACGGGCGCCAGGCGCTTTCCCTCTTGCACCGGTGTCTGTCGGGGGTATTACAGCCATCGGGAAGTACCTTGCTTCAGCGTACGAAAACATGCCGTCGCAGCCCAAGACCGGCGTGCCAGCCAAATTCTGCCATCCTCGGACCATCAGCTTGCCCGACCGCAGCCAATCTACCACCGATTGGCTGCGAGCCAAGGCCCGATCACACTATATCTGCAGCCGAATTCTGCAGCCCGAATAGCGACGAAGTGGCGGTGCAGAGAAGTTGAAAAGAACCACTTGTCATACAATTTATTCAACCATTTCCCGAAGTGTCCACATGACCGCCGTAACCTCCCGCGAGGTCATCCATAACTTTTCCGCTGTCGCCGCGCGCGTCGCCGCCGGTGAGGAATTGACCGTCACACGTTATGGCAAACCGGTGCTGAAGCTGGTTCAAGTCCCGTCAACCGCGTTAGGCCTGCAAGAGCGGCAGGCCCTGGTACGCAAGGCCATGTCATTTCGCATGACACGCCCCTTTGGCAAGCAGTTTGAGCGCAGCGATGCCTACGACGCCTGAAACGCCGTGGTCGGTCGATACCAACATCCTTGTTTATGCCACAGCGATCGATGCTCCGGTTTCCAAACAGCGTGTTGCGCAGGACCTGCTGGAGCGGCTGTTCCTGAGCGCACAAGGCTGCCTTGCGGGCCAGGTGCTCAGCGAATACCGGAGCGTTGTCTTGCGCAAAAGAACCATGACACACGCCGCCGCGTTTGAAACCGTCAGCACGTGGTCACAGGCAGGTCGGGTTCTTGGCGTATCCGCATCAGCCTACACGCGGGCAAGGAAGTTGACAGCCAGGCACAAATATCAGGTCTGGGATGCACTGATCATTGCCATCTGCGCAGAACACGGCATCAAGACGCTGTACTGCGAAGACGCCGGTTCATTGAAGCGCCCACTGGGTGTTCACGTGGTGAATCCTTTTGCCGCATTGGAGAATTGATGCGCGATGCACTCTTGATCACCGCAGACGCAGCTTTGCGTACACTTTTCGCCACACCAAGGGCTTCCAGGGCCTGTCCCACGTTGCCGCACCAGGCCACGGAATTGACAACGCTGGAGAAAAACGAGGCCGGGGCACTGATGCGTGTCAACCACGTTGGCGAGGTCTGTGCCCAGGCGCTGTACACGGCACAGGCGCTGGCGACGCGCAACCCGGCCCTGCGCCGCCATTTCATCCGGGCCAGCGCCGAGGAAACCGATCATCTGGCCTGGACGCGGCAGCGGCTGGACGAACTGGGCAGCCGCCCGTCACTGCTCAATCCGCTGTGGTACGCCGGCTCCTTTGGCCTGGGCCTGCTGGCCGGGCGCCTGGGTGACAGGGTCAGCCTGGGTTTTGTCGTGGAAACCGAAAAGCAGGTCGAAGCCCATCTGGAGCGCCACATGCAACGCTTGCCTGCAGCCGATCATGCGTCGCGCGCCATCGTCGCGCAGATGAAGGACGACGAAGCCCGCCATGCGCGCGAAGCCCAGGATGCCGGGGCATTGGGCATGCCGGCGCCGGTGCGCTCGCTGATGCGCGCCGCCGCCAAGGTGATGACCACCGTCGCACACCGCGTCTGACGGCGGTTGCGCCTGCCAGCGCCGCGACGCAAAACTCAAGAGAAAACGCCGGGCCGTCCCCAAGTTTTCTTGCATCCCTTCGGGAGGCCAGACGCGAAGCGGCTGGGCGGGGGCGCTCTCCTCACTGGCTCAGTAGTTTGGCCAGCACGGCAATGATGCCACCTACGACAAAGCCCAAAATCCATTTGATCTGGCTGACTTCGGTCCTGAGCACCGCCAGGTCGGTTTTCAGTGGCGCCAGCGCCGCATCAAGGTCTTTCACCGTAACCAGGTCCTCCTGCGCCTCGGCGATCACCCGAACCACCGCCTCAGCCTGCTCAGCGGTAAACCCGGCCGACTTGAGCTTGTCGGCGACGCGAAGGGAATCGAAGGTAATGGTCGCCATGTCGCGAATCTACCTCATATTTCCAGCAAATCAAAGCTGGTCGTGATGCTGGCGGTCTTGCCCAACATCACCGTGGCCGAACAGTACTTGTCGTGGCTCATGGCTATCGCGCGTTCCACCGCGGCCGCCGGCACGCCACGGCCGGAAACGCTGAAATGCATGTGAATGGCGGTGAATACCTTGGGGTCGGTTTCGGCCCGTTCGGCCGTGAGTTTGCATGAACACTGGTGCACGTCATGCCGACCGCGTTTGAGGATCAGTACCACGTCGTAGGCGGTGCAGCCGCCGGCACCGGCCAGCAAGGTTTCCATTGGGCGTGGCGCCAGGTTCTGGCCCCCGTTGTCAGGCTTGGTGGCGTCGGGCGCGCCGTCCATCACCAGTGTGTGGCCACTGCCGGTCTCGGCCAGAAAGCCCATCCCCGAGCGGGTACCCGCGTGTCCTGTCCAGCTGACGGTGCATTCCATGGTGTGTCGATCTCCAGATGAATCAGTGGGGCCATCGCATCGCACGATCTGCCAATGGCGCATTTTCGCCCATGGCGCGCACGCTTATCATCCTAAGTCAGCACCCGCGTCCCCATGAAAACCAAATCCCTGACCCCTGCCGACTATCTCAAGAAGATCCTGACCGCCCGTGTCTATGATGTGGCAGTGGAAACGCCACTCGAGCCGGCACGTAACCTCAGCCGCCGGCTGCACAACAAGGTGCTGCTCAAGCGCGAAGACCAACAGCCGGTGCGCAGCTTCAAATTGCGCGGGGCCTACAACAAGATGGTCCAGTTGAGCGCCGAGCAACTGGCGCGGGGCGTCATCTGTGCCTCGGCCGGCAACCATGCGCAGGGCGTGGCGCTCAGCGCGCACAAGCTGGGCGCGCGGGCCGTCATCGTCATGCCGACCACCACGCCGCAGGTCAAGGTGGATGCCGTCAAGGCGCTGGGGGGCGAGACGGTGCTGGTGGGCGACAGCTATTCCGACGCCTACGAGCACGCGCTCTCGCTGCAACAACAGCAGGGCCTGACCTTCGTGCACCCGTTCGACGACCCGGATGTGATCGCCGGCCAGGGCACGGTGGCGATGGAGATCCTGCGCCAGCACCAAGGCCCGCTCGATGCGGTTTTCGTCGCGATCGGCGGCGGTGGCCTGATCTCGGGCGTGGCCGCCTACATCAAGGCCATTCGCCCCGATGTGCGCGTGATCGGCGTCCAGACCCGCGATTCCGACGCCATGCTGCAGTCGGTGCGGCGCGGCAAACGGGTGGCGCTGGCCGACGTGGGGCTGTTTTCCGACGGCACCGCGGTCAAGCTGGTCGGCGCCGAGACCTTCCGCGTCGCCCGCGAATTGGTCGACGACTACGTGGTTGTCGATACCGACGCCGTTTGTGCGGCGATCAAGGACGTTTTCCAGGACACCCGCAGCATTCTCGAGCCCGCTGGCGCCCTGGGTGTGGCGGCGATCAAGCAGTACGTTGCCGAACACAAGTGCAAGGGCCAGACCTTCGTCACCATCACCTGCGGCGCGAACATGAACTTCGACCGCCTGCGCTTCGTCGCCGAGCGTGCCGAGTTCGGCGAGGAGCGCGAAGCCTTGTTCGCGGTGACGATCCCCGAAGAGCGCGGTTCTTTCAAACACTTCTGTCAGCTGCTGGGCCCGCGTTCGGTGACTGAATTCAACTACCGCATCAGCGACGCCAACGAAGCCCACGTATTTGTCGGTGTCGCGATCACCCGGCGCGACGAGGCCGACCGCATTGAACGCCAGTTCGTCAAACACGGCTTCGCCACCGTCAACCTGACCGGCGACGAACTGGCCAAGGAACACGTCCGCCACATGGTCGGCGGCCGCAGCGAACTGGCGCGTGACGAACGCCTGTTCCGCTTCCAGTTCCCCGAACGCCCGGGCGCGCTGATGCGCTTTCTCGATGCGATGCACCCGGGATGGAACATCAGC
>JAYUQC010000181.1:0-26123 GCA_043759735.1 Rhodoferax sp.
TCGGATCGAAGGCCAGTTTGAGCAGGTGCGGTGCGATCGCCTGGCCGGTGTTGGTGGCCACCAGCAGCGTATGGCCATCGGGCTGGGCCTTGGCCGTCAGGTCTGCGGCAATGGTGTTGGATGCGCCGGGCTTGTTCTCGACCACGAAGCTGCCCTTGAACGCATCGGCCATCTTCTCGGCCAGCATGCGCGCAATGATGTCGGTACCGCCGCCGGCGTTGGCGCCGACCATGATGCGCACCGGCTTGCTCGGATAAGCCTGCGCCAGCGCCATCAACGGGGCCAGCAAGATGCCGGTACACAGGATCTTCTTCAATTGCATGTCACGTTCTACTTGGTTGGTAAGTCTGACCTTTTGCGGCGAAATGCCCGACCCATGCGCACCGCCAGGTCGAATGCGTTGCGCATTGCCTTCAGATTAGCGATGCCCTGGCCCACGATGTCGTAGGCGGTGCCATGCGCCGGCGTGGTAATCGGGATCGGCAGGCCGCCATGCACCGTGACGCCCTGCTCGAAACCGAGCAGTTTCATCGCGATCTGCCCCTGGTCGTGGTACATCGTAACGACGCCATCAAAACCGCCCTGCGGTCGCAGCGCCCGCACAAACGCGGTGTCGGCCGGAAACGGACCCTGCGCCGGATAGCCCTGCTCCGTCGCCAGGCGCATGCCCGGCGCGATGACGCGGCCTTCCTCGTCGCCATAATTGCCACCGTCGCCGTTGTGCGGGTTGAGCCCGCATACTGCAACCCGCGGCTGGGCCACGCCAGCGGCACGCAGGGCCTCGGTGATCATGCGGATCGCGTCGGCCACCTTGACCGGCGTGAGCAATCCGCTGACCGCGCTCAGTGCGACATGCGAGGTGACGCGGGCGGTCCACAGGTTCTTGAGCACGTTGAGTTCGCCGCATTCGCCCTGGTATCTGAGACGGTCGGAGAACCAGCGCAGTTCGTCCTCCTGGTGCATGCCACCCAAGCGCAAGGCACCCTTGTTCAGCGGCGCAAAGCAGAAAGCACCGGCCGCGCCGCTGGTCACCAGATCCACCCCCTGCAGGATGCTGTCAAGCCGCCTTTTCACCCATACTCCCACCCATGAACCGCCCGGAACCGATGGAACAGATTGCGCGCACGCCCCTGCATGAGGAGGTGACGAACTGGCTACGCGACATGATCGTGGAGTCCAAGCTGGTGCCGGGCGAGCGCATCCAGGAACTGCAACTGGCGCAGCAACTCGGCGTCTCGCGCACGCCGATCCGCGAGGCACTCAAGGTGCTCACCTCCGAGGGTCTGGTGGAACTGCTGCCGTTGCGCGGCGCCATCGTCAAGGTGTTCACCGACAAGGACGCCAGGGATATGCTGGACGTCATCGCCCTGCTCGAGGCCTTCGCCGGCGAACGCGCCTGCCTGGCCGAGCCGGCGCGGATCGAGGCGATCCTGGAAATGCACCGGCGCATGGCCACGCTCTACGCGCAGCGCCAGCGGCTGGAGTATTTCGTGTTGAACCAGCAGATCCATGAGGCACTGATCGCGCTGGCCGATAACGAGACACTGAGCCTGACCCATGCCACGCTGAGCAAGCGCATGCGCAGCCTGCGCTACAGCGGCAATTCTGCACCCGAGAACTGGGCCGCCGCGATGGCGGAGCATGAAACGATGATGGCGGCCCTGGAGCGGCGCGACGGCCTGGCGCTGGCGCGCGCAATGCGCACGCATATCCAGAATACCTGGCCGCGGGTGAGGCCGGCGCCGCTGACGCAGCCTGCGTGACGCAGCCTGCGGCGCCAACGGACAAAACGCGCGGTTAGAGCGCCCCCGACCCCGGCTTGACCAGGATGCGTATTTACTCGGCCGTGGCGCCCGAGTCTTTCACGACCTTGGCCCATTTGACGATCTCGGCGGCTTGAAATCGGGTCAGCTCATCCGGGGTCGATATCCACGGCTCCAGGCCCAGGATCCGGAGCTTGTCCTGCACCTCGGGCAGCTTGAATACGCGCTGCATCTCGGCATTGACCTTGGCCACGATATCGCGCGGCGTACCGGCCGGCGCAAACACCGCAAACCAGGTGGTGGCTTCGAAACCGGGCACGGTCTCGGCCACGGTAGGCACGTCCGGCGCTGCCGCGCTGCGTTTGGCGGTGGTCTGCGCCAGTGCGCGGATCTTTCCTTCCTTGGCCATGGGCAGTGCCGAGGGCATGTTGTCGAACATAACCTGGATCTGACCGCCCACCAGGTCGGGGATGGCGAATTGCCGGCCCTTGTACGGCACATGGGTCATCGAGGTGCCGGTAAGCGTCTTGAACAGCTCGCCCGAGACATGCACCGACGTGCCGATGCCCGGCGAACCGAACGACAGCTTGTTCGGATTGGCCTTCATGTAGGCGATCAGTTCGGTCACGCTCTTGACCGGCAGGTTGTTTGTGACCACCAGCAGATTCGGCGCCGAGGCCACATGGCCCACGGGCACGAAATCCTTGACCATGTCATACGGCATCTTGGCGTACAGCGCACCGTTGATCGAGTGGGTGCCGACGGTGCCCATCACGATGGTGTAGCCGTCCGCCGGCGCCTTGGCGACGAAATCAGCGCCGATGTTGCCGCCCGCGCCGGGCTTGTTGTCGACAACCACGGCCTGGCCAAGCTGCGATTTCTCGCTGAAGATGCGCGCCAAGGTGTCGGGCGCGCCGCCTGGCGGAAACGTGACCACCAAACGGATCGGCTTGTTGGGATAGGCCTGGGCGTGGGCGCCAAAAGCAGCCAGGCCAAGCGCGGCGCACAGGAACATGGGCAGGGTCAGGCGTTTCATCGTGTCTCCCGGGTTATGTAGGTTGGGCGGGCGCATGTTAGCAGCCTGGCCCTTCGAGCATCAGCCCACATGGAATTTATCGCTGTGCGTTCGGGCACACCCGTCACACCACCAGCGGGTCCTCTTGCATCGCCTCGCACTGCTCCTCCAGCATCTGTACCTGCCCCTGCCAGTAGTCGCTGGAGCCGAACCAGGGGAAATTGATCGGAAAGATCGGATCGGCCCAGCGCCGGGCCAACCAGGCGCTGTAATGGATCAGGCGCAGCGTGCGCAGCGGCTCGATCAGCGCCAGCTCGCGCCGGTCGAACTCCCGGAACTGCTCGTAGCCGTCGACCAGCGCGCCGAGCTGACGCTGGCGTTGCTGGCGGTCGCCTGAGAGCAGCATCCAAAAGTCCTGCACCGCGGGACCGGTGCGCGCGTCGTCCAGATCGACAAAATGCGGGCCGGGGCCTGCTGCGGCGGGTACATCGGTCGGCGTCCACAGGATGTTGCCGGGATGGCAGTCGCCGTGCAATCGCAGCAGCCGGATCTGCTCTTCGCCCTTGCCAGGCGCCCGTCCCGCCAGGCAATCGTGCCGGCCCACCCATTCCAGGGCGCGCGCCGCCACGTCGGCCCACAGGCGCTGCACGTCCAGCGGAACCTTGTCGTGTTCCAGCAACCAGCTGCGCGAGGCTTCGCCGAAGGTCTGCAGGCTCAACGCCGGTCGGTGCACGAACGCGCGCGATGCGCCCACGCCATGGAAACGGGCCAGGAAGCGCCCTATCCACTCCAGCACCTCGCTATCGTCCAACTCCGGCGCCCGGCCGCCGCGGCGCGGGCTGACACTGAACATGAAACCGCCGAACTGGTGCAGCGTCGCGCCTTCGAGCGTGAGCGGCCCGACCGCCGGCACTTCGGCCTGCTGCAGCTCGAGCGCGAAGTCATGCTCCTCCTGGATCTGTTGCTGGCTCCAGCGTCCGGGTCGGTAAAACTTGGGCACGACGGCGCTGCCATCTTCCAGCTGCACCTGGTAAACCCGGTTCTCGTAACTGGACAACGCGGTCAACCGGCCATCCCCACGCAAGCCGGCGCCCTGCAGCGCGTCAAGCACCAGGTCCGGCGTGAGGGATGCAAAGGGATGTGTGCCGGACATCAAGGTATTTTGTCGATCAGGGGGTGACGCCATGGCGACATTGTCGCGGCACGGTCAAGCAGCCAGCACTTGTAAGGCCGAAGGCTTTGACATAAGATAAGTTCAACTAAGAAAGTTAAAGGAGACAGTGGCGATGGCAGCGACCGACAGCGCGGACAATCCCTTGCTCGGCACCTGGCACCTGGTGCGCTGGGAGATTGCCTATGGCGATGGCCGCCCGGCGAGCTTGCCATTCGGGCCCGACGCCACCGGACTGATCGTCTACACCCAGGACGGTACGATGAGCGCCTGCATCGCGCGCGGCCAGCGCCCGCGGCTGTCCAGCGACAGCGTACGCAGCGCGCCCGAGTCCGAGCGGCTGGCTGCGTTCGAGAGCTATTTCCAATACGCGGGGCCCTACGCCATCCGCGGCGAGCCAGGCAGGCAACAGGTGGTGCATGCTGCGACCCATGCGCTCAACCCCAATTTCGTCGGTACCGAACAGGTGCGTGACATGGCCTTTTGGGGCGACGGGAACCTGACGCTCAGCGCGTCGGATACGGTGCCCGGCACTGACGTCGCGCGCCACCACCGGCTGCTCTGGCGTCGTTAGTTCTCCTGTGCAAAGACTTGGCATGAGCGCCGCCGGGCCGTTCCCAAGGGCGAATTGCGCAATGCGCAGCAAGGTTGCCTGATGACCACCAGCGCCCAAGACTTGTACGAACGCCACCGGGAGCGGTTCCAGCGCGCGCAGGTGGCCTGCGTCGAGCGCGACTGCTGGAGCCCGTTTCCGGAGTTGCCGGGCAAATATCCTGATGCAGCGGCAGCGCAAGCAGCCGGTCTGGCGGCATTCCGGGCTCATCTGGGGAAGGCGCAGTCCACACCCTTTGCACTGGACCAACCCGGCATCGTAGGCGCGCTGGGCACAGAAGTCTCGCCCTACACCCGCAAGCCACTGGGCATCGTCTATCCGCAATCCGATGTGGATACGCTGTTCGACGCGGCGCAAGCGGCCATCACCGGCTGGTCCATCGCGACGGTCCAGCAGCGCGTCGGTGTGCTGATGGAAGTGGTCGATGTGCTGTACCGCCAGCAGCTGTTCGAACTGACCCATGCCGTCATGCACACCGCCGGCCAGAGCTTCAACATGGCCTATGCGGGATCCGGCGTCAACGCGCTGGACCGGGCCATCGAGGCGCTGGTATTTGCCCACCAGGCACAACGCTATGTGACGCCGCGTGCGCGCTGGGAACGCCAGTTCGGCTCCTCGACCATCGCCCTGGAGAAAACCTACCGGCTGGTGCCGCGTGGCGTGGCCGTCTGTTTCGCCTGCGCCAGTTTTCCGACCTGGAACGCCTGGCCCTCGATGATGGCCAGCCTGGCCACCGGCAATGCGGTGATCGTAAAGCCACATCCGGCGACGATCCTGCCAATGGCCATTTCGATCCGGGTGTTCCGGCAGGTGATCGCGGCCGCCGGTTTCGATCCGAACCTGGTCACGATGGCACTGGACACGGTCGAGCAACCCATCGGCAAGCGGCTGGTGCAGCATCCGAAGACCGCCATCGTCGATTTCACCGGCAGCGTGGCATTCGGCCAATGGGTCGAGCGCAATGCCCATCCGGCGCTGGCGTTCACCGAGACCGCCGGCTGCAATACCGTGGTGCTGGAATCCGCAGACGATCTGGATGCGGTGCTGCGCAGCCTGGCGACCACGATGTGCATGTTCAGTGCGCAAATGTGCACCAGCCCGCAAAACATCTATGTCCCGGCAGATGGCGTACGCACGCCTGTCGGCCTGGTGGCGTTGGAGGAGGTTGCGCGCCGACTCGCCGACGCGGTGGCCAGGCTGACGGTCGACCCGAAGAAGGCCGCCATGATCCTGGCCGCGATCCAGTCGGAGCAGACACTCGCACTGGTCGAGCAGTTGCACGCGGAGGGCGCGGCGCGCGGCAAGGTGCTGCTCGAGCCCGGCGCCTACGCGCACCCGGATTTCCCCGCTGCGCGCACCTGCACGCCGTTGATGCTGCAGGTTGGCACCGCCGAGCGCGATCTGTACGGCGCCGAGCGCTTCGGCCCGATCAGCTTCGTGATTCGCTGCGTGGATGCCGCCGACGCACTGGATCAGGCGACGCGCGACGTGGCCGAGTTCGGCGGGCTGACCGCGTTCCTGTATTCCACCGATGAGCAGTACGTCGCACAGGCCGAAATCGCCTATGCACGCGCCGGCGCGCAACTCACGATCAACCTGACCGGCGCGATGCCGCTCAATTTTGCCGCCGCCTACAGCGACTACCACGTGAGCGGCTTGAATCCGGCCGGCAACGCGTCGCTGACCAACCTGGCCTTCGTGGCCAACCGCTTCTGCATTTCCCAGTCGCGCCGCCCGGTGCGCCAATCCACCGCTATTTCTGCTTCCCCTGCTACCACCCCATCCTGAAGGAGAACACCATGGGCGCCACCGATACCAGTGCTTTCAACGAAATCCCCGTGCTATCGGGCGGCTTTGCACCGATCGAACATGAGTCGACGATCGACCTGACCGACGTCGAGGGTGAGATTCCCAAGGATCTCACCGGCATGTATGTGCGCAACGGCCCGAACCGGCGCTTCGAAGCGCCCGGGCGCTACCACTGGTTCGACGGCGACGGCATGCTGCATGCGGTGCGCTTTGCAGGGGGCAAGGCGCAGTACCAGAACCGCTGGGTCATGACCGACAGCCTGCAAGAGGAACTGGCCGCCGGCAGCGCGCTGTGGCAGGGCATCAAGGACCCGCCGCGCAAGGACCGGCCCGACATGCCGATCAAGAACACCTCCAATACCGACGTCAAGTTCTTTGCCGGCACGCTGGTGTCTATGTGGTACCTCGGTGGCGCGGTCTACCAGTGCCGCCCTGGCGACCTGTCGACCATCGGCAAACTGGCGGTCGACCCGCGCCTGGACGGCCTGCCGATCTCGGCCCACTCCAAGGTCGACGAGCGCACCGGCGAGTTCCTGTTCTTTGCCTACGGCAAGCAGGCACCGTACATGCACTATGGCGTGATGGACCGGCACGGCGCCCTCAAGACATTCATTCCGGTGCAGTTGCCCGGTCCACGGCTGCCGCACGACATGGCGATCACGCCGAACTACAGCATCCTGCACGACCTGCCGCTGTTCTACGACATGGACGCGTTTGCCGCCGGCCGCCACAAGCTCAAATTCCACCACACTCTGCCATCGCGCTTTGGCGTCGTGCCGCGCCACGGTACACCGCAGCAGATCCGCTGGTTCGAGGCCAGTGCGACCTACATGTACCACGTCTCCAACGCCTGGGAGGAAGACGATGGTCAAGGCGGTGTAGAAATCGTCATGACCGGTACGCCGTTCCGACTGCCCACCGACGTGCGCGGCCAGCTCGATCTGGACCGCTTCCCCAAGATGCTGGCCAACCTGGAGCATGACTTCATCTTCAAGGAGTGGCGCTTCAACCTGCGTACCGGGCAGACCAAGGAGCGCGTGATCGACGACATCGTCAACCAGGAGTTCCCGGTCATCAACTCCTGGATGCAGGGCTACAAGACGCGCTACTCCTGGAATGTGCTGATGGCAAGGCTCAACCGCGCCGAAGACCCGCGTTTTTGCGGCATCGTGCGCTACGACCTGCAGCAGGACACCTGCACCACCTACCACGCCGGTGTGCACAAATGGTTCAGCGAGGCGCCGTTTGCACCCAAGGACAACTGGAAGAGCGAGGACGACGGCTACCTGGTCGGCTTCATGTGGGACGACGAACGCAAGGCATCCTTCCTGACGATCTTCGATGCCCATGACATTTCGCGCGGCCCGGTATGCAAGATCAGGATGCCGCAGCGCGTGCCCAACGGTTTTCATGCGACCTGGGTCAGTGGCGAGCGACTGGCGCGTGGTTACTGAACGCCGGCCCAGCCCATGATCCTGGCCAGCCAAGACACGATCGCTGCATTCACCAGCCGCGGCTGGTGGGGCACCGTGACGCTGTGGCAGTTGTTCGAGCAGCAAGTAGCGGCGCGCGGCGATGCCGAGGCGGTAGTCGATGCACCCAATCGCACCGAATTTGCGCACGGGGCGCCCCGGCGCCTGAGCTGGCGGCAACTGGCGCACGAAGTAGACCAACTGTGCCTGCAGTTGATCGAACACGGCTTGCAGCGCGACAACATCGTTGTCGTGCAGCTGCCCAATTGCGTCGAGCAATTCGTCGTCTATCTGGCCTGCGCGCGGCTGGGTATTGTTGTCACACCCGTACCGGTCCAGTACCGCGAACATGAACTCGACCAGATCCTGGATCTGACCGGGGCGGTGGCGGCGATCACCTTCGCCGCCATTGGCAAGCCAGGCCATGTGCATGCCGCCGCGGGCATGTTCGTGCGCCTGTGTGCATCCCACCAGGCGCTGACCAGGGTGTTCGCATGGGGCGATGGCGCCGCGGCAGGTGCCATCGTTCTGGCCGACACCATGGCCATCGGGCTCGACGACGCGCAACGCGCCGGGCTGCACGCGGCGCAGACGCGCGCGGCGGTCAGCGCCAACGACGTGTTCAGCATCTGCTGGACCTCGGGCACCGAAGCCGCACCCAAGGGCGTTCCGCGCTCTCACAACGAATGGCTGGTGGTCGCACCCAGCATCATCGAGGCAGCCCGGTTGCAGGCGCATGCCCGGCTGCTCAATCCGTTCCCGTTCGTCAACATGGCGGGCCTGTCGACTGCGTTGGCGGGCTGGCTGGTGCTGGGCGGAACCGTTGTGCAGCACCACCCGTTCGAGCTGGCGGTATTCCTGCAGCAACTGCGCGACGAGCGCATCGACTACACCGTGGCGCCACCGGCGGTGCTCAACATGCTGCTGCACAACGCGGAAATGCTCGATGGCATCGACTTCCGGCGCCTGTCGCGCATCGGCTCGGGCGCCGCGCCACTGAGTGAATGGATGGTACGTGGCTTTGCGGATAGGTACGGCGTCCAGATCGTGAACTACTTTGGCTCCAACGAAGGTGCAGCGCTGTCGGGCAGTGACCATGACATTCCGGACCCGGGATTGCGGGCCCAGTATTTTCCGCGCGCCGGCGTGGACGGATTCGAATGGAGCGTGTCGACCACCCGCAAGATCCGCACCCGGCTGGTCGACCTGGAGACTGGCCAGGACATCACCGAGGCGGGGCAACCCGGTGAACTGCGCTTCAAGGGGGCGACGATTTTCTCCGGCTATTTCCGCGCGCCGGAGATGACCGCACGCGCTTTCGACGACCAGGGTTATTACCGCTCCGGCGACCTGTTCGAGATCGGCGGCGACCGGCTGCAGTTCTACCGCTATGTGGGCCGCTCCAAGGATCTGGTGATCCGCGGCGGCATGAACATCTCGAGCGAAGAAATCGAAGGGCTGCTGGCGGCGTACCCCGGCGTGCGCGAAGTGGCCGTGGTCGGCGTACCCGACCAGGTGCTGGGTGAAAAACTCTGCGCCTGCATCGTCAGCGCGCCAGACGCGCCAGTGACGCTGCAGACCCTGGTGCGCTATTTGCGCGAGGAACGGCATGTGGCCGCCTACAAGCTGCCGGAATACCTGTTGGCGCTGACGATATTGCCGCGCAACCCGGTAGGCAAGATCCTCAAGCGCGAACTGCGCGAACAGGCCAAGGCCCTTGCGTCGGAGGCGGCATGAGTCGCCGGGCCGCCCCAAGACGAATCCCGCAGTGCGCAGCACGCAGGGTGGTCTGGTGAGCGAAACGACGCCAGGCAGGCCGGTCTTGCTGCTGATACCAGGCATGTTCAATACCGGCGCGATATGGGACCCGGTGCGCGTGCATCTTGGCGACGGCGTCGAGGTGCGGGTGGCGGACGTGTTGACGCAGGAGTCGATCACCGCGATGGCCGACGACGCCTGGCGCCTGGTGGACGCGCTGCCGCAGCAAACGCCACTGATCGTGGCCGGCTATTCGATGGGCGGCTATGTCGCCATCGACCTGCTGTCGCGTCATGCATCGCAGGTGCGCGGCGTGGCCTTCATCGACTCCTCGGCCCAAGTCGAAACCGAAGCGTCGATGCTCAACCGCGTGAAGACCATCGCCGCACTGGAGCGCAACTTCGAGCGCGCGGTGTCTGGCGTGATCGCGTTCAGCCTGCACCCCGACAACCTTGGCCGCACGGACCTGGTCGAGGGTATGCGCAGCATGATGCACGCCATTGGCGCGCAGGCCGCGATCCGCCAAATGCGCGCCATCATGGGCCGCACAGACCAGCGCGCCGTGCTGGCGCAATTGGCGATGCCGACGCTGGTGGTCTGCGGGCGCGAAGACAAGGTCACACCGCCCGCATTGTCCGATGACATCGCCGCGCTGGTTCCGGGAGCCCGACTCGTCTGGCTGGCGCAAGCTGGACACCAGACGCCTTTGGAGCAGCCCGCGGCATTGGCCGACGCATTGCAGCAGTTGATCACCCGCGTATCCAGTTCGACCCCTCAACATTTTGCCGGCCTTGACCGGCGCACGGAGATGCCATGAAACGACGCACCATATTGACCAGCCTGGCGGCAGCCACTGCCACCCTCACGCTCCCACCGGTGCGCGCGCAGACCTTTCCCGACAAGCCGGTGCGGGTAGTGGTGCCGTTTGCCGCCGGCAATACGCTCGACACCGCATTGCGCCAGGTTGCCGAGGTGTTCAAGGCCAACACCGGCCAGCCGCTCCTGGTCGATGCCAAGCCCGGTGGCTCGGGCATCATCGCGGCACAGACCGTGATGCAGGCGGCACCCGACGGCTACACGCTGCTGCTGTGCAACACCAGCATGTTCACGATCAACCCGCACACCTTTGCCAGCCTGCCCTACGACCCGGACAAGCACTTCAAGCCAGTGTCCAACTTCCTGGGCGCGGCGATGGTGATGGCAGTCAACGCCAGCGTGCCGGCCAACAACGTGGCCGAGTTCGTGGCCTGGACCAAGGCGAATCCGGGCAAGGTCTCGTTCGCCTCGTTCACCGCCGGCAACTCCTCGCATTTCGCCGGCGTGATCCTGAACCAGCGCGCCGGCATCGACATGCTGCATGTGCCGTTCAACGGCACGCCTCCTGCGGTCACGAACCTGCTTGGCGGCCAGGTCCACGCGGCGTTCCTGCCACTGCTGGCGGTCAAGCAGCATGTGGAATCGGGCAAGGTCAAGGTGCTGGCGATCACGACGCCCACCCGCTCGCCGCTGATGCCCAACCTGGCCACCTTCCGCGAGCAGGGTTACCCCGACCTGGACATCTACATCTGGGCCGGCCTGGCCGCACCCAGCGGGACACCGGACGCGGTGATCGCTCGGCTCAACGCCGAATTCGGCAAGGCGCTGCGCAGTGCGGAGATCAGGGACAAGTGGACACCCGTGGGTTTCGAGCCACTGGCGACGACACCGCAGGAGTTCCAGACCTTCTACCAGGCCGAGTCCAGACGCTGGGCCGAAGCCGTCAAGATTTCCGGCTTCAAGGCAACGCAGTAACACATGGAGCAGAATATCTCGCGCGCCCCGTTCGGGCTGCGTCTGCCGGTTTTTGCGGCGCCGATGTTTCTCATATCCGGACCGGATCTGGTGCTGGCCGCTTGCAAGGCCGGCATCATTGGCGCGTTCCCGACACCCAACGCGCGGCCGATCGCGCAACTCGACGCCTGGATGCACCAGATCACCGAAGGGCTTGCGCGCGCGCGGGGCGAACAGGGCACACATCCGGTGGGCCCCTGGTGCGCGAATCTGGTGACGCACTCATCCAACACCCGGCTGCCGGAAGACCTGGCGCTGGTGGCCAGGTACAAACCCCCGATCGTCGTAACCGCACTCGGCAGCCCCAAACCAGCCATCGAGGTCGTGCAGGCCTACGGCGGACTGGTGTTCGCTGACGTGACCACCATCGCCCTGGCCAGGAAGGCGGTCGCCGCCGGCGCGGACGGCCTGGCCTGCGTGTCGGCCGGGGCAGGCGGACACACCGGATTCCTGTCTCCGTTCGCGTTTATCAGCGCCCTGCGCGAGTTCTTCGACGGCCATGTGATCGTCGGTGGTGGCATCAGCGACGGCTGGGGCGTCGCCGGCGCGCTGGCCAGCGGGGCCGATTATGTCTACATGGGTACCCGTTTCATTCCCACGCGAGAGAGCATGGCGCCCGATGCCTACAAGCAGATGCTGGTGGATTGCTCGGTCGACGACCTGGTCGTAAGCGCCGGTGTGTCGGGCACTCCGGCAAGTTGGCTCAAGCCGTCGCTGCGCGCCAACGGGCTCGATCCGGACAACATGCCGTCGGCACCCGGGCGCATGTACGACAGCAACCAATCCTTCACATCCAAGAAATGGACCGAGGTCTGGGCCGCTGGCCAGGGCGTGGGTGCGGTCAAGGCGATCGAGCCAGTGGCCGAGGTTGTAAATCGGCTGGAGCAGGAATACATGCAGGCACTGGCTCGCATGCGCCATCTGCCCTATCCCTGTTCCAACCGCACCGATCCCCGTCCGTCTCATGCAGAGTCCCTCCCCGTTCGGGGCGATGACGCGGCGCATGACCACCAACAGTCGGTCCCTCAATCAACGCAACCCATGGAGTCGCAACCATGACCATCTCCACCTACGTCCTGGGCGGCTACCAGAGCGACTTCGCCAAGGTCTGGTCGCGCAACGGTCAGGACATTTCCGACATGACGCGCGAGGCGACGCTCGGCGCACTCGCCGCCGCTGGACTGGAGGCCACTGCCATTGACAGCATCCACGTCGGCAACGCGTTCGGCGAACTGCAGCGCCAGCAGGCGCACCTGGGCGCGATGGTGGCGCAGGTGGTGCCCGAGCTCTGGGGGGTGCCGGCAATGCGCCATGAAGGCGCCTGCGCATCGTCGTCGCTGGCCGTGCTCACCGCGATGGCCGAGATCGAGGCCGGGCGCTACGACTGCGTGCTGGTGCTCGGCGTCGAGGAGTTCAAGAACCTGCCGGGCGACATCGCCTCCCGCAATCAGAACGCCGCATCCTGGCAAGGCCACGAGGACATCGCGTGCACCTTCATGTGGCCAGCCGCGTTCGGCCTGATGGCACAGGAATATGAGCGCCGCTACGGCCTGGATCGCAAATACCTCAACCGCATCGCCGAGCTCAACTACGGCAACGCCAAGCGCAACCCGCTGGCGCAGACCCGCAAATGGCAGTTCGACGCCGACAGCTTCACCGACGACGACGTGGCCAACCCGGTGATCGAACCGGGCTCGCGGCGCCAGGACTGCGGCCAGATCACCGACGGCGCCTGCGCCGTGGTGCTGGCCAGCGCCGATTTTGCGCAGGAACATGCACGGCGCAGCGGCACCACGCTGGACAAACTGCCGCGTATCGCCGGCTGGGGCCATCGCAACGCCGGCCTGCGGCTCAAGGACAAGTTCGAACGCAGCGCGGGCGAGCCCTATGTTTTTCCGCATGTACGCCAGACCATCGAGGACGCCTGGCGCCGAGCCGGCGTGCCGGACATCGCCGCCATGGATGGCGTCGAAACCCACGACTGCTTTACCACCACCGAATACATGGCGATCGACCACCTGGGACTGACCGCACCCGGCCAGAGCTGGCAGGCAGTGGAAGACGGCCGCATCGAACGCGGCGGCAGCTGCCCGGTCAACATGAGTGGCGGACTCATTGGGTGCGGCCATCCGGTCGGGGCGACCGGTGCCCGGATGCTGCTGGATGCGGCGCGCCAGGTCAGCGGCCAGGCGGGCGACTGCCAGATCGACGGAGCGCGGCGCATCCAGACCCTCAACATCGGCGGCTCCTGCGCCACCGTCGTCAGTTTCGTCGTGGCCTGCGACGCCTGATTGTTTCGTGCCGCGACCATGGCTCCGTCCATCACCCTGTCGTTCGCGCCAGACCTGGATCTGACCCGCGATGCGCTGGCCAGCAGTACGCTGAACCATGGGTTGATGGTGCTGGGCGACCGCTGGATCGTGGCCATCTTGATGGGCGCCTTCACCGGCATCAACCGTTTCGACGCATGGCAGACCAGCCTGGGGATCCCGCGGCCGACACTGGCCAACCGGCTGAGGACCCTGGTTGGCCTGGGACTGTTGCGCCAGCGCGCATACCAGGAGCGCCCGAAGCGGCTGGCCTACCACCTGACCCAGGCCGGCCTCAAGCTCTACGACCATGTGCTGATGGTGTGGGTGTGGGAAAAACGCTGGGGTTCGCGCCGCGCCCAGCTGCCGGACAAGCTGCTGCACACGCGCTGCGGCAAACATTTCGTACCGGTGCTGACCTGCACGGCCTGTGGCGACAAGACCGGCATGAACGATCTGCAGCTCACCCTCAAAGTCAACCCGAAACTGCTGGAACTGGCGCCGATCGCCCGCGCAGCGCGGCTGGCTGCGACCGACGCGACGGGGCTGGGGCTCGGGCTGCGGGTCGACCGCTGGTCGCTGATGATCGTCACCGCGGTCGTGCTCGGTTGCCACTATTTCGACCAGCTGGTCCACGTACTGGGCATTGCCAGCAGCGTGCTGGCGCGCCGCCTCGCCAGCATGGTCGAGGCAGGCCTGCTGCTCGGCCAACCCGACCTGAACGATGCGCGACGCACCGTCTACCGACTCACGCCAGCGAGTCGCGACCTGTTCGGCTACCTGGTGTGCTTTTCAACCTGGGCAGCCGGAAACTACCTGCACCAGCCCAGTTCGATCCGCCCGGTGCACAAGGCCTGCGGCAGTCCGTTTGTGCCACAGGTGGCCTGCAGCGCCTGCGCCCAACCGGTGACGCCGCACGACGTGACTTTCCATGGGGCCACCTCGTCCCCACGCATTGCGGAGCCCGCATGAGCAAGGATGCCGGATGACCGACGCGGGACTGCAGGTTTTCGCGCAGCTCACCGTCAACGGCATCGCCGTGGGCGCGATCTACGCCTTGGTCGCACTCGGACTGGTGCTGACCTACAAGGCCACCGAAGTACTGAACTTCGCGCATGGCGACCTGCTGGTGGTGTCGGCGTTTACCGCCTGGGGACTGATCACGATCGCCGGCCTGCCGTTTTGGGCGGCATTGGGCACCACGGTGCTGATCGCCGCGCTGCTTTCCTACGGACTGGATGCCTTCATCATCCGGCGCATCGCGGGCCAGCCGCAGTTCGCCGGCGTGATGCTGACCATCGCGCTGGCCTTCATGCTGCGCGGCCTGGTCAGCATGGGTTTTGGACCCGAATCGCGCAACTACGCGACGCCCTGGACCGGCCAGACCAGTACCGTGGCAGGTATCGCCATCGCCGACCTGCAACTGGTCATCGTCGGCGTTGCACTGGCAGTGACGGCGGCGCTGCTACTGTTCTTTCGCAGCACCCGGCTCGGCGTTGCGATGCAGGCAGCCTCGCAGAACCAGCTCGCCGCCTACCTGACCGGGGTGCGCGTCAAGCGCGTCAACTCCATGGTCTGGGCGCTGGCCGGGGCCACCGCGGCGGTGGCCGGCGTGTTGCTGGCGCCGATCACGCTGGTCGACGTGAGCTTGTGGTACGTGGTGCTCAAGGCGCTGGCGGCGCTGGTGCTGGGCGGTTTTGGCAGCATTGCCGGCGCCATCGTCGGTGGCCTGCTGATCGGGCTGATCGAGCAGTACGCCGGCGTCTACCTGCCCGATGGCTCCAAGGACGTGGTCGCCTATGTGGTGCTGATCGGCGTGCTGGTGGTACGTCCGCACGGCCTGCTCGGCGAAGCACACGGCAAACGGGTGTAGTCTCCATGCGCTTTGACTACAACACCCGCTACCGCGACAGCGTCACGCTGCTGCGCCATACCGACGAGCGCGTCGCCTATGGTCTGCTCGGCATGCTGCTGCTGGCCCTGCCCTGGCTGGCGTCGAATTATCTGGTCAGCGAACTGGCCTATGTCTTTATCCTGTGCATTGCCGCGCTGGGGCTGATGGTGTTGACCGGGTACACCGGTCAGGTGTCGCTCGGGCACGCCGCATTTTTGGCGGTTGGTGCCTACGCACATGCCTGGATGCTGAACCAGGGTGTGCCGCTGTTGCTGTCGCTGCCGCTGGCCGGACTGCTGTGCGCCGCCTGCGGTCTGGCGCTGGGTTTCCCGGCGATCCGGGTCTCGGGCCTGTACCTGGCCATGGTCACGCTGGCGTTTTCCGTCATCGCCACCCACGTGATAGGGCATTGGGGTTCGGTCACGGGCGGCTTCACCGGTCTTGCGGTGCCGGACCCGGTGGTGGCCGGACTCGCGCTGGGCGGCGGCAAGGCGTTTTATTTCTTTTGTCTGCTGGCGCTGGTGCTGGTGCTGCTGGCGCTGCTCAACCTGCTGCGCTCGGCGATGGGGCGCGCTTTCGTCGGTGTGCGCGACTCCGAGGCGGCGGCGTATTCGCTCGGCATTGCGGTGGGTCGGGTCAAGGTGACGGCGTTTGCGTTATCGGCTGGCGTCACCGGCCTGGCGGGGGCCTTGCTGGCGCACCATACCAAGTACCTGACGCCGGATGCGTTCACGCTGATCCTGTCGATGGAGCTGGTGCTGATGGTGGTCATCGGCGGCCTGGGCAGCCTGCGCGGAGCAATTCTCGGCGCGATCCTGATCAGCATGTTGCCCACGCTGATCTCGCGCATCAAGCCGCTGCTGCCCGACCATATCGCCAAGCAGTTCGGCCTGGAAACCTTCATCTTCGGCTTCATCCTGGCGCTGTTCGTCCTGTTCGAACCGGGCGGCATCAACGGGCGCTGGATCAAGCTGCGCGCATTGGTGCAGAGCTTTCCGCTGTACCGGCGCGACACCTTCAAGCGCAGCAAACGCTACATGAAGTCGGAGCGCTACAAATGACAGGTTCCGCCACCGGGACCATCCTTCTGCAGGCGCGCGGCCTGTCGCTGTCGTTTGGCGGCGTGCATGCGATTCGGCAACTGGCATTCGAGGTGCGTGCCGGCGAGGTACTGGCCATCATCGGTCCCAACGGGGCCGGCAAGACCTCGGTGCTCAATGTCGTCACCCGGGTGTTCGACCCCAGCGGCGGCAGCGTGCGCTTCGACGGCCATGAACTGACCCGGGTCGACCGCCACGCGGTGGCGGCACTGGGTATTGCGCGCACCTTCCAGAACATCGAGCTGTTCGAAGCCGCCACGGTGCTGGACAACCTGCTGCTGGGTCGGCACCGCTTCGGCCATGGCGCCTGGTGGCAGCAACTGCTGCGCACGGCGGACGTGATACGGCTGGAGGAGCAATCGCGCGCGGCCGTCGAGGAGATCATCGAGTTCCTCGACCTATCGCCCTGGCGCAACAGCCTGGTTGCGGGATTGCCCTATGGCGTGCGCAAGGTGGTCGAACTCGGTCGTGCGCTGGCCACCGGTCCGCGATTGCTGTTCCTGGACGAGCCCGCCTCGGGGCTGAACCCGGAAGAAACCCGCCGTCTGGCGTTCTGGATCGACGACATCCGCAGCGACCTGGGTATCACGGTGGTGATGGTCGAGCACGATATGTCGCTGGTGAGCGCGGTATCGGACCGGGTGATCTGCATGGCACAAGGTGAACTGCTGGCCATGGGCAGCGCGCGCGCGGTGCAAAACGACCCGCTGGTGGTCGCCGCGTACCTGGGAACCTGAACCATGACCCCGATGCTCGACGTGCGCAATCTGGAAACCTGGTATGGGCCCATCGTCGCCATCTCGGGCGTCAACCTGCAGGTGTTCGAGGCCCGCATCGTCGCCGTGCTGGGCGCCAATGGCGCCGGCAAGACCACGCTGCTCAATACCGTGTCAGGCGTCATCGACCCTTTCAAGGGGCAGGTGGTGTTGCGCGGCGAGCAGGTGCAGGGGCTCGACGCCGACGCGGTCTGCCGCAAGGGCCTGGTGCTGGTGCCCGAGGGTCGCCAGGTATTTCCATTCCTGAGCGTGCGCGACAACCTGGCCATGGGCGCCTACACCCGCCGTGACGCCGATGGCGTGCGGCGCGACCTGCAGCGGGTCTACCAATGGTTTCCGCGTCTGAAGGAGCGCGCGCTGCAACACGCCGGCCTGCTCTCCGGCGGCGAGCAGCAGATGCTGGCCATTGGACGCGCGGTGATGAGCCAGCCCAGGCTGCTGATGCTCGATGAGCCATCGCTGGGCCTGTCGCCGTTGCTGACCAAGGAGATTTTTTCCATCGTGCGCCGCATCCGCGACGACACCGGCACTGCGGTACTGGTGGTCGAGCAGAACGCCGCCGTTGCGCTGGCGCATGCCGATGACGGCTACATCATGGAGCTGGGCCGGGTCGTCGCGGCCGATACCTGCGCGGCACTGGCGCAGAAATCGGATGTGCGCGACGCTTACCTCGGCCTGGGCCAGACCCATGGCCTGAGCGGCACTGCGCAACGCTGGAGCCGGCGCAAGACCTGGCGCTGACCGATGAGCATCGAATCCATCACTTTTCTCGGATGCGACACACCGGCCAAGGTGTTTCGCGCCCGTTGCCAGGCCTGGGGCGAAGCCAGTGCGCTGCGCCACAAGCGCCGCGGCATCTGGCAGTCCATCTCCTGGCACGGCTACCTGGACAAAGCGCGCGCGATCGGCCTGGCAATGACCGACATGGGCCTGCGCCGCGGCGAGGTCATCTGCGTGCTGGCCGAGAACCGCCCCGAGTGGCTGTATGCCGACATGGGCGCCCAATGCATGGGCCTGATCGGCAACGGCATCTACCCGACCTCGTCCAACGAGCAGGTGGCCTACATCCTGCAGCATTCGCAGGCCCGGCTATTGCTGGTCGAGAACCAGGAGCAACTGGAAAAAGCGCTGGCCGTGCGGACCCGCTGCCCCGACCTGTTGCGCATCGTCGTGATGGACCGTGAAGGCCTGCGCGCATTGCAGGACGAGCAGGTGATGTTCTTCGACGATCTGCTGGCCCGCGGACTGGAACTGTCCCGCTCGCGCGCCGCCGACTTCGATGCGGCGATCGACGCCGGTATGCCCGAGGACACCGCCTTCCTGGTCTACACCTCGGGCACCACCGGCGCGCCCAAGGGTGCCATGATGTCCAACCGCAATGTGGTGTTCCAGCTCGGCCAGGCCACTGCCTATCTGGACGCGGCGCCCGGCGACCGGTCACTGTCGTTTCTGCCGCTGTGCCACATTGCCGAGCGCATGTCCACCGTGTTCAATCCGCTGGCGGTCGGCCTGGTGGTGCATTTCCCGGAGAACGCCGGCACGGTCTTCAACGACCTGCGCGAGGTGGCACCCCAGGTACTGTTCGCTCCGCCGCGCTTTTGGGAGAAGATGTATTCGCAGGTCTCGCTGTTCATGCGTGACGCGATCGCGCCCGCACGCTGGACCTACCAGCGCGCGCTGGCCGGCAACCGTGCACGGGTGCAGCGGCGACTCGACGGCCTGGCCGACGTGCCGCCATCGCCGCTCGGGCGCATGCTCGATGCAGCGGCGTTCCGCAACCTGCGCCGATTCCTGGGGCTGCAGAATGTCAAGACCGCCCTGACCGGCGCGGCGCCCGTGCCGCCCGACCTGATCCGCTGGTATCTAGCCATCGGCATCGAGTTGCGCGAGGCGTTCGGCATGACCGAGACCTGCGGTTTTTGCACCGCGACGCCCGTTGGCGGGATCCGTCTCGGATGGGCCGGCGTGGCAGGTGCGGGCACGCAACTGCGCATCGGTGCCGAGAACGAGATCCAGGTGCGCGGCCCGCATGTGTTCGCCGGCTACTGGCGCGACCCGGGCAAGAGCGCCGACGCGCTGGACCCCGACGGCTGGCTGCTGACCGGTGACTGCGGCGAACTGGACGAACAGGGTTACCTGGCGATCCGCGACCGCATCAAGGACATCCTGATCACATCCGGTGGCAAGAACATCACACCCAGCCATATCGAGAGCCTGCTCAAGTTCAGCCCCTACATCACCGACGCGGTGGTGGTGGGTGACGGGCGCCATTTCCTGACCGCGCTCATCATGATCGACCAGGAACATGTGGCACGATTCGCGCAGGAGCATCAGGTTCCCTATACCGACTTCGCCAGCCTGACCCGCACCGCCGAGGTGGTGGGCCTGGTTCGTGAACAGATCGAGCAGGCCAATACCCAACTGGCGCGGGTCGAGCAAATCAAGGATTTCCGCATCATCGCCGAACTGCTCGGCGCCGAAGACGAAGAACTGACGCCGACAATGAAACTCAAGCGCAAGGTGATCGCGGTCAAATACGCCGATGTGATCGCCAGCATGTACCCGCCGTAAGCGGCGCAGTTTTCCCTGTGATCGATGAAGTTCCCTGTGACCTCGTGTCAGCCCATTTTTTCTTTCCGTTGACCTTTTTTTTTGAAGGAGACAATCTGATGAAAACATTCCTGTCGCGCCTGATCGGCGCAACCGCCACCCTGAGTGCCTCGCTGGCATTCGCCGGCGGCGTCACCGATACCGAGATCGTCGTCGGCACCCACCTGGACCTGTCCGGTCCGGTGGCCGCCGGCATGCCGATGCTGCGCAACGCGATGCAGCTGCGGCTGGACGAAGCCAATGCGGCCGGCGGCGTGAACGGCCGCAAGTTTCGCCTGGTGGTGGAGGACAACGGCAGCCAGCCGCAACTGGCGGTACGCGCGGTACAGAAGTTGACCAAGAGCGACGATGTATTCGCGATCCTCAATCCGTTTGGCTCGGGGCCGAACGCGGCCACCGTCAAGATGGCGACCGACGCCGGGGTCGTGGTGTTCGCACCCTGGGCCGCATCGGGAATCATCCAGAAAGTGTCGGGCAACAGTCCGCTGCTGTTCACCACGGTGCAAAATTACGACAGCACCACCGCCACCGGCGTTTCGTGGGCTATCAAGACCTGGGGCGCGAAGAAGATCGGCATCATCTACCAGGAAGGCCCGTTTGGCGACCTGGTCAAGGCCGGCATGAACGCCGCGCTCAAGGACGCCAATCTGACGGTGGCAGCGGAAGCCTCCTGGAAGGCCGGCGACATCGACTTCTCATCCCAGGTCGCCAAGATGAAGGCGGCCAATGTCGACATGATCCTGGCCGGCACCATCGTGCGCGAGACCGTGGCCGTGATGGCCGAGGTGCGCAAGCTGGGCTGGAAAGAGGTCAAGGTTCTGACCACCTTGCCGGGACGCAGCGGCATCGTCGCGGCACTGGGCAAGGATGCCGTCGAAGGCCTGTACGGCATCGGTGGCTGGAAGCTGCACGGAGCAGACACTGCCGACGCGGCCGCGAAAAAGTTCCAGGCCGCGTTCAAGCAGAAGTTCAATGTCGACCCCGACGAGAACGCGGCCAATGCGTATTCGTATACCGACTGGTTCATCAAGAGCGTGCAGGCTGCAGGCAAAAGCCTCAGCGCCGAAAGCTTTTCCAAGGCGGCCCAGGGTGTGTCACACGAGGATTTCACGACCTATTCCAAGCAGAACTTTGTCGCCAATCATGTGGCCCCGGAATACGCATCGATCGACATGGTCAAGGGCGGCCGCTGGACACAGCAGGTCGCTCCGATGACCGGGATGGTGAAGTAGGATTGCGCTGGCGCCACGCCGGGTGCTTGTGCGTGGCGCCGGCGACTCCTTGTTTTGGCATCGATGCCATCCGGTCCGCAGACCTTGACCGCTTGGTTCACTGCTGCAAGACCATCGCCGCATCCACGAAGCAGCCGATGCCAAAGGCTGCTACCAGGTCACCGCCACCTTGCCGATGGACGTGATGGGGGTGTTCGTCCTGGTACCGGAGAGAATTTCCGATCACGTTGCAAGTACCTGATGGATAAAGGAAATTTGGCAAATGTCATATTAAGGTGCGAAAATCGCATCTAAACTGACAACTTAGAATTTATTCCTTCGACCTATGGCAACGCGACTCGACATCCCTGCCTACGAAGTCCAGCGCCGGTTGGCCACCGACAACCCATGGTGGCGGGCCGGGCACGGGATTGATGCTGAAGAGGCCGCTTGGCCGCGCCGTGCCTACTTCCGGCAGTTTGCAAACCTGGCACTGGAGACCTCGGTGCGGCGTGCCCTGGTGCTGATCGGCCCGCGTCGGGTGGGCAAGACGGTGATGCTCAAGCACTTGATAGATCGGCTCCTATCCAACGGCATTGCGGGTACCCAGGTGCTCTTTCTGTCGCTAGACACGCCCTTGTACTCCGGCCGCTCGCTCGAAAGCCTGGTTCAACTCTTCACCGATCCGCAGCGTCACCCGCCTGGCAAACCGTTGTGGGTGATGTTCGACGAGATTCAGTACCTCAAGGATTGGGAGGTCCACCTCAAGTCGCTGGTGGACACCTACCCTCACATCCGGTTTGTGGCAAGCGGCTCGGCGGCTGCAGCGCTGCGCATGAAAAGCCGAGAGTCAGGTGCCGGCCGTTTCACCGAGTTCATCTTGCCGCCGCTCACCTTTGCCGAGTACCTGAACTTCGCCGGCCAGGAAGATTCGCTCATTGTTGAACGCGACGATACGGCGGACCGCGTCCCCGGCTATCACGCAACCGACATCACGGCGCTGAACGTCGAGTTCGTCAACTATCTCAACTACGGTGGCTTTCCCGAGGCCGTGATGAACCCGATGGTGCGTGCCAACCCGGCGCGCTTCCTGCGGCAAGACATCGTGGACAAGGTTTTGCTGAAGGACTTGCCGAGCCTCTACGGCATTGGCGATACACAGGAACTCAACCGCTTCTTCAACGTCCTGGCATTCAACACCGGTAACGAACTTGGCCTGGAAGCACTGTCCAGCCATTCGGGAATTTTGAAGGCCAAGCTCGCAGACTACCTCGAATACCTGGAGGCGGCATACCTGATTCGCCGCGTGCACCGCATTGACGACAACGCATTGCGCATGCAGCGGGCGCGCACTTTCAAGGTCTATCTGACGAACCCGGCAATCCGCGCCGCGCTGTTCGGCATGACCGGCGCCGACGACGAAGCAATGGGCAACTTGGCCGAAACCGCCGTCTGGAGCCAGTGGCTGCACAGCGCGCAGGTGAGCCGCGCGCTCCATTACGCACGCTGGAAATCAGGCCGGCAGGATCTGGAGGTCGATATCGTGTCGCTCGACCCGCGCACGCAGAAGCCGCGCTTCGCAGTTGAAATCAAGTGGTCCGACCGGGCGCCAACCGCCCTTAACGAACTGCGCGGCCTGCGCGAACTGGCTGCAAAGCACCGCTTGGTCCGCAAGCCATTGGTTACCACGCGCACCTACACCGGCGAAGTCCAAGTCGACGGCATCGACATCGAGTTCATGCCCGTGGCATTGCACTGCTACACGATCGGCCGCAACTTGCTGCGGGGCAACTGAATCCCATTACTTGCCGCAGATCGTCCCAACTCGCCTACCAAGCCATCCGTATTGAGGGCGGCCTCATCCTCGCCGACGAACTGGCCCGCCTGACCACCCTGCAGGCGCCCGACAAGACCGAGCAAGCCGAGCCGCACTATGGCGTGCCCAAGGGCTTGAAGTTGCGCGACGAGATCGCGCGCTTCTGGCGCATCGCACAGAACCTGTGGGCCGACCTTCAGCCATTGCGCCTGCGCCAGCACATCAACGCCCATGACGCCACGGTGCGCGAGTTCCTGGTGCCGCTGCTGCGCGACGTGCTCGGCTTCATCGACATGGCCTCGGGCGCAACCATGGTTGTCACCGGTCACACGTACAACATCGGACACACGGCGCGCGGTGGCCGCCTACCACTTGTCGTAGCCGCCCATAACCAAATAGGCTTCAATCCACGCCCGGCATCACTGCCGGGCGATCCAGTGGTTCACCATTGCCGGTGGGCAGCAGATTCTCGTTTCAATCCACGCCCGGCATCACTGCCGGGCGATCCCTTGGCGTGACGCATGTCGTCATTGACTCGTTGATGTTTCAATCCACGCCCGGCATCACTGCCGGGCGATCCTTGCGGTCAGCGCGGTCAGCTTTTGCGCAATAAAAGTTTCAATCCACGCCCGGCATCACTGCCGGGCGATCCTGCGTCTGGAGGTTCTGTACTACGTCCAAGGCCGTGTTTCAATCCACGCCCGGCATCACTGCCGGGCGATCCTTGCGTGGCGCTCGTGTAGTCGCCGATGTGGAACGGTTTCAATCCACGCCCGGCATCACTGCCGGGCGATCCGCTGCGCTTTTCCGCAAAAGCGCCGAAGCCAAAGCGTTTCAATCCACGCCCGGCATCACTGCCGGGCGATCCTCCCGCAACCCCGTTACCTCAAGCTCCAACGTTTGTTTCAATCCACGCCCGGCATCACTGCCGGGCGATCCGCTACACCAGCTCGACCGGGACCGTAGCAAACACGTTTCAATCCACGCCCGGCATCACTGCCGGGCGATCCTTTGATTTGCCTCAGGTTGACAACCAAACAATCGGGTTTCAATCCACGCCCGGCATCACTGCCGGGCGATCCCGATCGACTTGCCGCTGCCCGGGCCAACAAGTCAAGTTTCAATCCACGCCCGGCATCACTGCCGGGCGATCCCGCGCAAGACGGCCAAGTCCGACCTGCAGCCCGATAGTTTCAATCCACGCCCGGCATCACTGCCGGGCGATCCCTGCCCGCTGGCAAAGTGCTGCGCCACCGGAAGCGTTTCAATCCACGCCCGGCATCACTGCCGGGCGATCCGGAGCATTCTCATGAGTCTGACAAATTGCTTGAAGTTTCAATCCACGCCCGGCATCACTGCCGGGCGATCCCGCATTGGCGCACAGTGACAATGCCAACAGACACGTTTCAATCCACGCCCGGCATCACTGCCGGGCGATCCCGATGTGCTCAATCAGCGCGCTGCAGATACGCGGGTTTCAATCCACGCCCGGCATCACTGCCGGGCGATCCTCCCGGATGCCGCTCTGGCTGCGGGTTTCAGCCCGTTTCAATCCACGCCCGGCATCACTGCCGGGCGATCCCAACCGCAAAAAAGGCAATGCCATGGCACTGCAAGTTTCAATCCACGCCCGGCATCACTGCCGGGCGATCCGTGTGCGATGCGCAGGCGCCGGTTCCACATGGTCATGTTTCAATCCACGCCCGGCATCACTGCCGGGCGATCCCTCATGCCGGTGCGCCACTGGGTGGACATCTGAATGTTTCAATCCACGCCCGGCATCACTGCCGGGCGATCCACGCGACCGACTCACTCAACATCTCCACCCAGGTCGTTTCAATCCACGCCCGGCATCACTGCCGGGCGATCCAGACCAGGTGGATTACTACTACAGCCTGTTCGTGTTTCAATCCACGCCCGGCATCACTGCCGGGTGATCCGACAAGGCAATCGCTGCTAGCGGTGGTTAACCTTGTTTCAATCCACGCCCGGCATCACTGCCGGGCGATCCCGCAATGGGCCTGCAGGGCTGCGTACTCGAAGCAGTTTCAATCCACGCCCGGCATCACTGCCGGGCGATCCCGCTAATACTGGCGACAGGGTACTTACCCGCGATGTTTCAATCCACGCCCGGCATCACTGCCGGGCGATCCAGGCCTCCTGGGTGGGGAACACCTGTTCGGCGTGGTTTCAATCCACGCCCGGCATCACTGCCGGGCGATCCCAGGCCGGCCGAGCCCGGGTGGGGCGTATCGCCATGTTTCAATCCACGCCCGGCATCACTGCCGGGCGATCCCAGACCGATTTGGGCAGCTCGTCCTTGAGCGCGATGTTTCAATCCACGCCCGGCATCACTGCCGGGCGATCCCCGGGCCTTGGGGCAACAGGATACCGGCGGCGGGGTTTAAATCCACGCCCGGCATCAATGCCGGGCGATCCCCCATACAAATCCGCTAGCGTTGTGCACCATAAAGTTTCAAACCACGCCCGGCATCACTGCCGGGCGATCCCGCTCGCAGCCGACCAGCCCGCGACCGTAGTCGCGGTTTCAATCCACGCCCGGCATCACTGCCGGGCGATCCGTGCGCTCCATGCCAAACGCTGGACGGCTGGACGGTTTCAATCCACGCCCGGCATCACTGCCGGGCGATCCCGGCGGGCGCGGCAAGATCGTACAGGGCGCGCGCTGTTTCAATCCACGCCCGGCATCACTGCCGGGCGATCCGGGTAGTAGTCATGTCGTCGTTTCCTTTTGGTGATGTTTCAATCCACGCCCGGCATCACTGCCGGGCGATCCCGTCGGCAAACTGGCCAGCTCGCAGTGCGGTCATGGTTTCAATCCACGCCCGGCATCACTGCCGGGCGATCCAACCACTGCCACAGCTTGTTATGCACCAGGTAGAGTTTCAATCCACGCCCGGCATCACTGCCGGGCGATCCAACCACTGCCACAGCTTGTTATGCACCAGGTAGAGT
>JAYUQC010000182.1:0-3332 GCA_043759735.1 Rhodoferax sp.
CCGTCTTCCAGCCGTGTCGGACAACCGGATAACCGCGTGGGTCAAATCCGACCACCCTGCCTTCGTGTCCCGTCGAATTCTCCAATTTCGCGGCCGCAGCTTCGTCGCCCTGCACGGCCTGTTCGATCAGGAACATCAACTCACCCTGCAGCGACCGGTGGTTGCGCGCCGCCCGTTGGCGCAGTGCTTCTGCCCACTGCTCTGGTACATCTTTAACAGAAAGATTTGCCATATCGGCTCCAAAATAGAAACATTTCAGATTTTGATTCCAATATGGAGTCAAGTCAACGCCGAATTGACTACCCCTGGCTCAAACCGATCACCCTGCCGACAAGGGCCGCAGCAATTCCGCCAGATCGCTTTCCGTAAACAGCGGCTGCTTGCGCGCCGCAGCACCGCTGTAGATGCTGTCGGCCAGCGCGGCCTTGCGCTCCTGCAGCGCCAGAATGCGTTCTTCGATCGTGCCCTGGGCCACCAGTTTGACCACCCACACGCTTTGGGTCTGCCCGATGCGGTGCGCGCGGTCGGTGGCCTGGTTCTCCACCGCCGGGTTCCACCAGGGGTCGTAGTGGATGACGGTGTCGGCCTGCGCCAGGTTCAGCCCCACACCGCCGGCCTTGAGGCTGATCAGGAACAGCGGCACTTGGCCGCTGGTGAACTGTTCGATCAAGGCGTCGCGGTTCTGGCTCTGGCCGGTCAGTTTGACCCAGCGCAGTTTACGCTTCTCCAACTCGGCCTCGATCAGCGTCAACATGCTGGTGAACTGCGAAAACAGCAGGATGCGCCGGCCCTCGGCCAGCATCTCGGGCAGCAGCTCCATCAAATGGTCCAGCTTGGCCGAGGTCTTGACGCGTCTGGCAGCGGTCAGTTTCAGTAAATGCGGATCGCAGCAAACCTGGCGCAACTTGAGCAGGGCGTCCAGGACGGTGATCTGCGACTTGGCCAGCCCTTTGCTGCTCAAGGCCTCGCGCACGGTCTTTTCCATGCCCAGGCGGATGGTTTCGTACAGGTCAGCCTGCGGGCCCGACAGCTCCACGCGCATCGTGGTTTCCACCTTGGGCGGCAGCTCGGCGGCCACCAGCGCCTTGGTCCGGCGCAACATGAAGGGTGTGACACGGGCGCGCAACTGGGCCAGTCGATCCGGGTTGCCGAGTTTCTCGATCGGGGTGCGGAACAGTTCCCCAAAACGCTTCTGGCTGCCCAGAAAACCGGGCATCAGAAAGTGGAACAGGCTCCAGATTTCGCCCAGGTGGTTCTCCATCGGAGTGCCCGACAGGCACAGCCGGTGCCGGGTTTGCAACTCGCCCACCACCTGCGCGGCGTGGGTGCTGGCGTTCTTGATGTTCTGCGCCTCGTCCAGCACCACCAGATGCCAGGGGGTCTGCAGCCAGCGCTCACGGTCGCGCTGGAGCAAAGAGTAGGGCGCGATCACCAAATCATGCCGGGCGATCGAGTCGGTCACGCCATGACGGTCCTTGCCGTGGATGACCAGGCTGCGCAATTGGGGACAGAAGCGGGCCGCTTCGCGTTGCCAATTGCCCATCAGACTGACCGGGGCGATGATCAGGGCCGGCCGGGTCAGGCGACCGGCGTCTTTTTCCACCTGGATGTGCACCAGTGTCTGCACGGTTTTTCCCAGCCCCATGTCGTCGGCCAGAATGCCGGCCAGCCCATGGGTGCGCAGAAACTGCAACCAGCCCAGGCCCTGCAACTGATAGGGGCGCAACGTGGCCTGCACGCTGTCGGGTATCGGAACCACCGGCAACTCGGCCGCGCCGCGCAATTGCTGCACCATCTTGCGCAGCGCGTCCGCGCCGTCCCACACCGCGCCCGCGCCCAGGGCAGCACCCGTGCGCAGCGCGTCCAGGCGCGAAAGCTTCAGGCTGCCGCCAGCGAAGTCATGGCTGCGGTCCCCCACCAACTCCAGCAGTGCCGCCAGCCAGGGCCGCAGGTTGTCGGTGGGCAAGCGGACAAAACCCGTGCCGCCCGGCGCAGGCAGGTAGATGAAGGCCGGTAGCTCGGGCAGCCCCGTTTGCGGGTCGGGCGCACAAGCGGCCGCGTTCGCAATCAGGTCGGGCAACCAGGGCAGGATATTGTGGCGCTGGCCGTTGATCTCCATGCCCAGCGAGAGCGCGAACCAGGGCGAGGTGGCACCGGGTTCGCCATCGTCGCCGTCACCGTCCTCGGCTTGCAATTGCACCTGCAGCGCATCGGCCCGGGTGATCCAGCCTTGCAGGGCTTCATCGAGAGTCAGCTCAAACCCGGCCTCACGCAGCACGCCGAAATCTTCGTCGGCCCAGCGCAGCCAATCCTGCTGCGACCGGTCAGCGGGAATGAAAAAAACACCGGCGCCGGTCGTGCACAAACCCAACGCCGTCAGCTGCATGATGGCACGGCGCTCGGACTCGACATCGCGATGCAGCAACAGACGTTCCTGCGGGTTGTCGAGCACCACCGTGCTGCCGGCGCCGTCCCACCAGCCGCGATGGCCGGCATAGTCGAAGCGCAGGGTGGCCTGGACCAGCCCCTGATGCGGCCCTTGCGCCGGTGCCACCGGCACCAGATGCAGGCGGGCCCGTGGCACGATGCCGGTCAGCGTGCGCAGCGCCTGCAGCACGGGCGGTGGCGGGATGGGGCCCAGGGCCTGCATCAGCGCCAACTGATGTTCCTGCATGACCGAGGCGGTAAAAGCCGGGGCGTTGAACAATACCGTCAATCTGGCAGGCGGTATGCCCTGGGCCTGCAACAAACCACATTCGCCGTTCTCGGCATCGAGATACAGCAACGGGTCGTTGTGGCAAACCCGTGCCGCGCTGTCGGCCACTTTGCCGCGCAAGTTCCAGCCGGACGCGGCAGACCGGACCGTGCTGGTCTCGCGCCACTCCCATTCCAGCGCACGCGCCGGGCCCCATCGCACGGCCACCCCGGGCCGATCCTGGTCATTCTTGACATACAGGCGTCCGGTGCCGGCCGCCTGCTCCAGCACCAGTTGCCCGGCGCGACCCGTGGGTCGGCAGTTGATGCCGGTGGTGTAGCTGTAGTAATGGTGATTGCCTTTGGGCATGGCTGCTATCAGCTGTAACACCTCGTGGTCGGTGCCACCGCTCGTGTCGTACACGCCCTGGCCCTTGAAGGGTGCTTGGCGCACCGGCTTGGGCTTGGCCCAATCCCCGTTGACCTTGCGGCTGCAGACCGTGGCTTCCAGCGACAACTGCGGCCTGCCTTGGCCCATATCGACAACCGACAACAGATAGAGATAGGTTTCGGCCCGGTTCGCTGCTGTGCCCGACCTGGCCGTCGCAGCGCCCTGCGGTCCGGTGCGCTGGGCCACG
>JAYUQC010000183.1:0-9084 GCA_043759735.1 Rhodoferax sp.
GCCGACCGACGTGACCCGCCTTCCGCCCAACCTGGGCGAGCACGGCGCCGAGGTGCTGCGCGAATGCGGCTACGACGAAGCGGCGATCGATGCGCTCACTGGCCACGGCGGCGTCTGCGCCGCCCCGGCGATCGAGCGATCGGCCAAGCCGGGGAGCTGAGAATTCCTTACCGGGAGGAAACGGAGTAAACGGAGTAAACGGAGTTGAAGAAGAAGAAGAGCAATTCATCCGTTCCATCCGGTCCCTCCATTGACTCCGTTAACTCCGTTTACTCCAGGTAATGCATTGATCCCGAATGGGTCCCCCCATTCCCTGACTCCTCAGCCAATGCATTGATCGACAAGCGCACGAAATGATCCCTCGCACTCTCTTCAGCCCCGACCACGACGCCTTTCGCGACACCGTGCGCCGCTTCATCGCCGAGCATGTCATGCCCTTTCACGCCGAGTGGGAGAAGGCCGGACAGGTGCCGCGCAGCCTGTGGACGAAGGCCGGCGAACTCGGCCTGCTGTGCTGCAACGTGCCCGAGGAATACGGCGGCATGGGTGGCGACTTCCTGTACAGCGCGATCCTGATCGAGGAGTTCGCGCGCGCCGGAGCGACCGGGCCGACCTTCTACCTGCACTCGGACATCTGCGCGCCGTACCTGGTCGACTTCGGCACCGAGGAACAGAAGAAGATGTGGCTGCCGAAGATGGCGACCGGCGAAGTGGTGGCCGCGCTCGGCATGAGCGAACCCTCGGGCGGCAGCGATGTGCAGGCGATGGGCACGCAAGCGCTGCGTGAATCGGGTCCGGACGGCGATGTCTATGTGATCAACGGACAGAAGGTCTTCATCACCAACGGTCACAGCGCCGACCTGCTGATCCTGGCCTGCAAGACCGATCCGAAGGCGCGCGGCAAGGGCGTGAGCCTGATCCTGGTGGAGACCGACCGGCCCGGCTTCACGCGCGGGCGCAAGCTCGAGAAGATCGGCTGCAAGGCGCAGGACACCTCGGAACTGTTTTTCTCCGACCTGCGCGTTCCGGCTGGCAACTTGTTAGGCCGCGAGGAAGGCGCCGGCTTCGTGCAACTGATGACACAGCTTGCCCAGGAACGGCTGATCCAGGCGATCCGCGGAGTATCCAGTTCCGAAGCCGCATTGCAGTGGACCATCGCCTATGTGTCCGAGCGCAAGATGTTCGGCCAGACGCTGGGCGATTTCCAGAACACCCGCTTCAAGCTGGCCGAACTGCACGCCGAAGTGCTGGCGCAGCGCGTGTTCGTCGACCGCTGCATCGAACTGCACCTGCAGGGCCAATTCGACGCGACCGACGCGGCGGCCGCCAAGCTCGTCACCACCGAGTTGCAAGGGCGCGTGATGGACCAGTGCCTGCAGTTTTTTGGCGGCTGGGGCTATATGTGGGAATACCCGATCGCGCGCGCATTCGCCGACGCACGCATGTGCCGCCTCGGTGGCGGAACCGCCGAGGTGATGCGCCAGATCATCGGCAATGCGCTGCTGCCCAAGGCGCGCACATCGGCCTGACGCCGATCACAGACCGACCCGGCCACTTCATGTTCATCGTTCACAAACCCGTTGCCCATACCGGGCAGCACCATGCTACCCAGGAGCACACCACATGATCACCCGTCGCACCCTCGTCCAGGCCGGCATCGCAGCCGCCAGCGGTCTGCTATTGCCTTCGGGCAAGGCCCAAAGCACCAACTGGCCCGATGCGCCGGTCAAGATCGTCGTGCCTTTTACAGCCGGTGGCGCATCGGACCTGCTGACCCGGATGCTGGCGGAAAAGCTGCAGGCCCGGCTGGGCCAGAGCTTCATCGTCGACAACCGCACCGGCGCCGGCGGCAACATCGGCATGGAATTCGTCAAGAACGCAGCGCCTGACGGCAATACCATCGCCTCGGCCACGATCGGCACCCTGTCGATCAACCAGTTCCTTTTCGGCAAGATGGGTTATGACCCGGCCAGCGACTTTGCGTACGTCTCCATGATCTGGGAGAACTGCAATGTGTTCGTGGTCTCGCCCAACCATCCCTCGGGCGCCAAATCGGTACAGGAATTCCTGGTGTGGGCCCGCCAGCAACCCAAGGGCGTCACCTTCGGTTCGGCCGGCGTGGGCACCACACCGCACCTCTCGGGCGAATTGTTCAAGGCGCGCACCGGCATCTCGGCGCTGCATGTGCCGTACCGCGGCGCCGCGCAGTCGATGCCCGCGCTGATGGCCGGTGACACCGACTTCGCGATCGACAACATCGCCAGCTACACGCCGCTGATCAAGGCTGGCAAGGTGCGGGCGCTGGCGGTCACCGCAGCGGCGCGCTGGCCAACCATGCCCGATCTGCCCACCATGGCGGAGGCGGGTGTGCGCGACTTCGTGGTGACGTCCTGGGGTGCCTTCGTGCTGCCCAGGGGAACACCAGCGGCGATCGTCGCCAAGCTCTCCGCAGCCATCGGGGCGATTTCGGCCGAGCCGGCGATGCAGCAGCGTTTTCTGGAAGCCGGGGCGCGCTCAGTGGCCGCGTCTCCACAGGACACCGCAGCTTTCGCCGAACGTGAACGTGTGAAATGGAAAGAGGTGGTGCAGCTATCCGGCGCCAAGATGGAGTGACGATGGCAACCATACCGTTTGCCAGGACTCTGGTTGAACTGGTGCGGGAACAGGCCGCCCGTTCTCCCGCTGCAATCGCGCTGGTGTGTCCCCAGGGCCGGTTCAGCTACCAGGACCTGGCGCAGCGCGCGGACCGGGTCGCCGGCGCCCTGCGCGTCAGTGGGGTACGTCGCGGCGATCGGGTCGGCTTGCTCATGGGCAACCGCGTCGAATGGCTCGACGTATGCCTGGGTGCCGGTGCGCTGGGCGCCATCACCGTGCCGCTGAGCACCTGGTCTACGCGCAGGGAACTGGAATTCCTGCTGCAGGACGCAGCGCTGTCCCTGCTGGTCGCCGCGGCGCGCTTTGGCGACAGCGACTTCGAGTCCGACCTGGTGGCGCTGCAGAGCACGCCCGGCATGCCGCACGCAAATCACATCTGGCTGCTCGACGGCACGGGTTCGCACTTCTCCCAATTTTCCGAGCGCCTTGACGGCGCCGCCGCGCCGCCGACATCGGCGCCCGGCGCCGGCCCCAGCGCCGGGGACGACGCATTGGTGCTCTATACCTCGGGTTCGACAAGTGCGCCCAAGGCAGTACCGTTGCGCCAATTCGCCGTGATCGAAAACGGCTTCAACATCGGTGAGCGGCAAGGTCTGCATGGCGGCGACCGTGTCCTGCTGGCGTCGCCGCTGTTCTGGTCGTTCGGCAGTGCCAACGCGCTGCCGGCCACCTGGACGCACGGCGCAACCCTGGTGTTGCTCGAAAAGTTCGACGCAGCGCTCGCGCTCGATGCGATCGAGCGTGAGCGCTGCACTGCGGTCTATACGCTGCCGGCCATGACCGCCGCCCTGGCGCGGCATCCGGACTACCGACCAGACAGGCTCTCGAGCCTGCGTACGGGCGTGACGATCGGCAGCGCCGATGACTTCCTGTTCGCCGTCCGGACCCTGGGTGCGGCAGAACTGTGCAACATCTACGGCGCGACCGAAACCTGCGGCAATTGCGCGGTCACCTGGCATCACTGGCCGGTGGCGCGCCGCTCGACCTGCCAGGGACCCCCATTGCCCGGGCAGCAACTGCGCTTCATCGACGAGCAAAGCGGCGCGCCGGTGCCGCCCGAAACCCCGGGTCTGATCGAGGTCCGTGGATATACGACGACGGGCTACACCGGCTTCAGCGCCGGGCAGAACGACAAGGCGTTCACCACCGACGGCTATTACAAGACTGGCGACATGGGCATGCTCAACGCCCAAGGCGACTTTGTCTTCGTCGGGCGCGTCAGCGAGATGATCAAGCGCGCGGGCATCAACGTGTCGCCTGCGGAAGTCGAGGAAGTCATGCGCCGGCATCCGTCGGTGCGGGACGTAGCGGTGGTGGGCGTGCCAGATGCGGCGCGTGGCGAACGCATCTTCGCCTTTGTAGTGCCGGTTGCACAGGATCAGTTCGACGCGTCGGCCCTGCAACGCCATTGCGCCGCCGAATCGTCCAAGTACAAGTGGCCGGATCAGATTGAATGCTGCGCCGGCCTGCCGCTGACGACCACGGGCAAGCTGCAGCGGCGCGAGCTCCAGAAGATCGCGATTGCCCGTGCGGCGGAACTGGCGGCCAAGCCGGTCGCACCATGAGCGCGCCGACGCATAGGAGCCGGAGCGGGGCTGCGCGTATGGTTGCGATCAGAGCTCGATCGGTGTCGCAGCGGCCATGCGCATGACCCCTGCAACCGCTGCCCGGCGAGTCGCCGTGATCGGCGCCGGCGCCGCCGGCCTGTGCAGCGCGAAATACCTGCTGACCCAGGGCGTCGAGGTGGTGGTATTCGAGATCGGCAGCGCCATCGGCGGCCTGTGGGTGTACCAGAACGACAACGGGCTTGGGCCTGCCTATCGCTCGCTGCACCTGAACTCCGAAGCCCGCGTCACGGCCTACCAGGACTTTCCGTTCCCGGACGGCAGCCCGCTGTTTCCCGACCATGTGCAGGTGCGCCAGTACCTCGAAGCCTATGCCCAGCGCTTCGATCTGGTGCGCCATATCCGGTTCCGATCTCGGGTGATGGACGTGTGCGCGCAGGGCGCCTGCTGGCGCCTGCGGCTGGACGGTGCGCCCGACGAGGACTTCGACGCCGTCGTCGTGGCCAGCGGACATCAAGGCGTCCCGACGCATCCCGCGTGGAAGGACGACTTCGACGGTGAGTACCTGCATTCGCACAGCTACCGCGTGCCGGAGCCGTTCCGTGACAAACGGGTGCTGGTGGTCGGCATGGGCAACAGCGCGGTGGACATCGCCTCTGACATCTGCGTCGTGACCCGCGCCACGACGATTTCCGCACGCTCGCCGGTGCTGGTGATGCCCCGGGTGTTGTTCGGGGTGCCGACCGCGCGCGTATTGGGCAAACTCGAAAAAGGCTGGATGCCGTGGCCGCTGCGCCGCTCGATCCGCGAATTGCTGACGCTGATCGTGCACGGGCGCATGGAGCAGTGGGGTTTTGTCACACCCAAGACCCGCACCCACCCGACCAGCCATCCCAGCCTGATGTCGCATTTCGTCTGGGACCGCATCAAGGCCAGGCCCGGCATCGCCTCGGTCCGCGGCAATGTGGTGCAGTTCGTCGACGGCAGCAGCGACCGCTTCGATGCGGTGATCGCCGGCACCGGCTACGCGGTCGAGTTGCCGTTCCTGGCGCCGGCGTTGCGGCCTCTCGACGGCCACCGGCTCGAACTGTTCCTGCGCGTGGTGCATCCGCGCCAGCGCGGACTGTACTTTGCCGGCATGTTCAACGTGGCCGGCGGCGGCAACATCCGCATGATGGACGACCAGGCGCAGTGGATCACCGCGCTGGTCTGTGGCAACGAGAAGCTGCCGGCCGAGCCGCACATGCGTCGCGTGATGGAACAGGAACAGGCATTCCTGCGCCGACACTACCCTGGTAGCGCGCGTTATGCGCTCGAGCTCGATCCCGCCTTCTACCGCAAACAGCTGCAACAAGCGCGCAAGCGCGGCGCCACGGCCGTATCGCCGCATCGCCGCAAACCCGAACCGCCAGGAGTACCGAGGTGACGCTACGTGACAAGGCCTGCGTAACCGGCATCGGCGAAACGGCGTACACGCGCGGATCGACCCGATCGGCGTTCGAACTGCAGATCGATTCCTCGCTCAAGGCCATCGCCGACGCGGGCCTGACGCCCAAGGACATCGACGGCGTGATCCCGATCGGCATCGTCAGCGGTACCGCCGACGATTTCATCGACAATTTCGGCCTCCCCGACCTGCGCTTTTCGGCGCTGGTGCCGCACGGCGGCGCCAGTCCCGTGATGGCTTTGCAATGCGCCGCCGCGGCCGTCGCCGCCGGGGCCTGCAACCATGTGCTGATCACCTTCGGGCGCAACGTCAGCGCGGCGGCGAACAAGGCCGGCGCGCGGATCCATTCGATGCCCCAGTTTCACTACGTGACCGAGTTCGAACACCCGATGGGCGCGAGCGCACCGGCGCAGTTGTACGCGCCGATGGCGCGCCGGCACATGGAACTGTATGGAACCACGGTCGAACAGTTCGGCGAGGTCGCCGTCGCCTGCCGCATGCATGCGCTGCTAAACGACAACGCATTGATGAAGAAACCGATCACGCTGGAGGACCACCGCAACTCGCGCATGATCGCCGATCCGTTCCGGCTGCTTGACTGCAGCCTGGAGAGCGACGGCGGCGCGGCGGTTATCGTCAGTGCGGCCGGGCGCGCGGGCGACCTGCGCCAGCGCCGGGTGTTCATCTCCGGAGTCGCCGAGGGACACCCCGACTCACCCGGCTCGATCACGCAGCGCCCTGACATGACCAGCCTGGGCATCGGCAAGGCCGCGCCGCGCGCATTCCGCATGGCTGGTGTGACCCCCGCCGATATCGACGTCGCGCAGATCTACGACTGCTTCACCTATGCGGTCATTCGCCAGCTCGAGGACATGGGCTTTTGCGCCAAGGGCGAGGGAGGACCGTTCGTGCAGGGTGGCCGGTTGCAACTCGGCGGCGCTCTGCCCACCAACACCCATGGTGGCCTGCTGTCGCAGGCCCATATCTGGGGCCTGAACCACATCGTGGAACTGGTACGCCAGCTGCGGGGCGATGGTGGTCGGGCCCAGGTCGCCGGCGCGCAGCTCGGCCTGGTCACCGGTTATGGCGATCTGGGCGACGGTGCGCTGGCCATCATGCGCAGAGGGTAGTACCCATGACCACCCCGACCCGACCCGCCCAGCTGCCGACCGATCTCTCACGCCCGTTCTGGGAGGCCGCGTCGCGAGGGCAGATGTTGCTGCAATGCTGCACCGCCTGCGGCACGATCCGCCACTACCCGCGCCTGTTGTGCAATCGCTGCTACAGCGACGCGGCGCACTGGGTGCCGGCCAGTGGCAGCGGCACGATCCACAGCTGGACGGTCGCGCACTATGCCTATCACCCGTCGTTTGCCGCCGAACTGCCGTATGTGCTGGTGACGGTCGACCTCGCCGAAGGCGTGCGCGCATTGGGCCGCTGGCGCGGCGCGCCGGCATTGGCGCCGGGCCTGCGGGTGCAGGGTCGATTCGAGCCACGCGACAACGGCGTCGACCTGGTGTTCGAGGCCTTGGCCGGTTAGGGACGGGCAGGCTGGACCCATGCAAAGGTGCCCGATGTCGGCATGGTGACGGAGGCGGCATGATCATATACTCGCCAGTATGAAGAAAAACCCATCCTCCCGCAGCACGGCGCCGAAATCGGCCCGTGCAGCCGCCACGGTGCGCCGCCCGGCACGCACCGCCGCTGGCAGCACCCCGTTGGCCGCAAGTCCGCGCGTCGAAGCCCCGGCACCGGGCGGCCGCGAGGATATCCGCGACGCCGTGTCTCGACTCAAGCGCGAACGCATTCTGGCCACGGCGGTCGAGCTGTTCCACCAGCATGGCCTCAACAACACGACACTGGAGGCGGTGGCCGAGCGCATGAATGTCACCAAGCCATTTATTTATTCGCACTTCAGGTCGAAGAACGAATTGCTGGCCGAAATCTGCGCACAGGGCATTCGCGCCTCGCTTGATGCGTTGAACCGGGTCGTCGCCTCGGCCGGCACGGCAACCGAAAAGGTGCGCGCGCTCACCCGCGCCTTCATGCTCGCGGTGATCGAGAATCAGGGGCATATCGCGATTTACACGCGCGAACAGAAGCAGCTGTCGCACGCGGACAGCGCGGCCATCGACAACATGCGGCGCGAGTTCGACCACAAGCTGTGCGCAATTCTCCAGCAGGGCGTGGATACCGGTGAATTTGCGGTCGACGATGTGCGGCTGGCGTCGCTGGCCATTGGCGGCATCGTCAGCTGGTCCTATGTATGGTACCGCCCCAGCGGGCGGCTGGAGCCCGAGGAGACCGCCGAGCGGATTGCGGACCTGGTGCTGGCCATGGTCCAGGCCAAACCGGCGCGCCGCAAGCGTGCCCAGCCGGTCGTTGCGGCAATCGCCTGACCTGAGCCGGCTTTGCCGGCCGATTCAGCTGTTGGACAGTGCCGCCTGGGCGTCGAACAACTCGGCGTTGTGCTGGCCCAGTTGCGGAGCCTGGCGCAACAGAACGGACACCTGGCCATCGATCAACAGTGGCTGGCGGACGAATGTCTGCATGCCGTTCGGTCCATCGACTTGCACCGCCATGCGTCGCGCGACTAGCTGTGGGTCGGCCAGTACCTGGTCGAGCCGGCGCACCGGGCCAAAGGCTATACCCTGGGCCTCGAGTCGGCGGTACAGGTCGTCATAGGTCCATCGGGCGATCGCCGCACGCAAGACGGGCCCGATTTCCGCGGCACGCTCGTTGCGCTCGTGCTCCGCCATCGGCTCGAACTGGCCCAGCTCCAGCAGCCGGCACAGCGCGCTCCACATGTGATCTTCACCGGCAATGCTTAACGTGAGCTGGTGCTTGTCGGCGGTCACGAACAGGCCATAACCCGGATCCCGTGGTGGCAGTATCCGGGTCGGCAGCCCGTTGGCCGGAGGCACCAGGAACGGCGTCATCCAACTGGCCAGCGAATCGAACATCGACACGTCGACGCAGGCGCCCTGCCCTGATCTTGCACGCGCAAACAGTGCGGTGACGACGCCCATGGCGGCGAACATGGCCGATGCAATATCGGCCAGCGGCAGCACCGGCAACGCGAGTGCGGCCTCCTGCCCGATCGGCACGTCGATCATGCCGACGGCGGCCTGAATGCTCAGGTCATGCCCGGCCACAGCCGCGTTCGGACCGGTTTGCCCGAACGAGGAGATCGACACGAATACCAGTTCGGGCTTGCGCGCACGCAACGCCTCGGCCCCGATGCCGAGCCGGGCCATCACGCCGGGCCGAAACCCCTCCATCACGACATCGGCGGTGTCGACCAGCAGCAGGAAATCCGCCAGGCCCCGCGCGCTCTTGAGGTCCAGCGCCACCGAACGCTTGTTGCGGCACAAGGCCGCAAACAGGCCGGGGAATCGACGCGCCGGATCTCCGCCG
>JAYUQC010000184.1:0-3284 GCA_043759735.1 Rhodoferax sp.
AAGCCGCCTTCTGCGTTGGCGAATGCGCAGATGGTCTCCAGCATCTTGGCCACCTTGCCGGCGCCCAGACGCTTGAAGTCGAGCGTCTTTGACTCGGGGGATTGCAGCAGCGCGGCGAGGCGGGTGGCGGCTTGGGGGGAGGAGAGGTCAATCATTTGGCGCCGCGTTTTCAGCGTTGAGCATCATTCGGTACTTCGTGTCGTAGTTCAAAACGTAGTCTGCCTCCTTCGCTGTAAGCCCAAACGCATCTGCAAGTGATGCATCAGCCCGCGCAATGATCGTCGCTGCTTGCCGCCCATTGATCTCGTCATACTCTATTACGTGGCCCTGCTTGGTGTTGATAGTCCGTGCAGTGGCTGTTCGACGAAGAGCATCGTCAACCATCGCAGATAGCGCAACCCAGTCCATTTCAGACCAACGTGCCGGCAACGGAAATCCTCGGACAAGGCTGTCGTTAATGTGTTCGCAATCCGACAGCGTCGAGTAGTACCAATAGAAAAGACTGGAGTTGAGAAGGCAGTTCACAAAGCCGGCAGCTTTCTCACCACTGAGAGTCAGTACGCGGCCATGTGGCTGGTCAACAGCTTCACCATTGCGAATGAATCGCGGTGCAAAACAGCTCGACTTTGCCCAGTAACGACATGCCTCCTGGTAGAAGACGCGGTGGCGACCGCCGCGCGCGACCAGCATCTCCACGGTCGCGTTGCTTGTCAGCTTCGCAAGCACAGACTCATCAACCTCGCTGCCAAGCTTTGGGATCCTGAAGCCTGAATGTTCTGCCCGATGCCGCCACATTCGCGTTACATCAATGGCGTGGTTGCGTTCCGTGGTGTAGAACCGGCGGACTGGAGATGTCGACAAACTATCCCCACCGACGCCAGCTAGGCGCAGCCAAATGGCAGTTGGCATTTCAACGCCTTCGAACACCGACTCTGGCCTTCTTGGAAATGGCACGACAAAGGAGACCCCATTCCTCAACCAAGCATTCTGCAAAACGTGCATGCGCTCCGAACTGAGGGACGTCAACTGGATGATGAGGCCGACCACCCCAATCCGCGAAAGGGCTAGCGATCTTTCAGCCACGAGTGCATAGAGGTTCTTCGTCTCATCGCATGCGTAGTACGAGGCAGGCCAAAAATACGGCACGTCATCGCTCGGGAAGACGACATACGGCGGGTTCCCAATCACCGCATCGAACCCACCCGTCGCCATCAACGGGTAGAAATCCACGTACCAGTGAAACGGCTTGTGGCTCGCTTTCCATTCGTCGTACTGCCGGCCTTTGGTTGGGTCCTTGCCGTAAGCCCGGCAAAGGTGGAAGTTGAGCATCTCGTCGAGCTCGCGAAGCTGCGCCGCCAACGCCTGCTTGTCCTGCGCCGTGACATGCCCTCCACGCTGCACCTGCTGAATCTGAAACTGGTGGTAGGCCTCTTCCACCGCGATCAGGCGGATGCGGATGTCCTCCCACGCATCGCTGAACAGGTTGCCCTGCGTCGCGCCTTTTACCGCCGCTTCGGTCTCATCAGCCGTGGCATAGCCCACCAAGGTGTTGCCGTGGCGGATGTTGAAGTCGATGTCGGGCAACGGTTCGATGGTGTCGCCCGGCTCCAGCAGTGACACCAACTTCAAGAACAGGCGCAGCTTGGCGATCTCGGTGGCCTGCTCCTCGATGTCCACGCCGTACAGGTTATGCACGACGATGTGCTTGGTGACAGCGTAGTCGCGTGCCCGGTCGCCACGCAATGCGGCAAAGCGCTCGACGGTTTCTTCAATGTCCTTCCACTTCTCGGCGCTCTTGTGGTCGCCGGCCTGGTCGGCGTCCAACAGCAGGCCGGCCATGGTGCCTAGCACTGCGTCATACAAGGGCTTGAGGATATTGAGCGCGGCGAAGAGAAAGGCGCCCGAACCGCAGGTCGGGTCCAGCACGCTCAACGCGGGGCGGAATTTCTCGCCTGACTTGCGCGGCACCCGACCGGCCAGCACGGCCCAGAACTCGCGCAGCAAGGCGGCGTCCGTGCATCGCTCGATCATGTCCTGTGCGAAGCGGCGGATGTCGAGGTTGTAGGTGATCAGGTCGCCGATCTCGCGCACCGCGCCTGCGGTGAGCTTGGCGCGCACCTCTCGCGTGCGGTCATGCCTGGCAATGGTTTCACGCCAAATTTCCGTGGGTAGCGCCCAGGCGCCAGGCGTCTTGCCGTTCCAGCGCTTGCGACGTACCAGCAGTTCAGGCGCGTTGACATCGCGCCCGGCTTCAATCTCGGTTGGATAGGGTGTGTCCACGCCTCTGAGCATGGCCGGGTAGATGTAGCGGTCAGGCTCGGTCTGCAACAACGGCCAGGCCAGCGCATCGAACGGGCCGGGATATTTGCTGCGCACCTTGTGCATCAGCGCCGGGATGATGGTGTTCTTGCCGATGTACTCGGTGATGTCTTCCTTGGTGTAGTACGCCCCCATCTGCTTCTGGTTGACGAACTTCTCGAAGATGTAGCCCAGCACGTCGGGGTTGATCTCACGGTCATTTTTGAGCGGGCGGTCGTCAAGATGCCACTCCCACGCATCAAAAAAGGTGAACAACTTGGCCAGCGCGGCATCGGCCACGTCAAGATCGTCGCCGTAGCGCTCTTCCAGTTCATGCTGGGAGAACAGTCCGCCGTTCAGATAGGGCACTTGGCCGAATTCGGCGGCGATCTGTTGGCGGTTGTCATCATTTCGTTCCAGGGCAAAACCACGGAAGAACAGTGGGCAGAGAAACGCCTTATAAAAACTTTGCCCCGGCGCATCAGACATGTGCGCTTCAAGCCTTTCCTGCAAATAACGCTTCTTGCTGTCGAGGAACTGCTTCTCCTGCAAGAACCAGATGAACATCAGCCGGTCGATCAGGACTGCGGCATACCAGTGCAAGTCTTCATTGAGTTTGGGTATGCCGTCAATGAACTGCTCGAACGCATCGCGCTGTTTCTTGAACTCGGTGTAGAACTTCTTGGTGACCTTGTCACGCGGTATGGCATCTTCCAGACGCCGGGTCACGCCCAATACAGTCAGCAGGTTTTCTTCATCAAGCGTGAAGCGCAGGCGACTCAGCTTTTGTTTGAGCAGCTCGGCCGATTCGCCACGCCGGAAATGCACCTCGCGGTACTGCACCGGCTTGCCCGACAGCCGGGAAACCCACTGCCACACCTGCGTGGCCAACGCGGCGTCGGTGAACACGATCAGGTGTTCGCGCGCCTCGGCGGTAACTTTGCGCTCGATCCTTTGGCGCGTGGCGTAGCGAGGGATATGGCCTT
>JAYUQC010000185.1:0-9040 GCA_043759735.1 Rhodoferax sp.
ATGCGTTTGCCGGCGACCCGCTGAAGTTCTCCTGGACCCGGCTGATCGACCTTGGCTTTGCCCGAGTGCGTGCCGCCCGCATGAGCTATGTCGGCGGCCCCGGCTATGAGCTGGTTGTGCCGGTCGAGATGACCCGCCATGTGTATCAGAGCTTGCAGCAGGCCGGCGCGGATCTGGGCTTGGTCGATGCCGGCTATTACGCGCTGGACGCGCTGCGCATCGAGATGAACCGGCGTGCCTGGGGCGCCGAGATCGGCCCGGACGAAACGCCGTTCGAGGCGGGCATGATGTTCGCGGTCAAGCTGGACAAGCAGGTGCCATTCATCGGACAAGAGGCGCTACGCCACAAGCAGGGGCAGGCGCTGCGCAAGAAACTGGTGCGCCTGGTGCTGGATGATCCTGCGGTGTATGTCTGGGGCGGCGAGACCATATTGCTGGACGGATCGCCGGTGGGTGAAATTTCGTCGGCGGGATGGAGTCCGGCGGCCGGGGCCTGTGTGGCACTTGGCTATGCGCGGGGCAATGCAGCGCTGTTGGATCATCGGGGGTCGGCCGCGCAGATCGATGTTTGGGGCGAGAAGCGGGCAGCACGGCTGTTCTCGCTCTGAGCGCCCCCGGCCCTGGCTTCGCCAGGCTATCCGAGGGGGGAGCCGGAAAACCAGGGCGCGGCCCGGCTGGCCGTTTGTCCGGTGCGTGGCCTACCTGAAAATGGGGATATGCCAAAACGGCAACTGGTAATAAGATGTTTCCCGCATCGGGCATGCGTGAATGTCCGCACCGGCAGGAAGGGTGAGCATCATGGCAAGCTCCGCGGATTTTGGCGCCGCAAAGCCCGGATTCAGCTGCAGCGCCTGGGACGTAGAAAGTCCCCTGGTGCGGGTCGACCGAACCGACTCGCCGGTGCCTTCTGTGCAGCTACGGCACCTGGACTACCCCTACCTCTGCGAGTGGGACACCACCGAGCCCGATATCAACGGTCTTTTTCCCATCGCCAATCGCTATCTGGTTGCCGCGAATCGCAAGCTGCGCTTGCCGGAGGAGAGCCTGCTCCAATTGCAGGCGCCCACGGTCCCGGCGCGCGACGGATGGTCGCTGGTCTGGATGGCTGATGCCTCGGACCGCAACCACTCGCAATGGATAGAGCGACACAGCAGTGGACAGGACCGCACCGCGTTGTTGCTGGCAGGAATCTACTTGTACTTTGCGCCGTACTTTGACATGTTTCTCCTGGGCGGCCAGGGCATTCGAATTCTTGCCCAAGTAGGCCCACCGGCAGGCGGCCGGGTCACGGTTCGCATCACGGGCGTGGTATCTACCGTGCCGCAGCTGCCGATGGGCTACTTGACGTCGCTGGATCAGCGTAACGCATTGCAGCGACAGTTGGTATCGATGGCGGTATCGGCGGCAGCGACCGTGCCGCCCGGCGTGGAGCTGGTCGACCTGGGTGTGACGGTGCAGGTCGGCAGCAGCCAGACAAGAAGGACCGTCATCCGGCATGTTTTGCAGGCCAGAACCGCCCCGCCACCGGCAACGGTCGGCATACGCGAAAGCATGCAACTGGACTCGACCAGCTACCAGTTGACCTTGCTCGAGGATCTTTCGGGCGGGTCCGTTCATGCGCCCAGGCTACAACCGCTGATTGCCTTCGCGACACGTCCCGCGCAGGCGCACGTGCTGGCGCAGGACCCGGTGTCTCAAATGGGTGGAGCGAGTTTTGGCACTTACCGCCCATACCAGCCGAGCGCGATGTTCAGTACGTTGCGGTCCAATGAGCCGCTGGGCAATCTGCCTTCGGTTGGCGCCAGCGAGGTCGAGCTCCAGGATGCGGAGGTCTGGGTGCGCCATGTGCGTCTGGTCGACCCGCCCCGTGCCGAGGGAACGCCCAAGGTCGTTCCGGCGTCGGGCAATGCCCAAGTGCGCAGCAACGAGTTTGCTGCGGTGAGTGCGTTCTGCCATCTCCAGTCGATGTTCAGCCGTATGCGCGGCTATGGACTCGCCAGTGCCAGCTACTTCCGCTTTGCTGCGCTGCCGTTGGATGTGCATTACCGGGCTGGCATCGTTCCGGGATATGGTGACGGGCGCACCGTGAATGCCCAGGTACGCTGGGTGATTCACGCCGGAAGGCGGGCAACAGGGGTGGTCGGATCGCCGCTTCAGGCGTGGAATCGGCCGGCCACCGTGCGGCGTTTGGAAATGCGCTTCGCCCTGGGTGACGTGCAGATGGCCGCCGGCCGTCTGCCGGCGAACATGGCCACGGCGCTGGAGCGCCATCCGCTGGGCGTCGCGGCCGACGCGCGCTGGTGCTGGCATGAATTCGGCCATGTCCTCAATGCAGCGGCGACGGGTGAGCTCGAGTTGCCGTTTGCGCACAGCGTTGGTGACGCGCTCGCGGCAATTGCCTGCGACCCAGGGTCCGCGCTTGCCTGCTTGCCGGGTGGCGCGGCCGACAACAGCGGCGCTTGGCGCCATGTCACCTTTCCCTGGGTGTTCATCCCCCGGCGTCATGACCGCGACGTGCAGCGTGGCTGGAGCTGGACCGAAACCGTAGCGGGGGTTGCACCGCCACATGGGTATCGCAGCGAGCAGCTGATGTCGACGACGCTGTTCCGGCTGTACCGTGCGCTGGGCGGCGATTGCATGCGGTTCGACGCGTCGTCCGGTTGGTGGGTTCCGGCGCTGAGCGAAAGGCATGCGGCGGCCGACTACACCATCTATCTGATCATGCTGACCCTGTCATCGCTCGGGCCGGCAAATGTGTCGCCCTGTGTGTCGGTGCGGCAGTTCGTGCAGGCGATGCGTACGGTCGATTGCTTCACCACCTTGCCACCCATTCCGGGCGGATTTGTCGGTGGCCAGGCCAACAAGGTGATCCAGTCGGCGTTCGAGCGTCAGGCTCTCTATGGCAGCCCGGTACCCGGTTCTCTCGTGATAGGCCCGGAAGGCCAAGACGGCTCCGGCGCTCCCGAGGTCGATCTGCACATCCGGGACCGGCGCGTGCAGACGGACGGCCCCTATACGCCGGTGGACCTGCTCGGACAGGGCTGGCATGCGGCGGCAGGCGCGATCAATATCATGCCGCGATTTATCAGAGTCGAGGTCCAGAACCGGGGGCGCGACGCGGCCCATCAGGTCAATGTCAATATCTGGTACGCGCCGCATCCCGGCGGGAGTATTGCGCCGCCGTTCCCGGGCTTGCCGTGGATCGCGATCGGGAGCACCACGGGCAACGTGCCGGGAGCCAGCGGCAATACACCGGGTCGACGGCTGTTTGGCCCGGTTGCGTGGCAGCGGCCGGCCGCCGGCCGGTACTATGTGCTGGTGGAGGCTACCTGCCCGGCGGATCGTTCCAACATTGATCCAGCAACCGGCTTTCCCTGCGTGACCAATCCCGGCCTCACCAGGCGACTGGTTGCCTTCGACAACAACCTGGGCCTGGCCATTGTGGAAATTTGACGCGGCGCCTATTGCGGGTACCGGCCCCGCGGACATGACGTCATCGGCAGTTCATCAGCCCGCCGTCAGATGGGCCCCAGGTTTTGCCATTCAAGTTTTGCCAGATCGAACAGCCCATTTGCAGCGCCAAGGTTGACCAGCAGATCGTTCGGAATCCGGGTTGCGTCCGCCGCGAACAGGCGCTGCACAATCACTTCAGCCAGCCGCTTGCCGGCCACGCTGTCAGAGGAGTAATGCAGCCCGGCGCGTTCGCGGTTCTTTGCAACCCGCAATGCCAGCCATCGGAGCGCCTCGCCTTTGTAGATCCGCAGCTTGTCAATGCGCAAAAGCAAGCCGCTGGTGAGGTGGGCCGTAAACGCGTGGCCGCTGGGAAACGCCGGATGGCGGGGTGGGCCGAACGGCACCAACAAGCCAGGGCAAAGTGCTGACGGTCTCGATCGCTGGTAGTCGTTTTTGAACTTGAGCGCCACCATTTCGCCCACTCGCTGCGCATAACTTATCAGCGCCATCGTATAGGGTTTCTCGCCCGAGCCCAGGTTGAGCAACTGCAGCCAGTAGATCGGCGCTGCGTCGGCCTGCGCCAGGATCTCGGGTGCATACCGGTCGCGGTCATCGGCCATCAGAGCCAACAGGTTGTTGAGTTCGGCCTTGATCGCGGTGATCGCGTTGACCGGGTTGCCCACGTCATTCCATCTTATGGCGCTGAGCCAATCTGGGTCCCCGATGTTCTTCAGCTGGCTGTCGATGACGCCCCACAGGTTGATCCTACCGGCAAACTCGGTTGCCGCCATCGTCGCCAACAGGGGCGGATCCCAAAGTGAAACCGGATAGGGCAGGACCAGATCCGCATCGGGAACCATTCCCTGCGGCAGCGCCGGCGCCCCTGTGCCATCGGGCGTGTAATCCAGCACCCACGGCTTGGGCGCCAGCTCCGGCGGCATATTACGCAAACCCCCGCCCGACCCGCCACCGTTGCCATATCCGTACCCATAACCGTACCCATAACCGTATCCATATCCGTAGCCGTATCCCATACGCCCTCCCTGGTGCAACCGCGTCGTTCCGTGGATTGGCTCAGGCTCTGGCGGGCGCGCGCTTCATGCGGGAAGACCCGCCAACCGCAGACCCTGGACCAGTCGCTCGAGATCGGCGGCGCGCCGAAGCGGATAGCGCGCCGCGAATTCGGAAATGCGGAAACCGGGGTCGCGCGCCAGCAGGTCGGCAGCCAGTGCCCGGGCCTTGTCGCCCTCACCCATCAGGGCGTGGCAAATGCACAGGTTGCGGATGCAGGCGAAATGCCCGGGGTGGTCGCGATGCGCCTTGAGCAGCCAGACCAGGGCCTGGTCGTAGCGTTCGGCCAGCAGTTCGGCCAGGCCGGCCACGCCCCAGAAGAAAAAGGCCATCGGGTCGAACGGACTCAGCCGCCAGGCGTTGCGCAGGCGTTCGAGTGCGGCGTCGGGTTGGCCCAGGTAGCAGCAGGTCACCGCGCTCAGTCCCCATGCAAAGGCAGAGTTCTTGTTGGCCAGCAAGGAGCGCTCGAACATATCGACTGCCGCTTCCGGTTGCTGGCGCAGGAAGGCCTGCACATGTGCAGCCACGGCGATCACGAAGGCATCGGCAGGATCGAGGGAAAGCGCCCGCTGCGCGCACACGACGGCGTCGTCGGGCGCGCTTTTCGCCGCCATGTGCCGCCATTCGCCCAATAGCAGCACATACCACCAGGCCTTGTAAGCCTGGGCCTGGGCATAAGCCGGATCCAGCGTCATCGCGCGATCCAGCAGACTGCCGGCGGCCATGAACTCGGCCTCCCTGTCGCTATTGATAAACGCCAGCGCCCGCAGTACGCAGTCGTAGGCGTCCAGGCTTTCGGTGGGCTTGCCGCGCACCCGTGCAGCCTCGACTTCATACAGGCGCGGCTCGATCGCGGTAACCACGCTGGCCGCGATGCGGTCCTGGAAACCGAACAGGTCACCGACCAGACCTTCGAAGCGCTCTGCCCAGATGATGCGGTTTTGGCCGGCATCGTTCAGCTCCACCGAAATGCGCAGCGCATCGCTTTGCCGCCGGACGCTGCCGTCCAGCACATAACGCACGCCCAGTTCTGCGGCGATCTGGGGGACGTCGGCCAGTCGGTCGCGGTATTGCAGCGTCGAGTTGCGCGCAATTACCAGGAAGGACCGGTTGACGGCCAGTGCACCAATGATGTCTTCCGTGATGCCCTCGCCAAAATAAGCGTCCGCAGGGTCGCCACCGGTATTGCGAAAAGGCATCACGGCTATCGACGGCCGGTTGTTCCAGCTCAGGTGCGGCTGCACCATGCGCCGGCCAGAGGCATCGTCCTCCACCCGCTCCAGCCGATATATGCGGATCGGGCGGCTGATGTTCTTGAGTTGGCGCTCACCCAGGTCGGTCAGTTCGACGCCCAACTTGTTCCAAACATAGTCGCGTACCGCAGCGGTCATCACGACCTCGCCGGCACTCGCCAGTTGCTGGATACGCGCTGCGATGTTGATGCCGTCGCCGTGGATGGTCGCGCCATCGACGATCACGTCCTCGACATTGATGCCGACGCGGATCAGCAACGGTTCTACCGCGTCATCCCGACGGGAATGGGCGATCGCACGCTGCACGTCGTCGGCCCAGCGCACCGCGTCGACCACGCTCTGGAACTCGATCAGCAGGCCGTCGCCCATCAATTGCAGCAACTGGCCGTTGTGCTCCCGGATTTTGGGCTCCAGCAGGTCGTGGCGCAGATTGCGCCACTTGGCAATGGTGCTTGTATCGTCTAGCTCCATCATGCGGCTGAAGCCTGCGACGTCGGCAAAAGCCACCGCCGCGAGTCGGCGCACCACCTTCGATCCATGAGGGCTCGCATGGGTCATGGCGGTAGCTCCAAGACCTGCGAGCGTCATGACCTGGAAGCCGCCATGCCGGCATGCAACCGGGCTTGGCTTGGGGCATGGACTGGCGCGACCAGGAGGTCGCGCGCAAAAGCGTTGACCGAGCGCATCGCTGCAATGTAGCGGCACGCGCTCGGCAACGTCAACACCTATATGGGGGATGTGCCGGCACACCGTGGTGGCGGATTGACGCCGGCTGGCACGCTTGAGCGCTGGTAGAGCCGGCGCCACGGGCAGGCGTTTGGGCCAGCTACAGGCCGTATTGCCAGATCAGGACATACGACAGGCTGGCCCACATGAGCAGGAAGCAACAGGATGTCACCGCCACGGATGGTGCGGTCAGCCAGGCTCTGACGCTCCCAGGTGCCGGGTTTGGTGCGCGGGGCATGGCTGTCCTGCCGGGCGGCAGGCGTTGGCGGAGCGCAGGTTCAGCATGCCATCGACGGGTCAATGGGAAGGCAGACAAGTTGCCTTCCGTCTTGGGCTTCGCCGCAGGACCAATGGCCGCTCGCGGGTAGGACCCTTTCCCGCTGCTGGGCCCCCGGCCCTGGGTCGGGCGTGCGGCGGCATGGCAAGGCCGCCGCCCCGTTTGCCGGTCAGCGCTGGCGCCAAGCCTGTGTCCGGCGCTCCAACCGGCGGGTGATCAACAGGTGCGCGATCTTCACGCTGGCTGACGTGGCAACAATGGCCACCGCCATGGCGGCAGCGGCAGCGGTGAAGCCGGACTCGTCCATGTTGATGATGGTCACGGCTGCCAGCTTGGTGTCGGTGGAGTACAGGAAAATCACCGCCGACACGGTGGTCATGGCGTTGACGAACAGGTAGATGCTGATGTCGAGCACCGCCGGCAGGCATACCGGTATCGAGACGCGGGTCATGGTGCGCAACAGCGACACCTTGAGCGAGGACGACACCGCCTCGAATTCATGGTCCAGTTGCTTGAGCGCGGTGGTCGCGGTCAGGTGGCTGACGGTGTAGAAATGGGTGACCGAGTTGACCACCAGGATCGCCATCGTGGCATAGATGAATCCGAACGGGTTGCCCTTGGCGTTGAAGAAGAAGATGTAGGCCAGGCCCAGCACCAGGCCGGGAACCGCCATCGGCAGCATGGCCATGAACTGCGCAATCGCGCGGCCGGCGGCAAAAGAGCGCGTCTTCTCGAGCAGGTAGGCGCCGACAAAAATGACCAGCGTGCCGATGGCCGCGGTCCAGGCAGCCATCTGGACCGAGTTGGTGTAGGCCGACCAGCCATCGGTATCGAATTCGCCGAAGGCGTAGTTCTTGAGCGTGAGCGCCAGGTTGTATGGCCAGCGGGTGACAAAAGAGGCCCACACCGCCATGGCCAGCAATACGAAGATCAGGCCGCCGATGACCGCGCAAAAAATGAACAAGCCGTTATCGCGGCCCGCATCGGGCTTGGGGATCAGCGGTACGGCGCGTGCCGACAGCAGCGCCACCTGGCGCCGCTGAATGATGCGGTCGGCCATGAAGGCAACAACCGCCGGGATCAGCAGTACAAAGCCAACCACCGCGCCCATCTCGAAATTCTGCTGCCCGATCACCTGCTTGAAGATGTCGGTCGCCAGCACGTTGAAACGCCCACCAATCACCTTGGCGATACCGAAGTCGGTCATCACCAGCGTGAACACCACGAAGCCGGCGCTGATGACTCCGTATTTGGCGCCCGGCAGCGTGACAGTGAAAAACACGCGTGTTTTTGACGCGCCCAGCGCGTCGGCGGCTTCGTACAGCCGCGAGTCGGCCAGCGACAAGGCCGCCAGCAGGATCATCAGCGCGTGCGGAAAGCAGTAGAACACCTGTGAGATCACGATACCGATCGGACCGTAGATCTGGGCGCCGAACATCCACTCCTTGAGGAAACCCTGGTTGCCGAACAGGTAGATCAGCGAGATCGCCGGCAACAGCGACGGCGCCAGGATCGGGATCAGTGCCAGCGCTTGGAACAAGGCCTTCCAACGCATGCAACTGCGCTGCAGTGCGTAGGCATAGGTGAAGGCCAGCGGCAACACGATGGCAGTGGTCAGCAGCGCGATGAACAGGCTGTTCCAGACCGAGGCGAACAGCGCGGGTGTCGAAAAATACTGGATGTAGTTTGCCAGACCGACAAAATCGCCGTTCTGGTTCTGGAAGCTTTTGGATAGCAGCCACCACAGCGGCAGTATCAACGTCAGGCTCAGCCAGCCGATCATCAGGCAGATGCCGCCTCGCATCAGCCAGTCATCGCGGTCGAGCCGACGCCGGGTGGGCGGCATGTCGGCCGCCGCGCTTGCGAGCGCCTGTGTCACGGCTGCTTGGGCGCGCCCGGGAACACCCGGATTCGCTCGCTTGGCAGGCCGACCAGCATTTCCATGCCTTCGGCGATGGACAGGTCGCGCACCGTGTTGATGGAGAAATCGGCCAGCAGTGCCGGCTTGTCATTGCCGTTGAGGGCCAGGCCGACCCGGCAAAACGACCCCAGGAACTCCATCTCGGCCACCCGTACCGCAAAGGTATTTTCGGCTTTGGCGTCGACGTTGCGCACCACCACGTCTTCCGGGCGGATTGCCAGTGTGACGTCGCTGCCCGGACCGGGCTGGATATCGAGCTCGCAACTCAGGTCCATCGCGCCGTAGCGCACCAGACCTGGCTTGACCACCACGCCGTGCAGCAGATTGGTCTTGCCGACG
>JAYUQC010000186.1:0-25184 GCA_043759735.1 Rhodoferax sp.
CCGCCCCGGCACGTCGACCCGCCCGCCGCGCGGCGCAATGCAGGCCACATGCGTGGCCCGCCGCGCGGCCCGCATCACCGCCTGCGTCACGCCCAGGCGGCCAAAGGCGTCGTGGGCATCCGGGATCAGGCCGTCGCCGCAGACCTTGTCGCGTGGGAACTCGTACTGGTCGGCCAGAACGACCGAAAAGCCGGCACGCGCCAACTGTTGAGCGCAGGCCGACCCCGCCGGACCGGCACCGATGACGAGCACGTCGCAGGAGGAAGGGGGAGGGGACACGGCGGCAGGCTAAGGCCGGTCATTCTAGGCAGGCCCGCAAACGGGCGGCGCTACCGGCCAGGGGCCCCGGGTTTGATCGCCGTCAACGCCGGGCTGTGCGGCTCGCGCGAGGATGGCACTGAAGTGACTGTCTGAGAATTGCCATGTCCCATGTCCTGAGCCAAGCTCAACGCGCCCTGCTGCAGCAGTTGCTGCAGATGCGCCTTCACGAGCTTGACCGCCGTGTCGCGCTGCACACGGGCGGCACCAGTCGCAGCGAACAAGCGCGCGAGCTGTTGCAGCAGGACGGCGACGACGCGCCGCAGCGCGATGCAGACCGTGAGGTCGCACTCGCGCAGACCGACAGAGACATCGAGGAGCTCGGCGTCGTCAGCGCCGCGCTGGCGCGGGTCCACGACGCCGCCTTCGGTCAATGTGCCGACTGCGGCGAGGCGATCCCGTTCGACCGGCTCAAGCTCGAACCCTGGGCGCTGCGCTGCGTCGACTGCGAAGCCCAGGGTGAGCAAAGCCGCGGTGCGGTGAAGCAGCGCCCGTCGATCTGACATGGCAGCGCCGTTCGCGCCGGCGCAGGTTCTGCGCTGCTACCGCTGCGAGGCAGCCTTGACTTTCAAGCGCCAGGCATGCAGCAGCGGCTCGGTGTAGCCGTTCGGTTGCTCCAGGCCCTTGAAGACCAGGTCGCACGACGCCCGGTAGGCCGCGCCGGCGAAATTGCCCACCATCGGTGTGTAGGCCGGATCGCCCGAGTTCTGGTGGTCCACGATGCCCGCCATGCGCTTGAACGTCGCCTTCACCTGTGTCGGCGTGGTCACGCCGTGCAGCAGCCAATTGGTGATGTGCTGGCTGCTGATGCGCAGCGTCGCGCGATCCTCCATCAGGCCGACGTTCTGGATGTCGGGCACCTTGGAGCAGCCCACGCCCTGATCGATCCAGCGCACCACATAGCCCATGATGCCCTGGACGTTGTTGTCCAGCTCCTGCTGCACTTCGGCCGGCGTCCAGAACGGCACCAGCGCCACAGGGATTTGCAGGATCGCGTCCAGCAGCTTCTCTTCCAGCAGCTTGGCGTTAATGCCATGCGCGAACTCGTCCATGCTCTTTTGCAGCTTGGCGACGTCGACCTGGTGGTAGTGCAGCGCATGCAAGGTCGCAGCGGTCGGGCTCGGCACCCAGGCGGTGTTGGCGCCGGCTTGCGGATGCGCGATCTTCTCCTTCATCATGTCGGCCATCAGGTCCGGCATGGCCCACATGCCTTTGCCGATCTGGGCGCGGCCGCGCAGCCCGCAGGCCAGGCCGATCTGCACGTTGTTGAACTCGTAGGCATGCAGCCAGTTGGAGTTCTTCATCCGCGGCTTGCGCACCATCGGCCCGGCGTGCATAGCCGTGTGTATTTCGTCGCCGGTGCGGTCGAGGAAGCCGGTGTTGATGAAGGCCACGCGATACTTTGCGACCTCGATGCACGCCGCCAGGTTCACGCTGGTGCGCCGCTCCTCGTCCATGATGCCGAGCTTGACGGTGTCGGCCGGGAGGCCGAGCAGTTTCTCGACGCGGCCGAACAATTCGTTGGCGAACGCCACCTCGGCCGGTCCGTGCATCTTGGGTTTGACAATGTAGACCGAGCCCTTGCGCGAGTTGCGGATGCCGTCCTTGCCATGGCCCTGCAGGTCGTGCAGGGCGATGGTGGTGGTCACGACCGCGTCCAGGATGCCTTCGGGGATTTCGCGCTGCGCGCCGTCGGCGCCGGTGTAAAGGATGGCAGGGTTGGTCATCAGGTGGCCGACGTTGCGCACGAACATCAGCGAACGCCCATGCAGCGTGACGGTTCCGTTGCCGCTGGCCGCGGTATAGACGCGATCCGGGTTGAGCCCGCGGGTGAAGGTTTTGCCGCCCTTGCTGACGTTTTCGGTCAGGTCACCCTTGAGGATGCCCAGCCAGTTGCGGTAACCCAGCACCTTGTCCTGTGCGTCCACCGCGGCCACCGAATCCTCCAGGTCCAGGATGGTGGACAGTGCCGATTCAAGCACCAGATCGCTGACGCCGGCGGCATCGACGGCGCCGGTCGGCGTGCTGTGGTCGATCCGGATATCGATATGCAGCCCGTTGTGTTGCAGCAGCACCGAAGTCGGCCGCGCCGCCTCGCCCTGGTAACCCGCCAGTTGCCGTGCATTGCGCAGGCCGCTGGTTGCGCCGCCGGCCAGGGCCACCAAAAGCGTGCCACCCACTACCGCATAGCCGGTCGAGTCGACATGCGAGCCGCGCGCCAGCGGCGCGGTGCGATCGAGCACATGGCGGGCGTAGGCGATGACCTTGTCGCCGCGCATCGGGTTATAGCTGCTGCCACGGGTTGCGCCAGCCGATTCGTCGATCACGTCGGTGCCGTACAGCGCGTCGTACAGCGATCCCCAGCGCGCGTTGGCGGCGTTCAGCGCATAGCGCGCGTTCAGAATGGGCACCACCAGCTGCGGGCCAGCCTGCAGCGCCAGTTCGGCGTCGACGCCTTTTGTCGTCGCCTTGACCGTGGCGGGTTCCGCAACCAGGTAACCGATTTTTTGCAGGAACGCCCGGTAGCCCGTCATGTTGCGGATCGGGCCCGGATACGCACGGTGCCAGGTGTCGAGTTCGGCCTGCAGGCGGTCGCGTTCGGCCAGCAACGCGGCGTTCTTGGGCGCCAGGTCGGCCACGATCGCATCGACACCTTTCCAGAAGCCTGTGCTATCCACGCCGGTGCCGGGCAATACCTGGGTATCGATGAATTGATGCAGCTCAGTGGCAATGTCCAGGCGGTGCAGGCGGGTGCGGGTGCTCATGGTTCGGTTTCCTTGGTTGAAAATGGCTGGATGGGGTTACAAAAAAGCGCGCACGTCGCGCAGCGTGCTGCCGGTATGCGTGGGCTGGGTGCCGAGTTCCTCGAATGGGAGCTGGTAGCGGTTGACCCACAGGGTCTGGTAGCCGTACCAGGTGGCCGCCAGTGCGTCCCACGCGTTGCAACTGACAAATCCGATCTGGCTGGCCGGCAGGCCGGTGACCTGCTCGCCCAATGCATAGGCTTCGGGCGCGGTCTTGTACAGGCGCACCGGGTCGACGCTGATCACATGGTCCAACAGTCCCTCGAGCCCGGCCGACGTTACAGCCAGATTCAGCATGGTCGGGTCGCCGTTGCTCAGGATGCCGGTAGTCAGGCCAGCGTCCCGCAGTTGCTGCAGCACCGCGCGGTTTTCCGGGAATGCGCTCAGGCTGCGGTACTGGTTCATCAGCCGATCGACCCGGCTGTCGAAATCCGGTTGCCCGATACTGTCGGGCACCAGACGCTTGATGGCGTAAACCAGTCCGGCACGCGTAACCTCCCAGAACGGCCGGTAATGGGCCCCATGGTTGCTGGTGGTCAGCAGGCGCGAATACTCGATCTGCTTGTCGCGCCAGACCTGGCTGAGGGCGCTACCATGGCCTGGATACAGCTGTTCGGCCAGCTGGGCGACGCTATAGACGTCGAACAAGGTGCCATAGGCATCAAAAAGGATCGCTTTGGGTTTTTCCATGCTTTAACTGTATTCGAAGCTTTTGCCGGTATCGATGGGCAGTGCGCAGGCTTGTTTTGGAGCGGTCCATGCCCCATCTCGATGGCGCATTGTCGGGCCAGCGATTGGCCCATGCCGGTCGGGCCCGCCTCGCGGCGGGTTCCGCGGTTTGCATGCCACTGCCCGTACAAAGACCGTAAAGCTTGTCGTCGCGGTACCGATGAGTCGGTGGAAGGCAAATAACTGCGCGCACAATGCGGCACCGGCTGCGGTTTTGGCGCAAATAGTGCACAGATGGTGGCGCCGGCATTCGTGAACGGAGGCGATGTTTCGTGTACAAACAGACGGATAGGGTCCAAGTTGGGGTCCGGGCAGGCGCTTGGGCGCTTGCCGGCTTGCCGTTGATGCGTTACTAATGTCTGCTCCTTCACCTGCACCTTTTGACGCCGCGACCCGGTCGCTGGTGCTGCGCCATGTCGCCGCGATGATCGCCCGCGTGCAGTCGTATTTCGGCCAGCACCAGGACGATCACCTCAAGCGCCTGCGCGGCCATTTTTTCGAGCAGGTAGACAATCGACCGCATACCACCCAGGCGCAGAACCTGCGCACTGCCGGCGCGATGCTGGACAAGCAGGCGGCCATATTCAACCGCGCGTTCCAGGCCGCCTTGCGCGAGGCCATCGAAGACGAGGTGGAAGCCGTGATGCCCGGCGCGCTGCGCGTATTGCGCCCCGCCGGCGCCAGCGACGACAGCACCGGCCCCAGCAGCATGGCCCTGCTGGACGTGGACGAGATCGAGCGCCACTTGCTGGTGGACCGAGTCGCGCAACGCTTCAATGCGCGCTACGAGTCCCAACTCAAGCCACTGACGACGAGTCTGGGCGCATTGTTCCGCCAGGACGAGTTTGCGCTGACCGACAACCCGTTTCGGCCGGCAAGCCTGTTGCGCGCCTTCCTGATCGCCTGGCATACCAGCGCATTCGATCCGGCCGCCGCAGAGGACTTCATCTCGGTGCTGGAGCCCACCTGCAGCATCGACTGGGCGCCGTTGTATTCCGATTTGGCCGCGATGCTGGTGCGGGCGGGCTTTTCGGCCCGGCAGGTGCACCGCATCAAGCGCACCGCCGGTGGCGATTCGGCCGCCGCGCCCCTGCTGCCCGACTCCGGCATGCCATCGGGTCAGGGTTCAGGGTTTGGCGGCCCGCAAGCGGCAAGCGGCGGGGCTACTGTCGGTCAGGGCGGGGGCGGACCGCTAGGTGGGGGCGACGGCCAGGGCCTGCAGGGCGTGGCGCGTTCCATTGCCAACCGGGCGCGCCAGTTTTTGCACAAGCTCGGAATTGGCGGCGCCGGTGCTGATGCTGGCGGGGGCGGGGAGGGCGCTGCGGGCGGCGCCGGCCAGGGCGACGGCTCTGCCGCCGGAGCCGTTGGCGCAGGCGCAGGCGCTTACCATCCACCGGCCGATCCGGCGCTGATGGGTTTTCTGGGCGGGCTGCAGGCCGGGGCCGGCACCTCGCAGTTTCCCGACTGGGCGCGCGGGCAGGATATTGCCGGCCAGAATGTGTTGCGCCAGATGCGCGAGCGCGAAGAGGTGCAGCGGGCGCCGGAACTCGACCGCGGCACGGTGGATGCGCTGGCCGAGGTGTTCGACTATGTCTTTGCCGACAAATCGATTCCGCTGCAGCTCAAGTTCGTCATCGGCCGGTTGCAGATTCCGGTCCTCAAGGCGGCCATCATCGATCGCGACTTCTTCTTGTCCAGCGCACATCCGGCGCGCCAGCTGGTCGACGCGCTGGCTGCAGCTGCCGTGGGTTGGACCCCGGAGATGGGCGAGGCCGACCCGCTGTACCAGTGCATCGATCGTGGCGTCAAGCGCGTGTTGGCCGAGTTCGACCATGACCTGGGTCTTTTTCGCGAGCTGCTGACCGAATTCGAGGCATTCCTGCACACGAACCAGCAGCAGGCCGAGGTACGCATCAAGCCTGCCGCGGGTGCAGAGCAGTTGAAGGAGACGCGCGAGGCCGCGCTGGCGCATGCCGATGGCGTGGTGCACCAATGCATCCACGCCCTGCCCATTGACCAGCCGCTGCAGCCGTTCCTGTTGCCGTTTCTGACCAACCAGTGGCGCGAAGTGCTGGCCAATGCCTGGATATCGGTCGACTCTGCACCCGCGCGCTGGGACCAGGCGGTCAAGGCCATGGACCAGGTTATCTGGTCCACCCGCACGCGCTTGCAGCCCGACGAGCGTAGCCGCCTGATGGCCCTGCTGCCGGACCTCGTGCCCCGGCTCGATGCCAGCCTGGACGCGATTGGCTGGAAGGGAGAGGCCAGGGACGAATTCACCAAGCGGCTGATCGACTGCCACATGCGGGCGATCCGTACGCCCAGGGCCGGACCGGCGCCGGTGGATTCTGGGCCCGGCGAGCTGGAAACCCAGGCCGGTCGCGAAGCCATCCAGGAATTGGACAAGCGCATTGCACCGGCCCGGCAGGTCGCGCCCGACCAGTTCGACGCCATCGCCCTGGGGCTGGAACGTGGCATGTGGTTCGATTTCGAACACGAGAGCGACCAACTGCGCCGCTACCGCCTGGGCTGGATCAGCCCGCAGCGCAGCCGCATGCTGTTCACCAACCGCGACGGCCATGAGGCCTTCGTGCGTTCGCAGCGCGAGGTGGCGGCGATGCTGCGCGAGGGCCGCCTGACCATCATCGACCAGCAGCCGATCGTGGCGCGGGCGATCGGGCAGATCATGGCCGATGGCGAATCCGAGCAAAACCTGGTGGATCTGGAACTGACCTGAGAGGTCTGACCCGGCAGCCGGGATGCGTCGCCGACGCAGTGTGGCTCGGTCTGGACGGCGCCACGCGCTGCCACGTCGCACGCTGCGAAGGCAGGCAGGCCTGGCAGCGGCAGTTCAAACAGTCCGCGCGATCGGCCCTAGCGCAGTTCCGCCACCGCCGCCGCGATCCGCCGGCACCCCTCTTCGATCACCTCGATGCCAGTCGCGATCGACATCCGGAAATACGGTGCGACCCCATACGCCGACCCGGGAATCATCGCCACACCCACGGAGTCGAGCAGGTACAGCACCACGTCTACATCGGTCTGCAGCTGCTGGCCCTGCGGCGTCGTGCGGCCGATCAGGCCGGTGCAGTTGATGAACAGGTAGAACGCGCCGCCGGGCGTGCGGCAGCTCAGCCCCTCGATCGCGTTGATCAGCGCCAGGCCCTTGTCGCGCCGTGCACGGTAGGTCGCCACGAAACCGGCCAGAAACGTGTGGTCGCCCTGCAGCGCGGCCAGCGCCGCGGCCTGGCTGACCGAACACGCGTTGCTGATGGACTGCGACTGCAGTGTTTCCATGGCCTGCATCAAGTCCGAAGGCCCCGCGGCATAGCCGATGCGCCAGCCGGTCATCGCATAGGTCTTGGACACCCCGTTGATGACGACGGTGCGCTCGCGCAGCGCGGGCTCGATCGCCAGGATATGCGGGTGCGCCTGGTCGTCGAACCGGATGTGTTCGTAGATGTCGTCTGTCAGCAACAGCACCTGTGGATGGCGCAGTAGCACGTCGGCCAGTGCGCGCAGGTCGGCCGCGCCATAAGCAGCCCCTGTCGGGTTGGTCGGCGCGTTCAGCAGCAACCATCGGGTCCGCGGCGTGATGGCGCGCTCGAGCGCTGCCGCCGAGAGGCGGAATCCGTCGCTCTCCAGGCACTCGACGACCACCGGTGTGCCGTCGCAGGCCAGGGTCATGTCGGGGTAGGACACCCAATACGGGGCCGGGATGATCACCTCGTGGCCCGGCTCCAGCGTGACCGACAAGGCGTTGAAGATCGCGTGTTTGGCGCCGCACGTCACCACGACGTCCTGCGCCCGGTACGACAGGCCGTTTTCGCGCAGCAGCTTGTCGCAGATCGCCTGGCGCAGCGCCGGCGTGCCGGCCGACATGGTGTAGCGTGTCTCGCCGCGTTCGATCGCCTCGCAGGCGGCGCGACGGATGTGCGCCGGCGTGTCGAAGTCGGGCTCGCCCACCACCAGGTTCACGATGTCCCGGCCCTGTCGGCGCAATGCGTTGGCACGGTCCTGGGCGGCACTACTGGGGGAGGGTTTGATGCGCTGCACGCGCGCGGCGATACGGGTCGGGCTCAAGGGCTGCTCCTGGCGGATGTCGATGCACCGGACCATAGGCGCTTGGCGCCGTACCGGCAAAGACCGATTTCATCTCGCCGCATAATGCCCTCTTATCTCCAGCAGCGCGCAACCGTGCAAAGGGCCTTCCGCGGCGGTGTGCGCATCTACCGTGAACCTGCGCCGGCTCAAGTATTTCGTCAAGATCGTCGACATCGGCAGCCTCACGCAGGCGGCCGATGTGCTGCACATCGCCCAGCCGGCGCTGAGCCAGCAGCTTGCCACGCTGGAAGGTGAATTCCGCCAGCAACTGCTGGTGCGCACCAAGCGCGGCGTCACGCCCACCGAAGCCGGCATGGTGTTGTACCGCCATGCCCAGATCATCCTGCGCCAGTTCGAGCAGGCGCAAAGCGACGTCAAACATTCCGGGCAGACGCTGAGCGGCCAGGTCTCGGTCGGCCTGGCGCCCGGCACCGCGGCGTCCGCGCTGTCGCTGCCGCTGCTCAAGGCGGTGCGCGCGCGGCATCCCGGCATCTTGCTGTACCTGAACGAAAACTTCGGCACCACGCTGAGCGAGCTGATCATGAACGGCCGCATGGACATGGCGGTGCTGTACGGCAGCAAGCCGGTGCACGGGCTGTCGTTCCTGCCGCTGCTCAAGGAAGACATGTACCTGGTCAGCCCCGCCGATGTGCCGATGCCCGACACCCAGATCGACCTGGTCCAGCTGCTGGACATCGAGCTGCTGCTGCCGCGCCCCTACAACGTGGTGCGCAGGCTGGTCGACGAGGCCTTCATGGCGATCCACCGCACGCCGCATGTGGTGGCCGAGATCGAATCGGCAACCACGCTGGTGGCCGCCATCGGCGACGGCCTGGGCGCCACGATCCTGCCGGTATCGGCGGCGCGCGTCGTCGGGCTCGCGTGCAACGCGCATCTGCGCCGGATCGTCAACCCGGTGATCGAGGCGCCGCTGTCGCTGTGCCTGTCGGACCACCTGCCGCTGTCCGAACCGGCTCTGGCCGTGAAGGAGATCCTGCTCGAGCTGGTGGCGGACCTCGCCGCGCACAACGCGCTGGGGCAGCTCGAACCGTCATAAGACGGTCTTATCGCTACAGGCCCAATCCGTCTTTGCGCACGGTCCTGACGGGCCGTACAGTGGCCTTTTCTTGGGCACGGGCCGCGCGATGGAACTGCAGAAAATCAAGCAACTGATCGACCTGTTGGCGGCGTCCGACCTGGGTGAGATCGAACTGGTCGAGGGCGAGCACAGGATTCGGCTGGTCAAGCGGATGCGCGGCGCGGACTGCCTGCACCCGGCAACGCCGACCTCGCCCGATGTGCGCCCACCGCATCCATCAGCACATGGATCTCCGCCGGATCAGGCTGCGGCTGCGGCTGCGATCACCACGCCTGCGGCGGACACCGGTGACGTGGTCACTGCGCCGCTGTTCGGCATCGTGCATCTCGGGCCCGCGCCCAATGCACCGGCGTTTGTGAATCCGGGTGACACGGTTGGATCCGGGCAGACGCTGTGTGTCGTGGAAGCGATGAAGATGTTTCATGAAGTCAAGGCCGACCGGGTCGCACGCGTCGTCGCCATCCTGGCCGGCGCCGGCCAGGAGGTCGACGCCGGCGCGCCGCTGATCCGGCTGGCGGCGGCGGAGTAATCCGATGTTCGACAAGGTCCTGGTCGCCAATCGAGGCGAAGTCGCGCTGCGCATCCTGCGCGCCTGCCGCCAGCTCGGGCTGCACACGGTGGCCATCCATTCCGAGGCCGACGCGCAGGCGGCTTACCTGCGGCACGCCGACCAGGCGCTGTGCATTGGCCCGGCGGCAGCGCAGCGCAGCTACCTGAACGCTGCCGCGATCCTGCTGGCGGCGCAGGCCTGCGGCGCGCAGGCGATCCATCCGGGTTACGGCTTCCTGTCGGAGGATGCGGACTTTGCGCACGCCGTGCGCGACGCGGGGCTGACCTTCATCGGGCCCACAGCGGAGTCGATTCGCACCATGGGTGACAAGGTGGCCGCCAAGCGGGCCATGTGCAAGGCCGGCGTGCCCTGTGTACCGGGGCCGGACGAGGCGCTGCCCGCCGATCCAGACCAGATCCTGGCGGTCGCCAGCGCGGTCGGCTACCCGGTCATCGTCAAGGCGTCCGGCGGCGGCGGCGGCCGCGGGATGCGCGTCGTGTTCGAGGCCGCGCAGTTGCTGGGCGCTGTCGCCATCACGCGCGAGGAGGCGCGCCGTGCCTTCGGCAACCCGGCGCTGTATATCGAGCGCTACTTCGAGCATCCGCGCCACATCGAGATCCAGGTGCTCTGCGACACCCATGGCCACACTTTGTGGCTGGGCTCGCGCGACTGTTCGCTGCAACGGCGCAACCAGAAGGTGGTCGAGGAGGCGCCGGCCGTGGGCATCGCGCCGGCCCTGGTGGCGCAGGTCGGCGCGCGCTGTGTGCAGGCGTGCCGGGAGATCGGCTACCACGGGGCCGGCACGTTCGAGTTCCTGTACCAGGACGGCAGCTTCCATTTCATCGAAATGAACACCCGGCTGCAGGTCGAGCACACCGTCACCGAAATGATCACCGGCATCGACATCGTGCAGCAGCAACTGCGCATCGCGCGCGGCGAGCAGCTGGGTTTCGACCAGGCCGCCATCGTCGAACGCGGCCATGCGTTCGAATGCCGCATCAATGCCGAGGACCCGCACACCTTCGCGCCGTCGCCCGGGCGTGTGACGCGATGGGACACACCCGGCGGCATGGGTGTGCGCTTCGATTCGCACATCCACGCCAACGACATCGTGCCGCCCCACTACGACTCGCTGCTCGGCAAACTCGTCACCCACGGCGATTCCCGCCCGCAGGCGCTGGCACGCATGCGGGCGGCGCTGGGTGAAATGCGGGTCGAGGGTATCCAGACCAACATCGCCCTGCACCAGTTCCTGCTGCGCGACCCGGGCGTCGTGGCCGGCGGAGTGGACAACCACCATCTGGAGCGCCTGCTTGCGGCGCGCAGCGCAGTATGAGCGCCGCGCCGGGCCGCCCCAAGCAAGCTCGCACCGCAGCCCGCCAGGGCGAAGGTGTTCCAATGAACTCGTGCGACACCAGAGCGGACACCCCCTGCGTCAGCCTGCTGGGCACCACAGCCCTGCTATTCGAAGCACCGGGCATGCTCGACCTCGAACTGCAGCGCCGCATCTGGTCGCTGGCACGCCAGGCGCAAACCTGGGACGGCGTGCAGGAAGCCGTTCCCGGCATGAATAACCTGATGCTGACCTTCACGCGGCCGCCCGACGACCCCGCCGCGCTGGAGGCGGCCTTGCGCCAGGCGTGGTTGAACGGGCACGCGGTGCAACTTGAGGGCAAGACGGTCGAGCTGCCGGTCGTATATGGCGCAGAGTCCGGCCCGCACCTAGCCGACGTGGTGGCGCACACCGGCCTGACGGTGCAGGAAATCGTGCGTATCCATACCGCGCCGCTGTACATCGTCTACGCCCTGGGCAGCCACCCAGGCTACTGCTACCTGGGTGGCATGGACGCGCGCATTGCGACACCGCGCAGACGCGTTCCGGTGGTGCACCTGCCGGGTGGTTCGGTCTCCATCGGCGGTATCCAGACCGGCGTGTCCGCGTCCGACGGGCCCAGCGGCTGGAACACCATCGGCCGCACGGCCATGCATTTCTTCGACCCGCAACGCGACCCGCCGGCGCTGCTGGCGCCGGGCGACAAGATCCGTTTCGTCGTCGAGAGGATCGACCGGTGATCGAGGTCCTCACCCCGGGCGCGCTGGCCACGGTGCAGGACCTCGGCCGCGCCGGCCACCTGCGTTTCGGTGTCGGCACCGCCGGCGCGATGGACCGCCTGGCCCTGGTCGCCGGCAACCTGATGCTGGGCAACGCGCCCGGCGCGGCCGGCATCGAGATACCGGTGTTCCCGTTCCAGGTCCGGTTCCTGAACGACCTGGCCTTCGCGGTGACCGGCGGCGATGTCGTGGCCAGCCTCGACGGGCGTCCCTTGCTGCCCTGGTGGACACAATACGCCCGGGCCGGCCAGTTGTTGCGCCTCGGCGGCCCGGCGGGCAACGCGGGTGCGGGCGCACGTGCCTACCTGCTGCTCGCGGGGGGTGTCGATGTGCCCCTGGTGTTGGGCTCGCGCAGTACCCAGTTGCGCGGCCAGTTTGGTGGCCATGCGGGCCGCGCGCTGGCCACCGGCGACAGCTTGCCTGCAGGCGCGGTCGATGCACCGAGCGCACCGGCCGCTGCATCGGCAGCGGCGCATCGCAGCCCGGGATTCGGCGTCGTGCCTCCCGCCATTGCATTGCCGGACACGGCGTTCGCCGCCGCCTTGCCCGAAGGTGCGCCAGTGGCCACGGCCCTGCGCGTGTTGCCGGCGGCGGAGTACGAGCTGTTCGATGCGCCGTCGGTGCAGGCCTTCTGGGCCACCGGCTGGAAGATCAGCGCACAGAGCGACCGCTATGGATACCGCCTGAGTGGCCCGGCGCTGGCGCTCGCGCGCCCCGGCGAGACGCGCTCGCACGGCATCGTTCCGGGCGTGATCCAGGTGCCGCACGGCGGGCAGCCGATCGTCCAGATGCGCGACGCGCAGCCTTCGGGGGGTTACCCCAAGATCGGCACCGTGATCGAGGCCGACCTCTGGCGGCTCAGCCAGGCGCGCGCAGGCTCGCTGATCCGCTTCGTTCCGACCACCTATGCCGACGCCGTGGCGGCGCTGCGCAGCGCCGACGCCTACCTCGACCGGGTGCGCCATCTGTGCAACCTGTACCGGCAACTCAAATCCTGAGGCCATGAAGCAGGCAACCCCATCCAGCACCGCCCTCGACTGGCAGCGCATCGCCGGCTGGCTGGCCGCGGCCGACATCGATTGCATCGAGATCGGTGCACCGGGCATGCAGCTGCGCATGGTGCGCGGCGCAGCCGGTTACCGGGTAGAGCAAGAGAACCCGCGCGCGACGGCGATGGTCCAGACCAGCAGCGCACGGGCTCCGTGTGCCGGCGTGTTCCTGCAGGCGCACCCACTGCGCTCCGAAGCACTGGCGAAGGCGGGCCAGCCGGTGGCCGCCGGCGACGTGGTGGCGCTGCTGCGCATCGGCGAGTTGCTGGTGCCCGTGACCGCGCCGGCCCGGGGCACGGTGGTCGGCGCGCTGGCGCCGCAAGACAGCCTGGTGGGATTCGGTACGCCGCTGGTGCAGATTACCCCAGGAGACGCATGATGGAAATCGACCTCAACTCCGATCTCGGCGAGGGCTTCGGCCCGTGGCGCATGGGCGACGATCTCGCCCTGATGGACGTCATCTCGTCGGCCAACGTGGCGTGCGGCTTCCACGCCGGCGACCCGGTGATCATGGACCGTACCGTGCGACAGGCGCGCGAGCGCGGCATCGACGTCGGGGCCCACGTCGGTTTTCCGGACCTGCTGGGCTTCGGTCGCCGGCAGATCCAGGCCGACCCGCTGGAGCTGGCGAACTACGTCGTGTACCAGCTCGGCGCCTTGGCCGGCATTGCCAGGGCGGCAGGACACCAAATGACCCACATGAGTTTCCACGGCGCTTTAGGCAACATGGCCGCGGCCGACCCGAAACTCGCCGAGCCACTGGTGCGCGCCGTCGCGGATTTCGACGCCAGTCTCATCATCAGCGTGTCCACCGACACCGCGATCGAACGCGCCGCCGACCGCGCCGGTGTGCGCGTGGCCACCACCTTCCTCGCCGACCGCGCCTACGACGATGCCGGCGCGCTCGTCTCGCGCAAACTGCCTGGTGCCGTGGTTCACGACACCCAGGCGGTGCTGCAGCGCGTGTTGCAGGTTCTGCAGGACCGCACAGTGACCAGCATCACCGGGCGCACGCGGCCGATGCCGGTGCAGTCGATCCTGCTGCACGGCGATACGCCCGGCGCGGTGGAACTGGCCCGTACCGTGCGCCGCGCGATCGAAAGCAGCGGCGGCCGCGTGGTTCCGGTATCGCGCCTGCATCGCTAGGCCGGGCCCGTCGCGGCACATATAAGAAGCTCTTATCGGGACAAGCCCAATCCGTCTTTGCCCCGCGCGCACGCCATCGGTACATTGGTTGGCGAGCGAACGGTTCATTCACCCCCCCACAGACCCCCCGATGCCATTCTCAGACTACAAGACAGCACTCGTCACCGGCGCATCGTCGGGAATAGGCGCCGCCATCGTCGAGCGTTTTTGCCGCGAAGGGCTGCAGGTGCATGCACTGGCGCGCAGCGATTCCGCGCTGCAGGACCTGGCCACACTTACCGGCTGTATTCCCCAGGTGATGGACGTGGCCGACCTGGGCGCGATCACGCGACTCACGGGCGAGGTGCAGTTCGACATCCTGGTCAACAACGCGGGTGTGAACCAGCCCGGCTCGATCCTGGACGCACAGGCCGCCGACATCGACCTGCAGATGGCCGTCAATCTGCAGGCGGCGCTGCACCTGGTGCGCCTGATCATGCCCGGCATGGTGGCGCGCGACTGCGGCCACATTGTGAACATCAGCTCGATTGCCGCCATCTACAACTTCGGCGGTAACACCACCTACCACGTCACCAAGGCCGGGCTGCACACCCTGTCGCGGCAACTGCGCGTGGACGCCATGGGCAAACGGGTGCGGGTCACCGAAATCTGCCCCGGGCGCGTGGCCACCGACATCTTCGGCCACGTGCTGGGCGATGTCGAAGCAGCACGCAAGGAATTCATCGACGGCTTCGAGCTTCCGCTGGCCAGCGACATTGCCGACGCGATCGCGTTCGCGATTGCCGCGCCGCGCGCGATGAACATCTCGCACATGGAGATTTTGCCGACGCTGCAGGTCCCCGGCGGACTGACCACCATCAAGCGCGACGACGCGCCATCGGCCTGACGGCCGCAACCACCAAGAACCTCCTATGACAAACACCGGCGCACGCACAAACCCGTCCGCACCGCAGGCCGACGTCAGCATCCTGGCCAACCTGCGCAGCATCGCCGTCGCGCTATTGAGCGACAACCTGCATCGCAGCATCGGCAGCACCGGGCTGCAGCCCTACCACCGCCCAAAGGCGATGGCCGGCACGGCCGTCACTGTGCGCACGCGCGGCGGCGACAACCTCGCCATCCTGCGCGCGTACGAGTACTGCCGACCGGGCGACGTGATGGTCGTCGATTGTGGTGGTGACCTGAACAACGCGGTGGTCGGCGGCATCTTGACCTACTACGGCTTCACGATCGGCCTGTCGGGCATGGTCATTGATGGCGCGATCCGCGATGTGGCCGAAATCCGCGACCGCGACTTCCCGGTTTACGCGCGCGGCGTCAACCACCGCGGCCCCTACAAGGACGGCCCGGGCGAGATCAACGTGCCGGTGTCGGTAGGCGGCATGGTCGTGAACCCGGGCGACATCGTCGTCGGCGACCAGGATGGTCTGCTGGCCTTCGACGCGGCCGAGGCGCCGCAGCTGATCGAGAAGGCGCTGGCACAGGCCCGCAAGGAAGCCGAGACCATGCGCGCGATGAAGGAGGGCCGGTGGGACCGGTCGTTCATCGCCGCGCTGGAGGCGCGCGCCGCGAACTGAACCGCGCGCACGCATTCGCGAAACTTATCCAACCAGACGAAAAGCATCTTTGCCGTGATGAAACCACCCGCGTACGATTTTTCCTCACCCGCCACCAACCCACCAACCCATCAACCCATCAACCCATCAACCCGGAACACCACGATCATGAACATCAACCGCCGTCAGTTTGTCGCCACCAGTTGCGTCGCCGCTTCCTTCGCCACGCCCCTGCGTTCCGCCTTCGCTGCGATGCAGCTCAACCTCGCCGACGTGTTGCCGGATGGCAACTTCATGGTGCAGAACGCACGCAAGTACGCCGAAGCGGTGGACAAGGCCACCGGCGGCGAAGTCGTGATCAACCTGCGTCCGGGCGGATCGCTCGGCTTCAAGGGGCCGGAGCAAATGCGCGCCGTGCGCGACGGGCTGGTTCCGATGGCCGACATCCTGACCAGCCAGCAGATCGGCGACGAGCCGATGTTCGGCACCGAAGGCATTCCGTTCCTGGTCGGCTCCCAGGCCGAGCTGCGCAGCCTGCACAAGTTCGTACGCCCCGAGTTCGACAAACTGGCCGCGAAGTTCAACCAGAAGATCCTGTACATGGTGCCCTCGCCCTCGCAGTACATGTTCCTCAAGGTCAAGGTCGCGTCGGCCGATGGCCTCAAGGGCGTGAAGATCCGCGGCGCGGACAAGAACACCGTCGACATCTGCAACGCGGTCGGCATGGCCGGCGTGATCATCCCGTTCGGCGAGCTGATACCCGCACTGGCCTCGGGCCGGGTCGACGGCGTGGCCACGTCGGCCACTACCGGCGTGGACGCCAAATTCTGGGAGTTCCTCAAGTACGTTTACCCGACCAACCACACCTGGTCGTGCAACATGGTCAATATCAACCTGGATGTCTGGAAGCGGATTCCGGCGGCACAGCAGAAGGCGATGGAAGAACTCGGGGCAAAGATGGAGCCCGACTTCTGGGAAGTGTCGGCGCAGGCGGACCGCGACAGCATCAAGAAGCTGAGCGACAACGGGATGGAACTGGTGCCTGTCTCGGCGGCCATGATGGCCGACATCCGCAAGCGCGCCGCCGGGCTGCAGGGCGAATTCCTGCAACGCGTGCCGGCTGCGGCGCCGTTCGTCAAACAATACCTCGCCAGCATGGGCCGGGGCTGAAATGGCGGGCGCGTCCGCCACGCCGCCAGCGGCCGGACCGATCGCCGCGTTCCAGCGCTTCGTGGACCGGCTGGCGCTGGCCTCGGCGTATGTGGCGGCTGCCTGCCTGGTCACGATGGTGCTGCTGGTGCTGGCGGAGATCAGTTTCGGGCTGCTCTCGCGCGTGATTCCGTCGGTGCCCAGCGGGATCCGGTTTGCGTGGGAGTACAGCGCCTACCTGATGGGCGCCGCGTTCATGTTCGGCGGCGCGCTCACGCTGCGCTCGGGCATGCAGATTCGCGTCGAGTTGTTGCTGCGCGCCGGCCACAGCCGGTTTGAGCGCCCGCTGGAACTGTTCTCCTCGCTGATCGGCGCCGCCTTCCTGGGCATCCTGGCCTGGAGCCTGGCCGCGTTCACCTGGCAATCGTGGACGTCGGCGCAGGTCTCCGGCGACACGCTCACGCCGTTGTGGATTCCCCAGGGCGCGCTGACGCTCGCAACCACTGTCTTTGCATTGCAGGCGCTGGCGCGGTTTCTGTCGTGCATTGCCCGACTGCCGCTCGACAACGACGACTTCAAAGTGGCTTCCGCCAGCGAATAACCAGATCGGACCGCCACCATGACCGCTGTCTTTGCCAACTTGTTCGGGCTGTTGTTCGCGATCCTCGCGTCGGGTGTGGGCATCGGCATCGCACTGGCCATCACCGCGATGCTGCTGGCGACCTTCTTCAGCGACATCCCGATTACACGGCTGGTCGCGCAGCACACCTTCAATATCCTGACCACATCCGACCTGGTGGCGCTGCCGCTGTTCGTGATGATGGGCGAGTTCTTGTTCCGCACCAACCTGTCGCGCAAGCTGTTCAACGGGCTCGCGCCCTGGGCCGGCCTGCTGCCGGGCCGGCTGCTCCACGTGAACGTGTTCGCCTGCTCGATCTTCGCGTCCATTTCCGGCTCCAGCGCGGCGACGACGCAGGTGGTCGGCAAGATGACGCTCACCGAACTGCTGCGCCGTGGTTACGGGCCGAGCGTGGCGATCGGCAGCCTGGCCGGTGCCGGCACGCTAGGCTTTCTCATACCGCCCAGCACGGTGATGATCATCTACGGTGTGCTGGCGGAGGAATCGGTGCTGCGGCTGTTCACCGCAGGGTGGATTCCGGGCCTATTGCTGGCGGGCTGCTTCATGGGCTGGATCATGATCGATACCAAGCTGCACCCGGAGCTGATACCCGAGTCCGAACGCGCACTCAAGCACGTGCCGTTCAGCGTACGCCTGGCGGCACTGAAGGAGCTGGCGCCGGCGATGTTCCTGATCGTCTGCGTGATCGGCTCCATGTATACCGGCATCGCCACGCCGACGGAAGCGGCGGCGCTGGGAGTGCTGGGCGCATTCATCGTGTCGTACACCCAGACCGGCCTGAAATGGAGCACCCTGCGCAACGTGGCCATCGGCACCGTGCAGAGCTCCAGCATGATGGGGCTGATCATTCTCGGTGCGTCGATCCTGGGCAACGTCACGGCCGCACTGGGTGTGCCGGACGCCGTGGCCAAGATGGTCACCGCCTGGGAACTGTCGCCGCTGATGCTGATCATCGCGCTGATGGTGCTGTACCTGGTCCTCGGCACCGCACTGGAGGGCTTTTCCATGATCGCCACCACGCTGCCGGTGGTCCTGCCGCTGATCACGGCGGCCGGCTTCGACAAGGTGTGGTTCGGCATCTTCATGGTGCTGATGGTCGAGATGGCGCAGATCACGCCGCCTGTGGCGTTCAACCTGTCGGTGCTGCAGGGCGTGACCGGCAAGAGCATGGGTTACCTCACCAAGGTCACCCTGCCCTATCTGTTCATCATGATGGCGTTCGTGGTCCTGATCGCCGTGTTTCCCGGCATCGTTCTGTGGTTCCCGAGTGTGATCCTGGGCAAGTGAAACCACCTGCCGAAAGCACCACGAGCGCCGCGCCGGGTCGATGCTGGGCAGCTGGTCACTTTAACTTGCGCAAGACACCCGACGACGTGGTGGCGGAGATCGGCCGCATCCGGGCCGAGCGCGATGTAGCCGGCGCCAGGACGCGAATCGAAGTCGGGCTGAGTACCGCTTTCGGCTGCACGCTGCCGGGACCCGTCGCCCTATCGGAGGCGATGCGCCTGCTGCAGGCGGTATTGAACGCCGGCGCCGACAGTGTCGGCTTGGCGGATACCGTGGGCTACGCCGATCCGTGCATGGTGCGCGAGCTGTTCGAGACCAGCATCGATTTCGACGCGTTGGTGGCACTGCGTGCGCAACTGGCGGCCTGGCTGGCAGGCGAGAGCTTGCACGGCAACATCTGGAAGGCCGGCTTGCCCAGGACGCTGCGCCAGAGTACGCCCCAGGGGGCCACGTCATGAATCAGCCACAGACGGCGCAGCAAGGCACACCGGCGCCGCCGGCACACCAGCCCCTGACCGGCTTGCGCGTGGTCGAGTTCAGCCACATGGTGATGGGCCCGACCTGCGGCATGGTTCTGGCCGACATGGGCGCCGAGGTCATCAAGGTCGAACCGATCGATGGCGACCGCACGCGCCATCTGCTGGGCGCCGGCGCCGGGTTTTTCCCGATGTTCAATCGCAACAAGAAGAGCATTGCGATCGACTTGCACAACAGCGAGGGTGCGGCGCTGGCGCGCAAGCTGGCCGCCAGCGCCGATGTGGTGACCGAGAACTTCAAACCCGGCACGATGCGCAAATACGGGCTGGACTATGCAGCCTTGTCGGCCGCGAACGAGCGCGTGATCTATGTCAGCATGAAGGGTTTCCTGCCCGGCCCGTATGAAAACCGCACCGCATTGGACGAAGTCGTGCAGATGATGGGTGGCCTGGCCTACATGACCGGCCGCCCGGGCGATCCGCTGCGCGCCGGCACCAGTGTCAACGACATCATGGGCGGCATGTTCGGCGCCATCGGCGCGCTCGGCGCGTTGATCCAGCGCGGCATCAGCGGCAAGGGCCAGGAAATACAGAGCGCGCTGTTCGAGAACAACGTGTTCCTGGTCGGGCAGCATATGCTGCAATACGCGATCACCGGCAAGCCGGCCGCGCCGATGCCGGACCGTATCTCGGCCTGGGCGGTGTACGACGTATTCACCGTCAAGGACGGCGGGCAGATCTTTCTGGCCGCGGTAAGCGACGCGCAGTGGAAGACCTTTTGCACCGCGCTGAACTTCGCCGATCTGCTGGGCGACCCGCGCTACGGCAGCAACAACCTGCGGGTAATGGCGCGCGACGTCCTGATGCCGGTGCTGCGCGAGCGCCTGGCTGTTTTCACGGCCGACGAACTCGCCAAACGTTTCGAAGCGCTGGGCCTGCCGTTTGCGCCGATCCGCAAGCCCGAAGAACTCTATGACGACGAACACCTGCGCCAGACCGGTGGCCTTGCCGACATCGTGTTGCCCGATGGCGCGCGCGCCGGGCAGACCGCTGGCACCACCTTGTTGCCGTTCACGATGCACGGCCAACGGCTGGGCGTGCGCGAGCAGCCACCGCGGTCGGGCCAGCATTCGGATGAGTTGCTGAACCAACTGGGCTATTCGGCCAGCGAGATTGCGTCCCTGCGCGCTCAGCACATCGTGGCTTGACGTTCACCAACGACGGCCTCTTCACCTCCAATGGCACCCCGCCGGGCACCCATCTGGAGCTGGTCCAGATCACGCCGCCGGTTGGCATGAGCCGGTTCACCATCAAGGCCATCACCGGCTCTCCCCCCTGGGGCCGGTTGTGCGCGGCGCTGCGCCTTATGTCGTGCGGATGATCCTGGTCAAGGCGGTCAAGGCGGTCGTGATGGTCTGGCCGCAGGTCGCGCTGGGGCTACCAGGAACCTTGTTGTCGCGCTGAAGGCCGGCACGCGACCGCGCCGCCGAACGGCACCCGTCTGCGCTTGCGGTCAGCCCGGTGTCTCACGCTTTCTTGAGGCACTCGCTCATGAAAGCCTTGCGCTCGTCACCTTTTTTGCCGGCGGCCTCGACATTGCAGCTTTTCATCTTGTCCTGCTGGGTCATTTTCTTGGCGCTGAGACAGCTCTTCATGAAGGCCTTGCGCTCATCACCTTTCTTGTCAGCGGCGTCCTTGTTGCACATCGCCATCTTGTTTTGCTGTGGTGTCGCCGCCTTTTCCTGGGCCTGGGCGGCACCGAACGCCAGGGAGATGCCGATAGCGAGAAAAGCGAGCGTGTGCTTCATGGAAGGTCCTTGGATTGAGGTGAATGGTCGAGCCCGGGTCGGACTCGCATGTTCAACGCATGGACCGGCCGCGCGGCTGACAGGATAACGCAAAGTCAGGCGGATCCCCGCTGGTTTGAAGACACGTCAATGAGGCCGGGGCACGAAGCCCCGGAAAACGTTACGGCTGATGCTGAGGCCTACTCACTGGCGGGTGCTTCAATGAGGCCGGGGCACGAAGCCCCGGAAAACGCCACCAGGAACTCGTCTGCTTCGTCCTGCGAGTCGAAGCTTCAATGAGGCCGGGGCACGAAGCCCCGGAAAACATGGGAAAAACAAAGCGGGCGATCATCGACGCTTGCGCTTCAATGAGGCCGGGGCACGAAGCCCCGGAAAACAATGGCACAACGGCAGGTACCGGGCGGGCCGTATGTGCTTCAATGAGGCCGGGGCACGAAGCCCCGGAAAACGGCGCCGTCGCAAAGGCAGCGCCGACGTGTATTCTGGCATGGGTTTGCGAGCGCTGCGCAAATCTGGTCGCAGTTGTTGCCAAACGGGCCATCGCGAAATGGCGCGCTGGGACAAATGTGCTTGATTATTAAAGAGCTGGCGGCTGCGAGCGCTGCCTGGGAATGCCTTTGCCATCATAGCGCTCGCGGGCGGATCGGCACACCGGTACGGCAGCATGGTCTGGCCGTCCTCAGACGATGACCGGCACGCGCTCGATGCGCGCGAAGGAGCGTTTGCCGAGGCTGTTTACCTTGGGCTGCACACTCTCCGCCGGGCCGATGTCGATGATCATGACGTGATCATCGTTCAGGGAAATCAGGTCGCCCAGTTTTTGCGTCAGCTCGATGTGGCGGCTGCGCGTCAGCCGGCACTGGAAGACCGAGAGCTGCTGCCACTCGCCATAGCCGTGCATGAGCTTGAAGATCGCGCGCCAGCGCTTGTCGTCGGCAATGTCGTAGGTGACGATGTAGAGGTGTTCGTCGCTCATGGCCAGCGCGCGGTCGGTCAGCGCGTCGTGAAGTTGGGGTAGCGATCGATCTCGCCCAGCAGGTGGCGGCCGAGCAGGCGGCACTGGATCTCGATGATCTGGCGGTACTGCGCCGCATAGCCAAACACCGGGTGCGTGATCTCCTGGCTCAGGCGCCGCTCGAACGCGGCAATGAAAGCGCGCCGCCCACGCTCGTTCAGGTTGACCGCCCCGCCAGCGCGCACGAAGTCGCCCGCGCCGATCTCGCCGTTGTTGATGGCCATCAGCACGGTCGAATCGGCGACCAGCGGCCGAAACGGCTCCATCATGTCCAGAGCCAATGCCGGGCGCCCATAACGCGACTGGTGAAAGAATCCGCGGTAGGCGTCAAAACCAACCGCTGTCAAAGTAACCGCCAGGCTGCGCGCCAGCAACGAATAGGCATAGGACAACATGGCGTTGACCGGGTCGGTGGGCGGCCGGCGCGTGCGGCGCTCGAAATCGAACGGCCACGCCTCGCCCGCTGGCGCAGCCGCGTGCTCGCCCGGCCCCGCGGCATCGGGCGAGAGCATCTCGCGAAAATGCCTGAAGTAGCGCGCGGCGGCGTTGCCTTCAACGCCCAGCAGTTGCGGCAGGTCGCGAGCGCGCTCGGCGGCGTCGATGTCCTGCTTGAACCCCGACAGCAATTCTTCTGGCGCACTGCCGCGCTTCCAGTTGCGCCGCAGCAGCGTGCGCTGGTTGCGAATCTTGGCCACCACCAGGTCGCGCGCCAACTGCAGGCAATGCTGGGCGTCGAAGCTGGCACGGAATTGCGCCGTGCGCAGCTCCACGTTCTTGTGCCCGAGGCCGATGGTGTGGCCCAGGAACCAGCCACCGTACGAGAGCCAGGTGACCGGAATGTTGCGCGCCATCAGTTCGTGCAGCGCCGGGCCGGTGAGGTAGACGCCACCCTGCAACACCAGTTGCGACACGTCCATCAGCCGGGCGCTGGCCGTTTTCTCGTCGTCCACGGAAATCTCCAGCACATCGCCTTTCTTGGCCACCTTGGCGCCGCGTGCCTGCACGTACATCGGCAGGGCGGTGGCGCCGCCCACGGCCAGTGGACGCGGCGGCGTCTGCTGCGTGCGCAGGTAGTGCACTTCGTCGGGCAGGCAGATGCCGGCCAGCGAGCAGCGCGGGCACTTGGGGCTGTTCTCCAGCGGCGGCGGCATCTGCCCCCCGATGGCCATCAGGCGCAGGCCGGCGGCGGCCTCGCGCGTGGCGGCACGCAACGCGTCGTCGAACACCACTTTCACGCGCTCGCGCGACGCCACGAAGTACAGCACGCCCTCGGGCGCCTCGTAGCCGTGCTCTTCCAGCAGCAGCGCCTGCGCGCACAGTTGCACCCGCTCGGGCAGGTACGCACCGTGCTCCACATGCGGGCGCTTGCCGCGCTTGTAGTCCACCGGCACCGCGCGGCGGCCCTCGAATTCGGCCAGATCGAGCTTGGCGCTCAGGCCCAGGGCGTCGGACGACAACTCCAGCGAACGCACGTGGATGCGCGTGTCCTCCTCTTCGGCCGTCGCCCCGGCCTTGGGCGGGTTGCCGCTGGCCTTGTCCACCCGCTTGTGGCTGTAGCGCCCTTCCACCGTGTCGGCCGAATCGGCCCACTCGCCCTGCACCCATTCGAGATAGGCCAGGCGCGGGCAATAGACGAATTCGTTGACCATGCGGGCCGGGAGCAGGGGTGTGCCGGGCGGCAGGGGCGGGGCGTCCAGGGGGAGGTCGGATTGGGTGGCGACCTGGCCTGCGGGCGAGCCGTAGGCCGCCTCAGAAAAGTCCTGTGGATTGTTCATCTACGCTGCTCTTTCACAAATCGGCACCGAGTTGTGTACGCATTGAGGGCTACAATTGAAGCCTCATTTTGGAACAGGAGTACGCAATGGAATTCGTCACCGTACGCGAATTGCGCGCCGATTCGGCCAAGGTGTGGGACAAGATCGCGGCGGGCAAAGATATTGTCATCACGCGCAATGGCACGCCGTTTGCCATCATGACGCCGACGCAGCCGTCGGAAGTGGAGAGCAATCTGCGCGCCCTGCGTTCGGCGCGCTTCGACGCGGCGCTGAAGCAAATGCATCGCCATGCCGCCGAAACCGGGCTGGACAAGCTGACCCTGAAAGAAATCAACGCCGAGATCGCCGCCGCGCGCAAGGAACGCGATGAGCGTAAAGCAAGCGGTCATTGACACCAATGTGCTGGTGTCGGCGCTGATCAAGCCGACCGGCCCGCCGGGACAAATCCTTGCCGCCATGCGACGCGGCGAATTGCTGCCGATCATCAGCCACACTGTTTTTACCGAATATGCGCAAGTGTTGGCCCGCCCGCGGTTCGGTTTTGCGCACGAGGAAATCCGCGCCATTCTGGACTTGATCGAGCAGATGGCGCCGATGCTGGAGCCGCCACCGATCAGCCTTGCCGGTTTGCCCGACCCCACCGACGCGCCTTTCATCGCACTGGCCCGGTATGCCCACTGCCCGGTCATCACGGGGAATACCAAACACTTCCCTGCAAAAGCGGGGGTTGCGGTGTTGACGCCCGCGGGGTGGGTGGCGGAGCAATCAGGCATTTGAAGTAAAACCGTCTATGGGTGGGTGATAATCACCCACGCAATGAACAACTATCATCCAAGATGGCTGTCCGCCCGGATTGCCGATGCTTTGTCGGACACACCTGTCGTATTGCTCAACGGCGCCCGCCAGACCGGCAAGAGCACCTTGGCGCAAGCTGTTTGCGATGCACGCGGCGGCCGTTATTTGACGCTGGACGACCCCACCGTTCTCGCCGCCGCCCGCGCCGACCCGCTGGCTTTTGCGGCCACCGGTGCAGTGCTCACCGTCATCGACGAAGTCCAAAAAGCGCCCGGGCTGTTCCCGGCCATAAAACACGCGGTCGACCGCGACCGGCAGCCCGGTCGCTATCTGCTGACCGGCTCGGCCGATGTATCGTTGCTGCCCAGCGTTTCCGAATCGCTCGCCGGGCGCATGGAAGTGCTGAGTCTGCAACCCCTTGCACAAGGCGAAATCGCCAGTCTCGCCCCGGACCTGATCGAGCACCTTTTCGCCAACGCGCCACCCGAGACGGCCCTGCCCCCGCCCGCCGCGGCGAGTGAAACCACGCTGGCGCAGCGCATCGGCGCCGGTGGCTTCCCCGAGGCCTTGAAGCGTGCCCGCGCCGAGCGACGCCTGGCGTGGTTTGGCGCCTACGTCAACACCGTGACCCAGCGCGACATACGGGACCTTGCCAATATTGCCGACACCAGCGCCCTGCCGCGCCTGCTGGCGCTGCTGGCCGCGCGCAGCGGTGGCTTGACCAACATGGCCGAGTTCGGCCGAAGCTGCGGCCTGCCGCAAGCCACGCTGC
>JAYUQC010000187.1:0-25098 GCA_043759735.1 Rhodoferax sp.
ACCCGCATGTCGCGGTGATCGTAGCCAAGCGACTTGAACAGCACGATCGACGAATGGTGCAGCGCGTCCTGCACCGCGCGACAGGCCGCCTTGGTGTAGTCGCCGCCATACAGGTCGTTGCCAGAGCCCATCTCCAGGATGATGCGTCGCTCGGCAGTCATGGTGTGTTGGCCTCCATGTCGAAGCTGACGATGACCGCGGCGTTGGCCACGACGCTGATGCCGTCGCCGCCCGGTTTGGCTATGTCCAGGCCGCCCTTGACCACCGTGACCGAGGGCTGGCCGTAGGGGAAAACCTGCAACAAGGCATGGCGATCGACCGCATCGGGTTGCTGCACGCCGATCTCCACGTCGATGAGCATCGCCTCGCGTGGGAAACCCAAGGCATCGGCCACGTTCAGCGCGTTGTGCCACAGCGCATCGCGGATCGCGCGTGCCGCGGCTTCGGTGTAGTTGCGGCTGCGGATCGACGTGCCCATGCCGAACTGGGTCACCACTCTCTTTTTTGCCATTGTTCATGCCCCTTCCTGTAAATGCCGGCAACCTGGAAAAACCGACCGCGGCGCGCTGGCACCCGATCGGTCAACCCAGCGCACTGGCCTCCTGGCGACCGGCATGCAGATGCACCATCTGCTGCGGCGCGATCGTGGACCAGGCCTCCGCATCGTCGCCCAGCGGCTCCGACGCCACGGCCCAGCCGCCAAGTTGCGGCTTGAGGTAGAGCGTCGGCGGCGCATCGTCGCTGGCCCAGCGGAAGGCCCAGACCTGCTCGCCGTCGGCCAACGCGGCGGCGAATCGCAGCGGCGCCTCGATGCCTTTGGATCGCATCAGGTCCGACGTGTCGTTCAGCACCGACTTGACCGCGTCCAGTGCCGGCTTGCCGGCCTGCAGCCGCGCAACGATCAGCAGGAACAGCAGTTCCGAGTCGGTGCCGCCGGTGCGGTGGTCATACAGCGCATCCGGCAGCTGAGCTTCCATCGCCCGTCGCACCTGGGCGTAGCCGCCGATCTGGCCGTTGTGGATGAACATGTGCGAGCCGTGGCGAAACGGGTGGCAATTCTGGCGTGAAATGCCACCGCCGGTGGCGGCACGGACATGCGCGAAGAACAGCCGGGAGCGCACGTTGGCACACAGCGCCAACAGGTTCTGGTCCGACCAGGCCGGCATCACCTCATGGTAGACACCGGGCGACTCGCGTTCGCCATACCAGCCGACACCGAAGCCGTCGCCATTGGTGACGGTCTTGGCCTCGACCGCGCGCAGGCTCTGGCGCACCAATGAATGGCGCGGCTTGCACACCAGGTCCTCCAGCAAGATCGGCTCGCCCAGGTAGGCCAGGAATCTGCACATAACGGCACGGTCCTTTCGCGACAGGTCGGCAAGTCCGATCCGGACTTCGCAGACTCGCCGAGGATAACAAAGCGGCGTGCGCGTCGGCCGCCGCTTCGACCACCGTGCGGCGATGGGGTCGGGCCATCTGAGTCCGATTCGACGTACGTGCCCGACTTGGCGACAATCGGCCGCATGGCCAGGGTACCCATTTTGGTCCCGACCCGGGGTGGAGCGTTCAATGCAGTGTCAGTTGTGTCAGCATGAGAATCAGGCGGCAGCGCGCTTCTGTGGCGCCTGCGGCCATGCGCTGCGGCAACGCTGCGCGGACTGCGGCACTGACAACCCGCCGGACAACAATTTTTGTGACAGCTGCGGCGAGGCACTGCTGGTGCGGACCTCACCCGGCAGCTTGCACGCGATCCCGCGCGCCTACACGCCGCCCCATCTTGCGCAAAAGGTTCTGAACTCCCAGTCCGCGATCGAGGGCGAGCGCAAGCAGGTCACGGTGCTGTTCTGCGACATGGTCAATTCGACCGATCTCGCGCAGCGGCTCGGTGCGGACGGGATGCACCGGTTGCTCAACGCGGTGTTCGAGTTGGCGCTGGCCGAGGTGCACAGGGTGGAAGGCACGATCAACCAGTTCCTGGGCGATGGCTTCATGGCGCTTTTCGGGGCTCCGGTGGCCCATGAAGACCATGTCCGGCGCGCGCTGCTGTGCGCGCTGGCGATCCGCCAGCGACTGCGGGAGGCGGCGCAGGGCGAGTCATCGGCCCTGCTCGACGTGCAGGTCCGCATGGGGCTGAACACCGGCATGGTCGTGGTCGGGACGATCGGCGACAACCTGCGCATGGACTACACGGCCGTGGGCGACACCACCCATGTCGCGGCGCGATTGCAGCAGCTGGCGCAACCGGGCCAGATCCTGGTCAACGAGGGTGTGTTTGCGATGGGTCGGGCGTATTTCGAGTTCGCCGAAATGGGCCGGCGATCACTCAAGGGCATCCGGGAACCGGCGTCGGTGTTCGACCTGGTCAAGGCGCGTCCCCGCGCGGAAAACGTGTCGCGGGCGCGTCGGCTGGGCATCGGATCGCCCTTGGTCGGCCGCGACCAGGACCTGGCGGCGCTGCAGACGGTGCTCGATGAACTGGCACGCGGCATGGGTGGAACGCTGATCCTGAGCGGGGAACCCGGTGCTGGCAAGTCCAGGCTGTTGGCCGAGGTGCGCCGTCGGTCGCCGCAGGCCGGCATCCGCTGGCTCGAAGGCCGCGCCGTGTCGTACGGGCGCAGCCTGAGCTATTTGCCCTTTATCGAAATCCTCAAGGACACCTTCGACATCGCCGACGATGATTCGGAAGAAGATACCTGGCACAAGCTGCAGCAGGGCGTTGTCAGCCTGTTTGGTGATCGTGCGCCCGAAGTGCTGCCGTACCTGGCGCCGCTGCTGGCGCTGCATCTGCCAGCGGAACTCGAGGAGCGGGTGAAATACCTCGATGGCCCCGGCTTGCGCCGGCAGGTTTTCCTGTGCATGCGCCAGTTGTTCGAGCAGCTGGCGCGCCGCCAACCCGTCGTGATGTTGCTGGAGGACTGGCACTGGGCCGACCAGTCGTCGATCGATCTGGCGGAGCATTTGCTGCCGCTGACCGACGGCACTGCGCTGCTGGCCTTGTTTGCGACGCGTCCCGACCCCGGTGGTCCGAATGCGCGGGTGCGCCAGTTTGCATCCAGCGAGGCCGGCCGCCGGATGCAAGAGATCGTGCTCGCGCCGCTGGGCGAGCGCCACAGCACTGAGCTGGTGGCCAACCTGATCGGGGAACTGGACCTGCCGGCCGAGCTGCACGCGCAGATCCTGCGCAAGACCGAGGGTAATCCGTTTTTCATGGAGGAGGTGATCCGCTCGCTGGTGGCCGACGGCGTGCTGGTGCGCGATGCGCGCGACCAATCCTGGCAATTGGTGCGGCAGGTCGAGCAGGTGCAGCTGCCCGACACGGTGCAAGGCCTGATCCTGGCGCGGATCGACCGGCTGGAGGAGGATGTCAAACAGGCGTTGAAACTGGCGTCCGTCATCGGCCGCAGCTTCTATAACCGGGTGCTGGAGGTGATCAGCCGCGCCCAGCCCAATCTGGCGGGCAGCCTGTCCGAGCTGGAACACGCCGAGTTGATCCGGGTGCGCCAGCAGCAGCCCGAAATCGAATACATCTTCAAGCATGCGCTGGTGCAGGAGGCCGCCTATGGCAGCATCCTGGCCGAGAGCCGCCGCACCATCCACCGCCGCGTCGCGCAGGCGATCGAGATGCTGTTCGAAGACCGGCTCGATGAGTTCACCAGCCTGCTGGCGCACCACTACACCTGTGCGCAGGACAGCGACAAGGCCCAGGAGTACCTGTTCAAGGCTGGCGATCAGGCCGGCAAGATGGCCGCCGATACCGAGGCGCTCGAACACTTCCGCCTGGCCGAGGGTGAATATATCAAGGCCTTCGGTGACAAGCTCGAACCCTTGCAGCGTGCGGCGCTGGCGCGCAAGGTTGGCGCCGCCCTGTACGGAACCGGCCACTACGAGCGCGCGCTCGAACAGTTCCGGCGTGCGCTGTCGCAGCTCGGCCTGGAATATCCGGTGACCCGATGGGGTGTGCGGCGCGCTATCGCTGCGCAATTGGCGGCGCATGTGGCGCGACGCATCGGGCGCCGTCTGGGTTTGCCGTTGCGGCGTGACCTGGACCTTGCGTCGGCACAGGAAATATCCACGATCTGCCACTTCATGTCCTGGATGGACCACTTCATCGACAAGGAGCGCATGTTGCTCGATTGTCTGCTGGAGTTGCACGCGGGCGAGCGCAGCCCGTTCGCATTCGCCGAGGCCAGGGGGTTGAGCGCACTCGGGTTTGGCTTCATGACGTTCAACGCACGTGCGCTGTCACGTCGCTACCATGTGCGGGCCGGCATGATCGCGCACAGCACGAACAACCCTTCGGCTATCGCCTTTGCCGTCTTCGCGTTGGGTTTCCTGGATTTTTATGATGGGCAATGGGATGCCTGTGACCTGAATCTGGGAAAGGCCGAGACCATTTATCGCGACACCGGAGACCTGCATCGCTCGGGTGGCGCGACCTTGATGCGATCGCTGGTCGTCAATTTCAGGGGCGACCTGGCCCAGACTTCGGCGATGGCACAGGATCTGATACGGGCCGGGCAGGATGCAGCCGATCCCCAGTTGGAGAGCTGGGGCTTCCAGATTCGTGGCTATTTCGAGATCGCCAGTGGTCCGCTGGACCTGGCGGTGGCCCATCTGCGCAAGGGCGCGGATATGGCTGCAGCGATTCCTGCCTGGGACAACTTTTTGTACCAGAAATCGTTGCTATGCAAATGCCTGGTGTTGCAGGGAAAGCTGGACGAGGCCTTGTCGACCCTGGAGCCGGCACTCGTGGTGATCAAGGAGCAGCAGTTTGGCAGGCCATTCGACAAGATCGAAGTTTTGACCGCGGCCGCGACTTTCCGGCTGGCCGTTGCCGAACAGGCGAAGGGTGACGCGTATGCAGCGGCGCTACGTGATGCACAACGCGCCTGCCAGGACGCATTGATCTGCGCGCGTCGGATGCCGCTTTGGTTGCCACAGGCCCTGCGGCTGCAGGGCACTGCGCAGTGGCTTGCAGGCGACCGGTCTGGCGCGCAAGGGCATTGGCGTGAGAGTGAATCCTTGGCGCAGCAATACGCCTTTCCGATCGAACGGGCGCGCACCTGGTTGGAAAGGGGTGATCGGCTGGGTGACGTGTCGCTGATCGAGCGCTCCGGCGCGGTGTTTCGCGAGGCCGGTGCCCAGGTGTTCTTGGCCATGGCATTGCATGCGCGGGCGCAGCTTGCCTAACCAGTTGCCTGAGCACCTGGTTGTATCGCGGCTGCGACGACCGGCAATTGAGGGGTGGTGCTACAAGCCCAGGAGCTGTAGGCTTCCCTACCATGCGTGATGCCGGACCTTCCCCCCTTCAAGACGTGCTGAGCGCCGAGTACCAGGCGCTGCGACCCGGCGCGGATTTCAGCTGCCGCGACATGACGGTACTGTTTGCCAAGGTGCACGAGGCGAAGGAACCTTTCAGCGCCCTGTGCATTTCCGGTGGCGGCATTCGCAGCGCCACCTTTGCGCTGGGCGTGATCCAGGGCCTGGCGCAACGAGGTTTGCTGGAAAAATTCGACTACCTGTCGACGGTTTCCGGCGGCGGGTTCATTGGCAGTTGGCTGACGGCGTGGTCCAAACGCGCAGGTGGGCTGACCAATATGGTGGCGCGGGTGCGGCCGCAGGTCCGACCAGCCGAGCCCATGGCGCCCGAGGCACCCGGCACGCCCGATCCGATCGAGCATCTGCGCGACTACAACAGCTATATGTCGCCCAGGATGGGCTTTTTTTCGTCCGACACCTGGACCTTGACGGCGACCGTCGCGCGCAACCTGCTGCTCAATTGGCTGGTCTTGCTGCCGTTGCTGATGGCAGCTCTGATGCTGCCGCGGCTGTACCTGGCCATACTGGCACTGCCGGAGTGGGTGTTCGGCGCAACGGTGTTTGCAGGTGTGCCGCCCGAGGCACCGCATTATGGCGACAAGGTGCTCGATGTCTTTAGCACCCATTGGTCGGTGCAATATGGACTGCCCCTGCTGTGCGGCGGATGGTTTGCCATCGCGCTGTTCAACACCCTGCGTTACCTTCCCGGCGTGGGCGATGTGGACCATACCCGAGCCGACTATGCGGCCCATGTGCTGTTGCCGCTGGTCGGCACGGTGCTGGCCTATATCGCATTCGATTCGCTGTATTACCTGGGCATCAAGTTTGAAAGCCAGAACAGCCTGGGCGGACAGGTACTCGCCGCGCTGGTGCCCAGCGTGCTGGCGTGGCTGGCCTTCCTGCTCACGGCCAAACACACGGCGCGCGCGGGCAATGTCCGCAGCCCGCTGGCGCTGGCCATCTTTGTGATGGCCGCGAGCACCGGACTGTCCATCTGGTTGACCACCAACTTCCTGCTGTGGAGCCCGAATCCCCAGGCCCAGATGTCGTGGCCGGAATACGTGACGCTGGGGCCGCCGGCCATTTTGCTCGGTTATGTGTTGGGTACGGTTTTGTTCGTCGGATTGTCCAGCCGGGTGCTCAAGGACGAAGACCGGGAATGGATGTCGCGCAGTGTGGCGGGCATGCTGATGTTCTGCATGGCGTGGGTGCTCGTCTGTGCCGCGGTGCTGGTTGTCCCCAAGTGGGTGGTCGAGTGGCAGTCCTGGGTTCCGCGTGTGCTGGCCGTCGTGGCAGTGGCCAGCGCCTGGGCCAGTTCCGCTGGCAATGCGATGCTGGCGCGGCGTGGGCCTGCAGACGCCGCAAGAGCCGGCAAGGCCTGGTCTGTGGCCGCTTTGGCGGTGCAGGTTGCGCCGCTGGTATTCATCGTTGCATTGGTGATCGTCCTGGCACTGGCTACGAATGCATTGCTGTCGACGCTGCATCTGTTGCCCGTGGTGGGCGACTGGGCGCAGCTGAACCTGCGGGCCATTGACGGCGCAACGGTGGGCTGGGATGCGCACTACGCGGTACTCAATCGCTCCCATCCGTATCTGCTGCTTGCGCTGATGGTGTTGTTGTTGCTGCTCAGCCAGCTGATGGGGCGTTTCGTCAACATCAATACCTTCTCCTTGCATGCGATGTACCGGGACCGGCTGGTGCGCGCCTACATCGGCGCGTCCAATCCCAAGCGGCAGGCGAACAAGTTCACCGGCTTCGCGCGTGGCGATGACTTCCCGATGCACACTCTCGATCCGCAACACAAACCGCTGCAGGTCGTCAATCTGACGCTCAACCTGGTGCAAGCCAATCGGCTGGCCTGGCAGCAGCGCAAGGCACAGCCGTTCACCGTCACTGCGCTGCATTGCGGCAATTTCGAGCTGGGCTACCGACCCAGTGTGCACTATGGCGGGCCTGGGGGTATCACGCTGGGGTCGGCAGTGGCGATTTCCGGCGCCGCGGCCAGTCCCAGCATGGGATCCTATTCGTCGCCGGCGGCCGGTTTCATCATGACGCTGCTCAATGCGCGGCTGGGCGCATGGCTGGGCAACCCGGGCGTGGCGGGCAATCGCAGCTGGCAGCATGCCGGTCCGCGGTCTCCGGTGGGCTGCCTGATCAAGGAGGCGTTCGGGCTGACCTCCAACCAGACGCCGTATGTCTACCTGTCCGACGGTGGCCATTTCGAGAACCTGGGTCTGTACGAGATGGTGCTGCGACGCTGCCACACCATCGTGGTGGTCGATGCCGAGGCCGATGTGGGGCTCGACCTGGGCGGGCTGGGCAACGCGCTACGCAAGATCCGCATCGACATGGCCATTCCGATCCACTTTGACGATGCAGCCCTGGCGCGGCTGCGCGCGCGTGAATGCCGGTTCGCGCTGGCCACGATCGGCTATTCGGCGGCGGACCCGGGCGCGTCAGACGGACGCCTGGTCTATTTCAAGCCGATGCTGTGTGGCAATGAGCCGGCTGATGTCGGCAACTATGGACGCACGCATCCGGATTTTCCGCATGAAGGCACCGGCAAACAATGGTTTGACGAATCCCAGACAGAGAGCTACCGTATGCTGGGCTTGCAAACCGTCCTCGACGCGTGTGGCTCCTGGCAAGGAGGATCGCTGGATGATTTTTGCTGCCAGGTCGATCGCGTCGCGCGCTCCTATGGCGCAGCGCAGCCGGTTGCCAACGCGGGTGCGTCTGGCGCGTCTGCACACGAACCATGATCTTGGAGGAAGCCTTATGACCAGCGCGCACGCCGCATCCATGAACGGCACGGACACCGTGCCCAAAATGGCCGAGGTGGCGCTGGCGATGGAGCGACGCGACTATGCGAGCGCTATCCGATTGCTCGAAGATGCACTGGCGCGGCATCCCGACGCGCAGACGCATGCCGCGCTCGCGCTGGCGTTGTTTCAGAGCCAGCGCTATGACCTGGCCACGCAACACTACGCGCTGGCGCTGGCGATCCAGCCCGATGCGGCCGCCTGGAAGGCGATGGGGGCGCTGGCCGATGCCAACGCGACCGCTGCGATCCATGTCCATGTGCCCGATCTCCATTATTTTGACCGCGAGACTTTGCTGGCGCCGCCGATGCTGCCCGCCAACACCTTGCCCGAACCCCTGCCGCCCGGGCCGGGGCACGGCTTCATCGGGCGCGTGCGGGTGGCGATCGGCGACTTCCTGGGTGAGGTCATCACGGTTGTGATGCATGTCGTGACCCAGGTCTGGGGCCGGATCGCCGGTTACCGCGATGCGGTCTGGACGAACTGGTACCACCGGCCGCAGATGCTGGGTATCCTCACGCTGGCCTACATGCGCGACAAGCTCAATGCGGACAACCTGGGCACGAGTTATCCGCAGGGGGCGCTCACCGGATTCCAGCCCGAGGGCCAGCAGCCGCCACCCGGTGTGACCCATTTCCGCACTGCCGACGGCAGCTGGAACAACCTGCAGGACCCCAAGGAGGGCGCGGCCGGTACGCGCTTCCTGCGCAATGTGGCGCCAGCGGCGATCCGGCCCGAAACCGGTTCCCAGCTGCTGACGCCCAACCCGCGCGAGATCAGCCGCACGCTGTTCGCGCGCCCTGTATCGGCCGACGGCTCGCCGGCGATGCAGCAGGTGCCGTTCCTGAACATGCTGGCTGCGGCGTGGATCCAGTTCATGAACGGCGACTGGATCAACCACGGCGAGATCTACTACGACGCTGCGCGGCTGATCGAGATCCCCCTGCCCGAAGACGACCCGGCCCGCACGCGTTACTGGCAGACCAAGATGTTCATCGGCAAGACCCAGGCCGACCCGACCCGCATGAGCGGTCGCGAGGAGGCCGCCGCCAGCGCGATCAACGAGGTCACGCACTGGTGGGACGGATCGCAGATCTACGGCAGCGATCAGGCCACGCAGGACCGCTTGCGCAGCAGGGTCTGCGGCAAGATGCGGCTGCAGGCCGACGGCCGCCTGCCGATCGACGGCAAGGGCATCGAGGAGACCGGTTTCACGCGCAACTGGTGGGTCGGCCTGTCGATGCTGCACACCCTGTTCGCGCGCGAGCACAACGCCATCTGCGACATGCTGGCCAATGCCTATCCGGATTGGGACGACAAGCGTCTGTTCAACGTCGCGCGGCTGATCAATGCCGCGGTGATGGCCAAGATCCACACTGTCGAATGGACACCTGCGATCCTGCCGAACCCGGCGCTCAATTTCGGCGTCAACATGAACTGGTACGGCGGGCTGACCAATGTGCTGCGCAAGGGCAAGAACCGCAAGACGGTGGCCGACATCAATGTGCGCAACCCGGAGATGGGTGGCGTGGTCGGCAACCCGGTCGACAAACACGGCCGCGGGTTCGGCCTGACCGAGGAGTTCACCGAGATCTACCGCCTGCATTCGCTGTTGCCGGAAACACTGGCCCTGCGCCGCACCGCCGACGCGCAGGCGGTCGAGCAGGTGCCGTTTCACGCCACGCGCCAATCGGGCTCGGGCAAGATCACCGGCAGGTATGGCATGGCCGACCTGTTCTTCTCGTTCGGCACCCAACACCCGGGCGCGCTGGTGCTCAACAACTACCCGCGCTTCATGCAGGAGCTGAGTATTCCCGGCAACCCGTTCTTCGACATGGGTACGGTCGACATCGTGCGGGCACGCGAGCGGGGCGTGCCACGCTACAACGAATTCCGGCGCCAGCTGGGGCTGAACCCGATCCGCATCTTCGAGGACCTGACCGAGTCTGCCGATCATGTGCAAAAGCTCAAGGCGGTGTACGGCCCCGACCCGGCCGACGTCGAAAAGCTCGACCTGCTCGTGGGCACGCTGGCCGAGGGCTACCGCCCGACCGGTTTCGGCTTCGGCGAAACGATGTTCTCGATCTTCCTGCTCAATGCCACGCGCCGCCTGCAGGCCGACCGATTCTTCACCGACAGCTACAACGAGGACGTATATACCCCCGAGGGCCTGAAGTGGATCGACGACGTGGACTTCAAGACCGTGCTGCTGCGCCACTATCCGGAGCTGTCCGGCACCGGGCTGGCAAATATCCGCAACGGCTTCGAGCCCTGGGATACCGACGCGGTGCTGACAGCCGAGCGCCATCCGCTGCGCGCCTGCGATCCGGAGCTCGAGACCGACCCCTGGCGCGGCGATGCCCACCGCAGCCAATCGCAGTGAGGGCAGTCCGACCATGACCGGCCTTGCGCAACACACGCACAATCCAACGACAGGCCGGAGGCCAGCATGATCATGTGGTTTTTCCGCAAGGGCTTCTGGAACCTGCTCGGCTGGGTCAAGATCGCGCTCAATCGGCCGCTGGACATACCCGTGCCGACCGCGCAGGGTCCGCTGATCGTGCCGGTCCCGCTGCGCGAGGCGGCGCCGGCGCTGCCGATCGACGGCATCCTGGTATGCCGTCCCGATGCCATTCCCGTGGACGAGCGGGCCGCGTCCAAGACCCTGCTGTACCAGTTGCAGGTCTGGCTGTACGGCGCCTTTTCGCCGATGCAGGCCGGACTGCCGCAGATCGATGCCGATCCTGCGCGGGCGCTCAAGAGCGCCTTCACGCGACTGCACCGCAGCCGCTATCGGGCGCCGGTGCTGCCGCCGGAGTACCTGGGCAGCCCCGACCTCGGCGCGCTGGCGGTGCGGGGTCCGTATACCTGCTATACCGAGCGCGCAAGCGACGGGGGCTACCAATGGGATCTCACCGGACTCGGACTGTACGAGCACCAGCCTGGCCTGCAGCAACTGGGGGCCCGCGTTTTGTTCCGCCTCGACCCGGTGCGCCGCGCGCTGCAGGCATACCGGATCGACACTGCGCAGGGCAGCGTACTGCCGGCCGACGCCGGCTGGGAGCGGGCCAAGAAGATCGCGCTGTGCAGCGCCACCACACACCTGTCGTTGGTGCGCCATTTCAACTGGGTCCACCTGACCGGCGGCGCGCAACTGGCGATTGCCACCCGCAATCGGCTGGCGCCCAACCATCCGCTGCGCCGCCTGCTGTGGCCTTACATGTTCGGCACCCAGCAGAGCAACGACATCGTCACCCGCGGCCAGATGGTGCGGGGCGGGGAATTCGAGACCATCTTCAGCCTAAGTTTCGAAGGCATGTGCCGACTGTACGAGGAGTCGCATCAGGAATTTCGCATCATCCACAACGATCCGCTGATGGACGCGCAGCGCCGCCGGGTGCATAAGCAGGGTTTCGACACGCCGACCCAGGACAACCTGGAGGCGATCTTCGAGGTGCTGCATGCCCATGCGCGCCGTTACCTGCAGCTGTACTATCCCGATAGTGCACGCGACTCCGGTACCGCGCTGATCCGCAACGATGCCGGCATCCTGGCCTGGCTGGACGAACTCCATGCGCTGACGCCCAACGGCGTCGACGTCACCCGTGGCGATGTGACATTCGACAGCCTGGCGCGGCTGATCGCGCGCTTCCTGTACCTGGTCACGGTGCAGCACGAACTGCTGGGCAGCTTCATCTGGGACTACCAGCTGTGGACCCATCGCCAGCCGGTGCGCATGTATGAGAGCGGCCAGCGCGAGCCGCTCGATGTGTACCAGCGGCTGGTCAATGCGAATTACAACCTGAATGTCAAGCGCCGGCTGCTGATGCACGACTTTTCCTACCTGGCGCTGGATGACCAGGCCCGGGCCTGTTTTGCCGAGTTCAACCGCAACCTCGATGCGCTGCAGGCTGCGATGGAGCAAGAACCCTGGGCGGTCTGGAAGCTCTATCCCAAAGTACTCAAGGTCAACATCAACGCCTGAGAGTCGGTGCTCACAACAACAGAAATTCGACGGGGGTTCAATCCATGCGCAAACGTTTTTTCCGCTGGCTACTGGTCATAGCCGTTCTGTTCGTGGGTTATGCACTCTGGACCCAGCGCTTTGGTGTGCCGGAGGACTTCGAGGACCTGGCGTCCGAATACAAATACGGCTCGATGGGCTCGGACCATCCGTTGGCGATGGCGCCGATTCCGTACTGGATCTGGAAGGTGCTGCCGCAGGTCGTGGCGCCGGTCGATGCGATTGAAAAGGGCAGGGGGCCGCGCAATGGCAAGACCGGTCTCGATGCCTTCGGCCTGGTGACCGAGGCAAGCATGCCCAGGCCGGACGGTTTCAAGCAGGGCCAGCCGGTGTTCGAGCGACCGATCGGGTTTTCCAAGCGCAGTGTGTTCGGCATCGACTTCGTCGGCGTCAATTGCGCGTTCTGCCATCTGACGACGATCCGCAATGCCGAGCAGGCCCCGCAGCAGATCGTGCTGGGGGGCACTGGCAACACCATCAACATCGAACAGTACTTTCTGTACATGTTCGGCGCGATGGGCAGCGACAAGTTCACCAGCAGCGCGGTGATGGATGCGGTGGTCAAGGAGACCGCCAGGCAGAACCTGCAACTCGGGTTCTTCGAGCGCGTGGTCTACCGGATCGCGATCTGGGCGATTCCAAAGGTGCTGGCGTCGCGCAAGGAGGCGTATTTCGATTTCATTGCCGCTGACAAGGACCACCGTTTGCTGGAGTTCGGGCCCGGCCGGGTCGACACCTGGGCGGTGTACAAGCGCCTGTATGCGGACCCGCCGGAAAAAACACGGGTCCAGGGCATCGTCGACTTCCCGGCGGTCTGGAACCAGAAGGCCCGGGTCGGCATGCGGATGCACTGGGACGGCAACACCGATGTGCTGGAGGAACGCAATATCGTGTCCGCGCTGGCGGTGATCGGGCATCAGATCGACTACCTGGATTTTCCGCGCCTGAACCGCATCGCCGATTACCTGACCAGCCTGTTGCCGCCACGCTATGAGGACCGCATTCCCGAGGCGTTCCGGTACGAGGGCAAGCAGCGCATCCGACCGGAGCTGGCCAGCAAGGGCGAGGACCTGTTCCAGCACCGCTGCGCGAGCTGCCATGCACCGGACGGACTGCGCCTGGGCCGGGTCGAGCCGATCGAAGATCTGGGCACCGACACCGAGCGCCTGAAGGACTTTTCACCCCAATTGGCCAAGGGCCTTAACCAGCTCGAGACCAAGGCCTGGAAGATGCGCAATTTCAAGACCCAGCAGGGATATGTCAACAGCCTGCTCGACGGCATCTGGTTGCGCGCGCCGTACCTGCACAATGGCTCGGTCCCCACCCTGCGCGATCTGCTCAATGTCGCCGAAGAACGACCGATAAAATTCTGCCGCGGCAGTGATGTGTATGACTGGAAGAACGTCGGGTTCGCATCTGCCACCGGCCAGGACACCGGCAGCGGCGTCTGTGGCTCGTACTTCACCTACGACACGTCGGCGCTGGGCAACAGCAATTACGGGCATCTGTATGGCTCGGACCTGAGCGCGGAGGAAAAGGAGGCACTGCTGGAGTTCCTCAAGACGCTTTAGCAGCGCTGGCGCTGCGGATACATGCGAAACAACCCGCTCGGAGCGCACGCCAAGCACCACCGGGCCGTCCGGCCCGGCGACATGGCCGGATGCGCACCGGCGTCGCTTCGAACCGTCCTGCGCGCCGCTGGCCGGTGATCAGGTTCATCGCCGGAGAACCGATGAAGCCGGCTACGAAGAGGCTGGCGGGCTTGTCGTATATCACCTCGGGCGTGTCCAGTTGCTGAATCACGCCGCCGTCCCAGCCACTGGCGCCAGTTCTGCACCACCACCTGGCAACAGGAAGTCCAGCGAGGCACGTGCCGACAATTGCAGGTCGTCAGGCCGTACGTGGCGCCGTCGCATCTGCTCGGGCGTATAGCGGCGCAGACTCGCCAGTTCCCGGGCGGTCATCGGCGGCTGCAGGTCCACACCAGCGGGAACGGCTCCCGCCGCGGGCACCGAGTCGTACAACTGATTTTGGCGCGTCAGGTTCAGACCGGTGGCGGCGGCGGCCCGCATCACGCCCGGTGCCCAGATGATCCCGCCGGAGTTGTCCTCGCCCAGTGCGGTGAAGAAGGCGCAGTTACGTTCCTTCGGCGCTGATGGCGGCATGTTGGTTCGATGGTGTTGGCATAAGGCTCCTGGCAAGACGACATCGGCAAGGCCATGCCGGCCAACCAATTTGCCATTGGCCCGTCGGCTGGTGCCGATATTGCATTTGAATGCAAAGTATCGTTGCGCGCCGATTGGCCGGTGCACATGAACCAGGTCGACCGGCACCCCCTTGGCGCGAATCAAGCCGTTTTCGCAGCGCCAGAAATGGCGCCGGTCATGCGCGCGCTGACTGGGTTTGCGACGAACGCGGAGCCGGTCGAATCAACCATAAGACAAGTCTAAGACTTGCCCGGATGTGCGCTGCGGGCGTAAACTGCCCTTTGACTTGGTTTCAGTGGACGTCACTCCCTCTGATCCCATGCCATGGGTTGGTTCTCTACGACAAGAGGGCTCCTGATGGCCAGGCGTGTTGCAGTCATTTGTCCGCGTTTGTTTCGCATGCTCTGCATGCAGATGCCTGTGATCGGACGGCTTTGGACGCCAGCGGCCTATTCCCAACCCAAAGTGATTGGCGCAATGGCCAAAGGATCGCCTGGAAGCGGGGCGCGTTGTGGCCCGAACCTGGCTGCGATCCGTCGCATCTCCCGCACCCTGCCGGTGGTCGCCATTTGCGCCGACGAGAGTAAATTCATTGGCGCGATCGCTCGGCTGCGCGTGCCATCGATCTTAGGAAAGCACGGGTCCGTGCGGGCCGGCGCACTTCGAACTTTGGGTGAATCAGAAAGCAGCGCGCGAACTCGGCCTGGTCATCCCATATTCGATCCTGGTGCGGGCGGACTAGATGGGCGTATAGCGGTTTTCCACCTGCAACTGCTGAAGCAAAGTGAGGTGATCAAATGAAGCGCCACGAATTCATCACCGGTATTGCAACTGCCATCGCATTGCCTTCCCTGTCGCTCGCGCAGGGCCCTGCGCGGCTACCGACTCTGGGCATCCTCTTGGAACTGCCTCCACTGACCGTCGCGCAGATTGCCGCACACCCGACTACCCGCATGATGGCGGAGATGGGATGGGTAGAAGGCAAGACGCTCGCCGTCGAGCGCGCCTTCGCGGATGGGCGCTACGAACGCTTGCCGGAACTGGCCGCCGATCTGGTCACCAAGGGCGTGGATGTCCTCTGGGTCGTCGGCCCGCGGGCCACGGCGGCGGCCGTGCGGACGACCAAGACCATCCCGATCGTATTCGTGCGCACGATCGCAGCACTGGAATACGGCTGCGCGCAATCGCTCGCGCGCCCCGGCGGCAACTGCACCGGCGTAACGTCTTCCGCCAGTCTCGAGGTCTACGCCAAGCTGTTCGACGTTTTTCGCGAGATCAAGCCGGAAGCGAAACGCGTGACCGCGGTCGGCGAAAGCAGATCCTTGACGTACACACTGTCGCAGCCACTGATCGATCTGGTGGCGCGTACCACTGGAATCGAAGTCTTGCGCCATCCGGTCGCAACGGTGGCGGAACTTGATGCGGCGTTCACGGCGATGGTCGAAAACCGCACGCAGGCCGTCTACGTGCACAGCACACAACTTACTTATGTGAACCGCCAGCGCGTCGCCGAATTCGCGCTGCGCCATCGCCTGCCAAGCCTGCACGACGAGACGCCCTTCGTCGAGGCCGGCGGTCTGCTCTCGTATGGGTCGGACGTTTGGGCGACCATCCGCCAGAGCCTGGGCCAGGTTGACCGCATCCTGCGCGGAGCCAAGCCAGCCGACATGCCGATCGAGCAACCGACCCGTTTCGACCTGGTGATCAACATGAAGACGGCGCGTATGCTGGACCTCAAGATCCCGGCTTCCGTTCTGCTGCGGGCCGACAGGGTGATCGAATGATGCGCCACGCTGTTGCCAGGCAGCTCGACGACGCGGCATCACCCGGGGGATGAATCACATGCCCGCCCGCCTCGAACACGCCAACCTGATCGTGTGCGACATCGATGCCACGATCACCCCTATCGTAAACGCGTCTACTTCCATGATCGTGACGGCAACGACTGGGAGTTTGTGCAATACCTTGCCGGCGAAGCGGAGAAGCGCAATGACTACCACCTGCCCGATCAATGATGTGGCGACGCGGAAAATCGGGCTGCTCTGGTTCACCCGAACGGTCGTGACCCGCACCTTCAGGCATCTGGCCGCTCTGCTGGCGACCGGCCTGTTCGGCTTGCCACTTTGCGTCGATGCGCAAGCCGTCAGGGTCTACCGGGTCGGGCTGCTGGTAAGCGCCTCGAACGAGAATACCGGCAATACGGAATTCTTTCGCAACACCTTGCGTGGCCTCGGATATGTCGAAGGGAACAACCTGATCCTGGACGTGCGGGTCGCGGACATCGAGAACAAGCAGGCGCCTGATATTGTCAGGGAAATGCTGGCGCAGAACCCCGACGTGCTGGTTGGCTGGGAGAGCCTGGCGCAAATCATGCGGGCGCAGACGACCAGCATTCCCATCGTATTGTCCGGCGGAATCGATCCGGTCGGCGCGGGTCTCGCGCAGAGCCTGCGGCGGCCCGGGTTCAACGTGACAGGCGCGGTCCAGTTGAACGGGGAGCTTTCGCAGAAACATGTCGATCTGGCGCGCGAGATCATGCCGCGTCTGGCGCGCGTCGGATTGTTTGTCGATCGGAACGCCTCCACCTGCAGGGTCATCGAAGAGCACGCCCGCAAGGCAAGCCATGCGGTCGGTGCGGCCTTTGTTCCGTATTACGTCAAGGACCAGGCCGACGTCGAACAGGCGTTCGCGCAGATGGAGAAGGATCGGCCGGACCTGTTGTTGCCCTGTCCATCGACGGTGTTGTTCAGTCTCAGGCCGGTGCTGTTCGAGAATGCCACGCGACTTCGCATTCCGTTCACCAGTTTCGTCACGGCCAACGTTCCATCCGGCGTTCTGTTCGCGTATGCCACGAACCTCAAAGAGATCTACCGGGCGGCCGCGGGCTATGTGGACAAGATCCTCAGAGGCGCCAAGCCGGCCGAGCTGCCGATCGAGCAACCGATCAAGTTCGAACTCGTGATCAATCAGAAGACCGCCAGGGCCTACGGCATCACGATCCCGCAGTCGCTACTGCTGCGCGCCGACCGCGTCGTCGAATGACGGCGTTTGGCCGTCGGGTCCGGTTGCAACCAAGGAGGGTCCATGACGAATTGCCGATGGATAGTTGTTGTCGCGTTTCTCCTGGCCGGCCTCTGCGCTCCGGCCTTCGCCGAATCGCCGCCTGTGGTGGGTTGGCTGTGGTTCAGAGCTCCCATTCCGGCCAATCTAAGGTTGTTCGAAGAGGGGCTCAAGAACCTCGGGTACGAGGTTGGGCGGAACGTGCTGCTGGAGGTTCGTTACGCTGGCGCAGACAACGCGAATTTCCCGGCCCCTGCGCGCGCATTGCTCGACTACAAGCCGACCGTCGTGTTCGCGCCGTGCGGCCTTGGGCAACGTGCGATTCGCGACATCAGTCCCACCGTCCCGATAGTTGCCATGTGCGCAGACGAGAAGAGTTTCCTCGGCGAGGTGGCAAGCTTGCGCCGCCCGGGAGGTGCAACTACCGGCGTCACCTTCCTGGCGCCCGAGTCGATGGGCAAGCGACTTGAGCTACTCAAGGAAATCCGTCCCGATACCAAGCGCGTCGCGTTTCTGTACCACAGCGGCGACCCATGGGAGAACTACTGGCGCGAGATCGAGCGCGTGGCTCCCCAATTGGGCCTCACCGTCCTTCGGATTCCGTTCAGGCGTGCCGAGGATCTGGAGGGCGCGCTTGCGGCCGCGCTGCGGGAACGGGCCGATGCGATCTACGCGTTTCCCGACACGGCGGTGGTCAATCACGCGGGACGTATTGCCGAGTTTGCGCTCCAACACCGCGTGGCAACGGCTTTCGACGTTGCGGGCTTCGCGGAGGGCGGCGGACTCTTCTCCTACGGCGTCGACTTCTCCGACTTGTTTCATCGGGTCGTGCCGCGCTTCATCGACAAGATTCTCAAGGGCGCAAAGCCAGGCGATCTGCCGATCGAGCAGCCAACCAGGTTCGAGCTGGTGGTGAACCTGAAGACCGCCAAGGCGCTTGGACTGACAGTGCCCCAGTCAATCCTGCTGCGCGCGGACCGGGTGATCGAATGACATTTCGCGCAAACAAATGCGTTGCTGCTCGAATGAACCGGGTCTGCGTGCGCCGCGCTGCAAACACCGGCGCCAGCGCATGAAACCTCTGCGCTTCATGCGCCAGTTATCAATCCATGACCCATTCCTGGATTGACTGGCCGGGGCCGGTGGGACGCGCCGTCCACGAGTACGTCTTGCCCGCCAGCGCGGCCGCGCTGCCGCTCGCCATGGTGAAGGCGCCTTTGCCCGATGCCGTCCAGCCGGTGGGTGCGCCGTCCTTCATCGTGAAGACGAGGGTGCCGGCGGTAGCGCGGACCGCCGCCAGTGCTCCGGACTTGCGGATCACGCCGTCGCCAGACAATAACGCCCCGTTGGGGCCGTCGTATTCCCAAGTCCCATTGACCGCGACGAGGCCCCCGTCCAGCGGGCCACCCTCGACTCGGCAGGTGGTACGGGTGACCTGAATATTGTGGCCCGCGCGATCGCCGACCGGTTCCCACGTCGAAGGGGCGCCCATGGGCGAGCACAGTAATTTGTGGCTTGCGGCGGCCTGTGCCACTACTTCGCCCGACAGGGCAGACACGCAAAGCGCGAAGGCAAAGCCGAAGGCGCGAGACAAGCGATGCATCTTGTTGGAGTTGGTCATCTGGAATCTCCTTCTGCCGAAGTGAGCGGCGGCCTCTGTCACAAAATGTGACGTCTGTGACTGTGCGCCGCTCGTGCGGCAACGAACAGCGTACTTTCCCGCATGGAAATTTGTACATGCTACCGCGTCCAGGATCGTCAGCGACGCTACCCTGCTGGCGGCGCATGGAGGACAGAGCGAGGTGGTGCCAGACAGGCGTCGATGGGGATGCCGGGGTCAGGTCCTGCCTCTTGACGCTGGCCCGCTCGCAATGCAGGGGGCAAAAGGCAAGACCTGACCCTGATCCGCGCTGGACAAACTGGGCGCATTCATCGAATCCACACGATGAGCGCCGGTAACTGAATATCCGCGCAACCGCCGCGTCTTTGCCGTGCGCTGTCAGATGCGCCGGTTCATGCCGGCCCAATAGGGTTCGCGCAGCTTGCGCTTGAATATCTTGCCGGTGTCCTCGCGCGGCATCTGCGCGATGAATTCCACCACCTTGGGCACCTTGTACCCGGCCAATCGTGGTTTAAGGAAGCCGACAACGTCGCCCGCAGCGAGTGTAGCGCCCGGCTGCAACTGCACCGCCGCGCCCAGCGCCTCGCCGAACTCGGCATCGGGGATGCCGAACACCGCGCAGTCGGCCACGCCGGGCATGGATTGCAACACGGCCTCGATCTCGGCCGGGTAGATGTTGACGCCACCCGATATCACCATGTCGGCCGCGCGGTCGACGATGAACAGGAAACCGTCATCGTCCAGGTAGCCGATGTCGCCCAGGGTCTTGAGGCCGTTGATCTCCATGCGCCGGCGCGCCGCATCGTTGCCGATGTAGCTGAAGTCGGCATACGCGTCCTGATGCACATAGATCAGGCCCGCCTGGCCCGGTGCAACGGGATGACCCTGGTCATCGAGGATGGCCATCTGCACACCCTCGAGCGGGCGTCCGGCGGAGCCCGGTTTGCGCAGCGCGTCGGCACTGGTGAGCAGCGTCATGTAGCCCAGTTCGCTGGAGCCGTAGGCCTCGTTGATCACCGGTCCCCACCAGTCGATCATCGCGCGCTTGACATCGGGTGCGCAGGGCGAGCCGGTGGATGCGACAAATCGCATCGAGGCGAGATCGTAGCGCGTGCGTACATCGGTGGGCAATGCCAGCATGCGCACATACATCGTGGGAACCAGGTAGGCATGGGTGATGCGGTGCTCCTCGATCAGGCGCAGCGTGTCCTGGGCATCGAAGCGCTGTTCTATGAACAGATGGGCATTTTCCAGTGCCGCACACACGCTATAGGAGTTGGGCGCGCTGTGGTACATCGGTGCGCTGACCAGTGCGCGCATGCCGGGCTCGAAACCCAGCACCTGGTGCAGCACTGCCAGGCCTTTGGCCGCCTGCTGCGGGCTGGCGGCCGCGCGCACGATTCCCTTGGGCCGGCCGGTCGTGCCGGAGGTGTACAGCATGGCGCCGCGCGGCGCGCAGGCCGCTTCGGCCAGCGGCACGGCCGCGTCACGGGCGGCTTCCCACCGCGCGACGGCGGCGCTGGCCGGTACCCTGGTTTTCGCGTTGGCAACAAAAGCGCGCAGAGCGTCGAGTCGCAGTTCCGGCAGGCCCTCCAGCAGGTCGGCGTCGATGACGAATGCCCGGGCCCTGGAGTCCGACAGGATGTATTGGACCTCATCCGTCTTGAAATGCCAGTTGATCGGGCACCACATGGCTCCCAGCCAGCGGGCGGCCAGCATCAGTTCGAGCAGCGGCGGGCTGTTGCGCATCATCAGCGCCACGACGTCGCCCTCGCCCACACCGGCCTCGCGCAGAGTCTGCGCCGCGCACAGGGTGCGCCGGTGGAACGTCACCGGATCGATGGTCTGGCCGTGAAAGGTGATGCTGGGTTTCATGCGCTTGTCCGCCCGCTACCACTTTGGAATGCGGATGCGGCTGATCATCAGTGAACCCGACAGCGCGAACAGCAACGCCAGCGGATGCAGCCGCAAGCCCAGGATCTGGACCGCGCCACCCCAGAGCTGCTCGCGCACGGCGCCGCTCCAGGCGGCGGCCATCAGCAGCGCGACCAGTACGATCGAGGTTGGAATCGGCGTGCCGTCGAAATGCCGGACCTTGCCCGATTCGTCGGACATCGACTCCGCGGTCACGTTGTAGCGCGCCAGCCGCGACACGCCGCAGGCGACAAAGTAGGCCAGCACGATGCGGTCGAAAAATCCCTGCATGCCGCTGGCATAGGCCAGCATGGCCGGCGCCACGCCAAAGGCGATCACATCCGCCAGCGAATCCAGTTCCCGCCCCAGGCTCGACGACTCCTGGCGCCAGCGCGCGATGCGCCCATCGAGCACGTCGAACACCAGCGCCGCAAAGATGAGGGCGCCGGCAAACAACAGATGTCGGCGCTCGCCGGTTTCGACAAAGGAGAAGGCCGAGAAGATCGCGCCGGTTCCGCACAATGCATTGGCAAGTGTGAACCAGTCCGCCAGGTGGAATTCCCGGATCATCGAGAAGGGCTTGGGGCGATGTTGTGGTTCAGTCATGCTTGTGCTCCTGGATATTGCGCGGAGGATAGTGCGCATCATGGCATGTCCGGCGTGTGCGTCGATTCGACGATACGACGCGTCACCACCGGTGGCGCATCGCCGATGTGGAAAGCATGCTTGCGATCGCGCAATGCCGCGTCGGCCGCGGTGACGCGGTCGAAGCGGCGCAGGTGTTCGGTCCAGGATTCATCGACGATCTGCTCGACGAAACGTCCCGGGTCGCTGATGTCGCGCAGCAGTTCCCAGGACAGGGCGCCGTGGCGCAGCCGGCTGCGCCGGCTGACTCGCATCAATGCGCGGAACTCATCGGCCCGCGCCGGGTCGATCTGGTATTCGATGGTCAGGATCACCCGCCCGGTGCCCGGTGGTTCCCGGGCCACCGGCACCTTGAACAGCGGTGAGGGTGTCTGGTCTTCCTGCGCGTCGTCGTCCACCAGCATCCGGTTCGCCAACAGCAGGCTGATGGCGCCGGTGATTGCCGCCACGATCAGGCTGGTATGGATCGTGTAGTGGGTGGCCACCTGGCCCCAGATCGCGGCGCCCGATGCGCTGGCGCCCATGATGGCCATCTGGTACATCGACATCCCGCGCGCCCGCACCCAGTCCGGCAGGCCGAACTGCGCCGATACGCTCAGCGTGTTGGCGGTGGTGATCCAGGCCATGCCCGCCACGGCCATCGCCAGCGCCGCCACCAGGGTGTTGGGCGCAAAGGCCACCGCCAGCATGGCCAGCGATTGCAGCAAGGCCCCACGCGCGACCATGCCGTCGCGGGTCCAGATCTGGCGCAGGCGCTGCATGAACAGGGCCGCCACGATGGCGCCCGCGCCCATCGACGCCAGCATCAGCGTGAAGCTGCCGGCGCCGCCGCCCGGAAGGCCGCGCGCGAGCAGCGGCAACAACGCGATCAGCGCCGTCGAATGGAAGAAAAACAGGCAGATGCGCACCAGTACGCCCTTCAGGTGGCTCGATTGCGCAACGAACTGCAGGCCGACACGCATCGCACCGAGCAGTTTCTCGCGCCCCAGAGGCTGGGGTGTCGGCGTGCGCTCCCAGCGCGAGATGACCAGTGCCGCGGCTACTGCCAGGATCGCGTTGAGCAGGAAGACATAGGCGCTGCCCAGGCTGGCAATGACGGCACCCGCGACCAGTGGCCCGATGATGCGCGACGCATTCATCGAGAGGCCATTGAGTCCCAGCGCCGCTGGCAACTGGTTGCGCGGCACCAGTTCGGGCACGATGGCCGAGAACACCGGCCAGCGCAGTGCCAGCCCGACGCCGTTGGCGAAGGTCAGCGCCAACAGCAACGGCGGGCTCATCCAGCCGCCGAAGACGGTAGCGCACAGCAGCAGTGCAACGACGGCCACCCAGAGCTGGGTCAACAGGAAAAACCGCTTGCGGTCCAGGATGTCGGCCAGTGCGCCGCTGGGCAGGCCGAGCAGGAACACCGGCAAGGTGGATGCGGTCTGCACCAGCGCGACCAGGATCGGCGAGCTGGTCAGGGATGTCATCAGCCAGGCGGCGGCGACATCGTTCATCCACATCGAGATATTCGCCGCCAACCAGGTGAACCACAGCATGCGGAACACCGGCAGGCCCAGCGGGGCTAGCGCAGACGTTGAGGCTTCAACTGTGCTGGAATCGGTGGGGGGTGCTGGGGTCGACATGGGTACGGCGATACGGGAGTGTTCATGGCGATCCAGGTGTGTCCTGCTTGCCAGGCCCTCGCGCCGGTGTCAGCCCGCGTGGTCCCGCACATGGGCCGCGATGTCCTTGTGGGTCGCGAACCAGCAGCCGCCCTTGGCCTGCATGTGGCCAATGAGCTCGGCCAGGATGAACATGCGCGAGCGGTAGCCGATCACATGCGGGTGCATCGTCAGCAGGAACAGCCCGCCCTCGTCCCAGGCGGCATCGAACTCGCGCCGGAAGATGTCCAGCACCGTGGTCGGGGCGGTGTAGGGTCGCAATGCGTGGAAACGGTTCATGTTGAAGTAGACCGCGTCGTCGCGGATCCATTCCACCGGCAGCTCGACGATGCCGGTGGGCTCGCCATGCTGCTCGAGTTCGTACGGGTCGTTGTCGGCCATCAGCGAGGAGTCGTACAACAGGCCCATCTCGCGCTGGATCGTCAATGTCGCGGGCGAAAAATCCCATGACGGCGTGCGCATGCCCACCGGACGGACGCCGGTGATCGTCGTCAGCGTGTCGGACGAGCGCAGGTGCAGTTCGCGTTCATCCTTTTCCGGCAGGATGGAGTTGAGCTCATGGATCCAGCCGTGCAAGCCGATCTCGTGGCCTTCGGCGATCACGCGGCGTTGTTCGTCCGGATACAGCAGCGCGGCGACAGCGGGAACGAAGAAGGTGGCCGGTACCTGCGTCTTTTTCAGCAGCTCGAGGATGCGCGGTACGCCGACGCGGCTGCCGTACTGGCCCCAGGACATGCGCCCGATCGATTGGCCGCCATCGCGCAGCTCGTTGGTCTCATGGTCGCTGTCGAACGACAGCGCGACCGCGCAGCGCGCGCCGCCGGGCCAGCTTGTGGGCCGCAGGCTGCGTCCGGCACGAACCTGGTTCACGCGCTGGCGCCACTCGGACTCATCCCAGGTCCATGGTTCGCCGGACTCGGTGTGCTTGTCGGTCATGGTATGTCCTTCATCTGGTGCAGCGGAAAATGGCAGGCGACCTCACGTGTGTTGTCGCCCGCATGGCGCAACACCGGCAAATCCTGCCGGCAGCACGCCTGTGCGAACGCGCAGCGCTGGTGGAACGCGCAGCCCGGTGGCGGGTTGATCGGTGACGGCAGTTCGCCGCTGATGGGCCAGATCTCCTGCACCGGCGCGCCGTGCGCCGCCAGCCGTGGCGCGCTGTCGAGCAGGGCGCGGGTGTAGGGGTGGCGGGGCGCACGAAAGATGTCTTCCGTGGGGCCGAGCTCGACGATGCGGCCCAGGTACATGATGGCCAGGCGGTCGCTCACATGGCGCACCACGCTGAGGTCATGGCTGATGAACAGCATGGTCAGGTGCAAGTCGCGGCGCAGCTGCAGGAACAGGTTGATGATCTGCGCCTGGATGGACACGTCCAGCGAGGCCACGGGCTCATCGCAGACCAGGGCGTCCGGGCGCATGGCCAGGGCGCGCGCGATCGCCACCCGCTGGCGCTGGCCGCCCGAAAACTGGTGCGGAAAACGCTGCGCCGCTTGCGCGTCCAGGCCAACCGCCTGCAGCCAGCGCAGCACATCGCCCTGGGCCTCGGCCTGGGTGATCAAGCCGTGCGCGAGCGGGCCTTCGCTGACGATGTCGCCGACGCGCATGCGCGGGTTGAGCGAGGCGTAGGGGTCCTGGAAGATCATCTGGATGCGCGTGGTGCGTTTGCGCCCCGCGGCCATCACCGGTGTGCCCTCAATCAGCGCCTGGCCCAGGGTGGTTTGCAGGATGCCTGCCGCCACGCGGCCGAGGGTCGATTTGCCGCAGCCGGATTCGCCGACCAGGCCGAGTGTTTCGCCCTTGGCAATGGCCAGCGACACGT
>JAYUQC010000188.1:0-3227 GCA_043759735.1 Rhodoferax sp.
AGTCGCGGTCTCGCGCAAAGGCAAGCATCTGGCCACGCTCGGCCCGGGCGAGCATTTCGGCGAGATCGCCATGATCGACGGCGGCCCGCGCTCGGCCACCGTGACCGCGGCGACCGATCTGGTGTGCTACGGCCTCACGTTCTGGGAGTTCCGCCCGCTGGTCGAACGCAACGGCAGCATCGCCTGGAAGCTGTTGCAGGCACTTGCCAGGCGGCTGCGCGCGGCGGAGCAGTGACCGGCGCACGCTGCATGCAAGCCCTGGGACCACGCCGCGTCAATCGCCCTTGTTGCCAAACAGATCGTCGCACCCCTGCGCCGCGTCGGGGCCGGCGCCGGACTTCTTCGGCAAGCCTTTCGGGTATTCGTCCGCGATCCGGTCCTCCCAATAGGCTGCCGGATTCGGGGCCGCGCACAGTCTGCGGTACACCTCTTCGGGCACCTGCTTGTAGGCCAGAACGCTCTTGTTGTCCCAGTGCAGGTCGAGTTGGCGCGACGTATTGTCGTAGTCGGCGCGGCGAATGCGGCCGCTGGTGAAGGTCTTGCTGGGCATGGCGGTCACTCCATCGGGATGCTGGCCAACCAAGGCCGTAGGGCAAGTCTAGGCTGTCTGGCGCCGGTGCTGGTCCTGCTCCAGGGCCGCCAGCGTGGACAACAACCCATCCTTGTCCGGATAACACCCCTGCAGCCAGCGCTTGCCGCTGCCCGAATAGCCCTTGCGCGCATGCAGAACCCGGGTGTTGTCGACGATGAAGCACTGACCCGGTGACAGCTTGAACGTCACCTCCATCGCCGGGTCGTCGATGATCTCGCCGAAGCGCCGATAGGCCGCGTAGTAGTCGGCCATGGCGTCGAACGGCACATCGGTGATAGCGGCGGTGGAGCGGTTGTTGAAGCGCACCGCGACCAGTTCGCCGTCGGGCGCCAGTTCGATCATCGGGCGACGCGCGCGCAGGCAGACCCCCGCCTCGCCGGCGTATTCGAAGCGCGCGCAATGGCTGGTCAACAGCCCGAACCAGGCCGGGCTCTCCGCACGCAGGCGCTGGGCGGCGCGGAAGCCATCAACTACCATGTTCTCACCACCCTCGGCGGAGTTTTCCAGGCAATACAGGATCTGCATTGTCGGCACCGGGTCGCGGTAGGGATTGTCGGAATGCGCCTGCAGGCCCAGGCCGGTGTAGGCCAGGTTGGTCGGGTTGACCTCGGTGCGGACCTCGAAATACACGCCATAGTTGGTCTCGCGTACGTAGCCGAACAGCTTGGCCACCTGCAGTAGCGCGCCGGGCTCGGTCGGGCCACCGGTGAGTTTGCCAAAACCGTATTGCCGGACCTGGAACAACCAGGCGCGCAGCGCGTCGCGATCGTTCTGGACGACAGCCATATCGGCAACGGGCACCGCCTGCATCAGGCCGCGGTCCCAGGTGGCAATGCCGTCGCCGGTCCAGCCCGCCGCCTTGTCGTCGTCGCGGTCGTAGGCATGTGCCTGCAACCACGCGACGTCGTAGTCAACGGTCTTGCCTTCGGGCGCGAACGTCACCGACAGGAGGTCGCCGTCAACCACGGCGGCGCTGATGCGGGTGTCCGCAGGAATGTCGCGCAGCGCAATCAACCGCTGCCCATTACCGGGAGCACGGGTCGCCGCGTCCCTGGCGTTGTCACGCAGCCAGATGGCGTGGAAACGCAAGATACCGCGGTCACCACCCGCGTCCATTGCCAGAACACTGCCATCCGGACGAACATCCACTTGCACCATATGCCGAACCTCCGCTGGTCGATTGCCACGATTGTGCAAGAAGCCAACGCCGGTGTCGTGACTTCGGCACCGCCAGCGAATGATCTGTTTCGACGCGTGCCACCCATGACGGGTTGAGCACCGGCGCGCCAACCATTCCCACGCGCGCCCGCAGTAGACAAGCCCGCGACCGGCCTTTCCCAGCGCTCCCCGGCATGGCTCCTACGGCCTGACGCGCGATTGGCCGATTCTGCCCCCACTCTGCGGGTCAAACAAAACCGCCTTGGCCATGTCAAACGCGAGCCCGGCAATTTGGCCCGGCGCGCGGGCCTGGTCTGGCTCGACCCGCGCGGTGACCCGGGCCCCATTGACCTGCACTTGCAACAAGGTGTCGGGGCCAGTCGGCTCAACCAAGTCCACCTGGCACAACAAATGGTCAGCACCCGCAGCGGCGATGCCTAATGCCTCCGGCCGGATACCCAGCGATATTTCCTTGTCCAGGTACGGCCGCAAGGCTTCGTCGGCCGCCAAATGCAGAACATGGCTGCTATTGCCGCTTTTCAGCGCCACACCAAACCCCGTTCCCGAGCGGACCAGCGTCACCGGTATGAAGTTCATCGACGGGCTGCCGATAAAACCGGCCACAAACAGATTCGCCGGGCGCTGGTACAAATCTTGCGGGCTGCCGAACTGCTGGATCACGCCGTCTTTCATGATGGCGATGCGCGACCCGAGGGTCATGGCTTCGATCTGGTCGTGCGTCACGTAGACCGACGTGATACGGGTACGCTGGTGCAGCAGTTTGATCTCGGCGCGCATCTCCACACGCAATTTGGCGTCCAGGTTCGACAAGGGCTCGTCAAACAGAAACATGCTGGGGCTGCGCGCCAGTGCCCGGCCCATTGCGACGCGCTGGCGCTGCCCACCCGACAACTGCCCCGGTTTACGGTCCAGCAGGTGTTCCATCTGCAACATCCGCGCTACCTCGGCTATCTTGGCCTCCTGCTCTGCCTTGGGCACCCGGCGCATCTCCATGCCAAACGAGATATTGCCGCGCACGTCCATGTTCGGATACAGGGCGTAGCTCTGGAACACCATCGCGATGTCGCGATCGGATGGCGGGACGTCGTTCACGACTCGCCCATCGATCGTCAGCGTGCCCGCCGTGATGGACTCGAGTCCGGCCACCATGCGTAGCGTGGTACTCTTGCCGCAGCCCGACGGACCCACGAGCACGACGAACTCGCCAGCGTTCACCGTGAGGTCCACGCCGTGCACGGCCACCACGCCGCTCTCGTATTCCTTGCGCACGCCCTCGAGCGCCACGGTGGCGGCGTTGCTCGCGCGCGTCGCGCCGATGCCCGTCACGATGCCCCCCACGCTGAGTGTCCTCGCCGCGCCGCGTCAGTGCTATCTTGTCCCGCATGAACGAATCGCATCGCTTCCCTGAGTCCTTTCTGTGGGGCGCCTCGACGTCGGCGTATCAGATCGAGGGGAG
>JAYUQC010000189.1:0-25066 GCA_043759735.1 Rhodoferax sp.
TGCCGTGGCTGTGCGCCCCGGCGATGTGGCCGCCTCTGTGCCGGAGCCACAGACGTTGGCGCTGGCACTGCTGGCATTGGGCGCGACGGTGGTGGCACGCAGAAGGCGGCCAGCTTGAGGCTTCGGCGCTTCGGGCGCTTCGAGGCTTTTTCGGGGGTTTGGGGGGGGGCGTTAGCCCCCAACCGCGCGATTTTTTGATGGTCGGTCATGGCCCGCCACGAACACCTGCCGATCCACAAGGCGGCGCTGGACATGACGGTGCACTTCGAGAAGCTGGTGGCCGGCTTCTCGCGGTACCACAAGTACACGCTGGGTACCGAACTGCGCGAGGGCAGCCGGGCTGTGCGTGGCGGTGAGGCTGTCCGCGATGGCGCTGATGGAGCACACGGGCGCCTGACCCTTGCCTAGAATCTGCGCATGCGGGTGGTCTTCCGCTACAAGGGTTTCCGCTTCTTTTCTACTCCAACGAGGGCAGCCCTCTCGAGCCGGTGCATGTGCACGTGCGCTCGGGCAGCAGTGAGGCCAAGCTCTGGCTTGATCCGCAAGTTCGGGTGGCTGCCAGCTTCGGCTTCGATGCCGGTACGCTGCGCGAGTTGGTGGAAGTCGCGCAGAGCAATCGGGTGCTGATCGAGAGGACTTGGCATGAGTACTTCGGCTAAAGCAGTGCGCTTCGACGACGACAGCATGTGGGTCGAACTGGACGACGGCAGACGCATGTCCGTCCCGCTGGCCTGGTTCCCCCGCTTGCTGGCTGCCACCCCTGAACAGCGCGCACATTTCGAGTTGAGCCCGCGCGGCATCCACTGGGAAGCGCTGGACGAAGATGTGTCCATTGACGGCCTGCTGGCTGGCCATGGTGATCGGACCCATGGCCGCCTCGTGATGCCGGCCTGAGGTCCTGGACGTCGCCTCAACGCGAGGCGAGTCAACAGATTCGAACGACCGGTCTGACCGGGAACGAACGGCAGGTGATGGCCGACAGTCGCCGCCTATCTGTCAGTGAGCTCCGCCTTCTATGGGTACCAGGACGAAGGCAAGTGTCGAAAAAATCGAACTGGCAAGTGCCTTCGAATGCCTTCGTTCACACCTGCGTAAATGGGGACCAAAGGGGGACTAACCGTTCGACTTCGCCGAGTCTGTGCTGGTGTCGCCAATGAAAATGCTCAGGAAAAATGTTACCCGCAGGTACTGCTGCATCATGGGGGTGTGGGCGGCGAGGTCGATGACAGTCATTATGTGGCGCTTGCAGATATTGCTTCGGTCCCGATCCTCTGCACGTTGGCCAAGGCGACGGGAAACGGATCAAACCGGCTTCGATGCTCGGCGTGATGGCGTTGTTTCTCGACGCGCGATGGCGACCTTGTCCTGCGCACGCTGAGCCGTGATTGGGAGCGCCATTCGTGCGTATTGCCCTTTGAACTCCGGACGCAACCGGGTCAAAGTCTTTGTTGGGATCGCATGTGTGCGACGTCTTGGGCGGTCAGAGTGGCCTCGGAACAGGGCAACTGCGGCTTGGTAACCCGGTCAGAGCGGGCCATTGATCGCCTTGGCGCTTCGTGCAGCCCCGGAAATAAACCAGTTCATGTGATCAGCGGTGCGAGCGCCGGTTCGAACCGCCGCAGGGACTTGGACAGGGTGGGAGCCGATGAAATGGGGTTGCGGCAGATTACCACATACTGGCCGATGGTTGCTGCCAATGAAGATCGCATACAGAGAATTCACCCTACCGTACTGCTCGGCGTGTGACTTCCTTGCGCGGATGACTCGGGAAAATCGATCGTCAACAACGAATTCCCAATTGCCTATTTCTGCCAAATGTGCGGGGGGCCTGACAGACAGTCGCGCATCAATCACGCGTTGATCAGAGCCTTGCCTCGGATCTCCATGCTCCCATACTGCGTGTTCAGAAAATGTGGTGACCGTCATCTGAAAATAGCCATGGACTCGTGACCAGACCGGTCCATACACTGCCGTCTAGCTATGGCTTGCATGGCATGGCACCCGCAGCAGCGAACGCGTGGATGAATTGATCAAACGCGGTCAACGCGGCGACGCATGCCGAATGCAAAGTCAATACTTTGAAGACCATCGGTGAGGATTCCATTCAGAAGGAACCTGGACGGAAATCCTTGCATTTGATTCGCCATGCAACCAACAGGAGACATCACATGACCAAACGTTCCATCTATTCAGCGGCGGCCGCATCACTTCTTGTCGTTTTGGCGACATCTGCCGCAAACGCCATCACTCTGACCGTCGCGGACGGGCTCGGGCCGAAACACGTGGTTGCCGCCAATGGAATCGCGCCTTGGATGGCCTGCGTGAAGCAGGGAACAAGCGACGCGGTTGACTTCAAATACTTCCCCAGTGGACAACTCGCAACGGTGTCGAATGCGCTGGATTCGTTGAACAAAGGTATTGCAGACGTTGCCTTTATCTCGGCCAGCAATGAGCCTGACAAATTGCCGCTGACGGGTGTGGTCATGCTGCCCAACAGTGGACAGGTGGCGGTCGAGTCGGTGGTTGCCTGGCGCAAGACGCTGGATGCCAACGGTCCACTCACGGCCGAACTGAACGCCAACAAGATCCGACCACTGATTCTCAATGTATTGCCGCCCTATCAACTCATGACTGTGACGCCAGTGGATTCAATTGACAAGGTCAAAGGACTGAAGATTCGGGCGGCTGGCGGTGCCTTGAGCTTTGTTGTGAAATCCCTTGGGGGTATCCCTGTCGAAATGCCGGCATCCGACATGTATCTCGCATTGCAACGAAAAACCGTTGACGGAACGGTGCTGGCCCTGTCGAGCGCGAATTCGTACAACTTGCACGAGGTGGTGAAGGGCATGAGCAGCAACTTGTCTCTCGGAACCTCCGCGCAAATCTATGGGATCAGCCTCACCGCCTGGAACAAGCTTGCGCCTGACCAACAGAAAGTGATGGATCAATGCGGCCGAAAGATCGAAATTGATCTCGCAAGGCTGACAGATGAAGACAACGAGAAGTTGAAGGTCAAGTTCACGTCCCTCGGAGTAAACGTGCTGCAGTTTGGCCCTGCGCAGAAGGCGGCGATCGACGAGCGACTTCTCGGTGTGAAGAAAGAATACATTGACCGGGTTCAAGCTCGTGGACTGCCTGCACAACAGGCCTATGACTCCTACTTGAAGTCGATTGGCAAATGAACAATGTAGACGAGACTATCGGGGGCGCATATATATCGCTCGATAGGTTCCTCGGATATCTTGAAGTAGTTTGTGCAGTCATAGCCGCATGCATGATGCTGTTCGCGATGATCTCGGTGTCGCTGGATGCGGCGGCAAGGTATATTCTCAACGCCCCTTTTGAGAACCAGTTCTACCTCACTGAACGCTATCTGCTGATTGGCATGATCACCATGGCCATGCCGTGGGGCTTCCGAACCGGGGGTTACATCCGAATCATGTCCATAGTCGGGCAGTTTGGCAGCGGCTTGCGTGCAGTTCTATTGCGACTGGGCCTGTTCTTGAGTGCGGCCTATGTGGGCGCCCTTGCGTGGACAGGAGGGGAGCACTTCCTGGAAGCCTATCTCAAGAATGAGTCCCACATGGGGACCAGCTTCAACTGGCCAGTTGCTTGGTCGTGGGTCTGGGTGCCTGTTGGTTGTGGCCTGCTGGCTTTTCGATTGCTGCTGACAGCCTTCGGTCCGACCGGAAGGCTGCATGTGGAGCACGACTTAATGACGGAAGACGCGATATGAGTATTCTCATCGGATCATTCCTGCTGGTCTTTTTCATCATGGTTGGCATCCCCATTGGTTATGCATTGGGCATAGCGGGATTTGCCAGCCTCACAATGCTGGTGCCGAACAGCACGATCTTGGGTTTGATGACGAATCTGGTGTACGAAGGCACCACGAAATACGTGATCATGACCATCCCGATGTTCATCCTGATGGCCGAATTTCTGAATGCGGGCGGCGTGACGCGAGACTTGATGATGGCATGCAACAGGCTGCTTCGCCGAATCAAGGGGGGAATGGCGGTGGCTTGTGTCATGTCGGGTGCGGTGCTTGCAGCCGCTTCGGGGAGCAGCACTGCATCGGCGGCCGCCATCACGCGCGCAGCGTTTCCTTCCATGATCAAGGCTGGCTATGCCCCGTCGTTCGCGATCGGGACAATTGCGATGTCTGGAACGCTGGCCATCATGATTCCACCGTCGGTGGCATTTGTGTTGTTCGGACTGGTGACCGACACATCCATTGGCAAGTTGTTTATCGCCGGCATCATTCCCGGCTTGATGACCGCTCTGGGTTATGTAGCGACTATTTCGTTTGTACTGTGGCGCAAACCGCAACTCGGACCAAACCCTGAAAAAGAAGCAGCGCTGGCCGCAGCGAATACGAATAGCAGAGTCTGGCCGATTGCGACGGTCATCTTCCTGATCTTTGGCAGCCTCTACAGTGGTCTTGCCACCCCGACGGAAATAGCAGCAATCGGAGCGCTGGCGGCCTTGTTCGTCTCCAGTATGACGGGGCGGATGAACCGGTCGAACTTTGTGACTGCGGTAGGGAACACCCTGCGTACGACCGCAATGATCGTGACGATCATTTTCAGCGCCCAACTATTCGGATACTTCATTACGTTCTCACAGGCATCCGATGCGCTGTTGGGCTGGATAGCAGCCAGCGGGTTTTCACCGACTTCCGTGATGCTGTTGATCGTATTCGTTTATCTGGTGCTCGGTATGCTGATGGATCAAGGGGCGATCATCATTCTCACGGCGCCGATCACGACGGCATTGATGGTCGGTCTTGGTTTCGACGCGGTCTGGTGGGGTGTCATCATCATCAAGACGGCCGAAATTGGCTTGGTGACACCTCCCATGGGGCTGAATGTATTTGTTGCAGCGTCAGCTGCAAAAGTCGATCTGAAATCAAGCTTTATCGGCGTGTCTCCATTCATAGTCGTCGAGTTGATCATGTTGGCGTTGCTGCTTGCCTATCCGCAGATTTCGCTGTACCTGGTCGTTTGACTGATTCGGATCGCAAGGGTCCGTTTGCTTTGACGCGGTCACCCTTGGCCGGTCGTCGGCAGGGCCTGACCGGCGTGACTCCAGGCAAAATGAGCGAAAATTCCCACGGAATCGCAATTTTCCGGTCACCTGGCCGGTAGTGGGCGATTGATCTGCAGGGGGCATTGCCCGGTGGAGCAATGCAACCGACAACGTGGAGACTTCTGGCATGCAGATTGACCTTGTTCAGCTTCGCACCTTTGTGGCGGTAGCCGAGGAGCAACACCTCACGCGAGCGGCAGAAAGGCTGCATGTCAGCCAGTCTGCCGCGAGTGCGCACGTTCGGGCGGTGGAGGAGACACTGGATGCGCAGCTGTTTGTGCGCACGAATCGCAACCTCGAATTGACGCACACCGGTCAACTGTTGTTGCGCAGAGCCAAGATTTTGCTCAGCGAGGCGACATTGTTCACTTCGTACGCACGGGAGCTTCGAGGCAAGGTCGAAGGGAAGATTGTGGTGGGCTCCAATAGCGAGTCATCGGAAAGTCGACTCGGAGAAGTGGTCGCCGCGCTACTTGCTGCGCATCCCCTGATCACGATTGACCTTCGGGCACGTCCGTCCGCCGGAACGCGCCAGGGACTCAAGGCCGGCGAGCTGGACGTCGGCGTATTGCTGGGTCGTCCGATGGATCCCGGCTTCAGGTACTACGCGCTGACGTCGGTGCAATTCAAGATCGCTGGACCCATCGCCTGGAAGGAGCAGATCGAGCGCGCAGACCTGGCGGAGCTGGCAAGCCTGCCATGGATCACGCCAATCGAAAACAGCCTCGCGTATTCGTCCGTGCTTGCCCGCCTCTTCACGGACAAGGGGCTGACTCTCAATACCGTTGTCAGCTTCGACAACTCGGCCCTGGCGCGTTCCCTGCTGCCGGCTGGAGTTGGCATGATTTTGATGCGGGCGGAGCGTGCCGCTGAGGGCGTGCGTGACGGATATCTGGCAATATCTCCGATTGCACAGGAAGAATTTGGTCTTTACTTTGCGCATCTTGGCAGCAGAAAGAGTGACCCCCTGGTATGCGCGTTCGTCGAAGCTGCCAGCGCTGTGTGGCCGGACATGAAATTGACCAAGTGAATCGTCACTGCGTTTGAGCGACGCGCACGGGCGACCATGATGCTGCCCCGCGAAGCCAGTCTGAGCACCGCCATGCGGTCGGTCGCGTTGACGCTCGGCCCTCAATCTCCCTATACCGTAGAGGCGGGTATTTTCGGATTGACGTCCATCGGCGGTAACCCGGCTCCAGCTTCACCCATTGCAGGCCTGCCCTACCTGGGGCCGTCCGCCTGCTGCATACGTTGCCGGTGAAGCAATTGCCCCTTCGGTCGCTACTGACTGTTTCGCGATCGGAATTCAAGCAGACGGTCTTGCGAAAATCGCCATGGACGTTTTCACAAGAATTTTTGATACTGGCTTTCAACCCTTCTCTGGAGGCTCATGTCTGGCCATGCCGTCGTCACGTGATGTCGATTCCTGGGGCGGATTCGACATCACTGCGGGGCCGCTCGCCGCTCTATTGCAGATCGAGGTCGGACGCCAGAGGGATGGAGATTGGCGACCTACACCAACAGCTTGGAGAAATTGAAAATGCGAATGACTGCCGCCGTCATGTACGAACAGGGCCTTCCGATGCCCTATCACCAGAGCCAACCGTTCACCATCGAGGAAGTTGAACTCGATGGGCCCGGGGCCGGCGAGGTGCTGGTAGAGGTGCGCGGTGCCGGCCTTTGCCATTCAGACCTGTCCGTGATCGAGGGCCTCAGGAAGCGGCCATTGCCCATCGTGGGGGGGCACGAAGGTGCCGGCATAGTGCGCGAGATCGGCGCCGGGGTGTCCGGATTCGCACCTGGCGATCATGTGGCGATGGCGGCTGTGGCGGGTTGCGGCAAGTGTCGAACTTGCCTTGCAGGACGCCCTGGCGTCTGCAAGGCGGTCGGCGGTGCGCGGGCCGCCGGGACCTTGGCCAACGGTGCCCGGCGCTTGCATCTCGCCGATGGAGGACAGCTCAATCACTACAGTGGCATTTCCGTTTATGCGCAGTATGCGGTCCTGGCGGCACAGTCATTGATCAAGCTGGACCCTGCTGTGCCGCTGGATGTAGCGGCACTGTTCGGCTGCGCCGTGGTGACCGGTGCCGGCGCAGTGTTCAACAGTGCAAAGGTCAGGCCCGGGTCGTCGGTGGCGGTCATCGGTCTTGGCGGTGTAGGCCTGTCTGCCGTCATGGCGGCTCGGGAGGCGGGTGCAAGCAAGATCATTGGCATTGACGTGTTGCCAGGCAAATTCGGACTTGCACGCGCGGTCGGCGCCACCGATTGCATTGACGCAAGCGATGCGAAAGCCGTGGAACAGGTGATGGGTCTGAGCGACGGTGGTGTCGACTACGCCTTCGAAATTTCAGGCAGCCTTGCCGCACTTGCGATGGCACAGGCCATCACGATCAGTGGCGGCGAGGTGATCGGCGTGGGCGTTGGCAATTCGAGTACCACATTCAATGTCGCCCAGGTACCCTGGGTCTGCGAGGATCGCGTGCTGCGCGGATCGTTCATGGGCAGCGGGGTCCCGTCTCAGGATATTCCCCGGTATGCCGACCTGTATCTGCGCGGGAGGTTGCCGGTGGAAAAGCTGCTCAGCTCGCACATCGGCTTCGACCAGTTGAACCATGCGTTCGATCTGCTCCACAGCGGGTCGGTGGTGCGCCAGATCCTGCTGCCACATGGCTCTTGACGCATATTGGCGCCTCCCGCGGAGACCCGCATTGCGAACGCGGTCGGCGTCAGTCGTGGGAGACTTGCCCGTGGACTCCTGTGGGTGTCTGTTGTATTCGACATTTCGGAACGCGGGCTCCCGAAAACAGCCATGGACCACGGATTGGATGAATCCTAAACTGCATTGCGTGCCTGGCATTGGAGTTTCCCGACGGTAAGTGGAACTTGCTGTGCTTTTGGCATGGCATGCCCGTGCGTCGTGACTTGAAAGAACGATACAAGGGCAGGCCCATAGGTACATTCGCGTGCACATGCAGTCAGAAATTTGATGGAGACCCCGATGTCGGAAATTGTCGATAGCCGCGCGGACGCGCCAAGAATACAAATGCACATTGGCGGTCAGTGGCGAGACGCCGAGCAAACGCTGGACGTACGCGACCCGTATCGGGGCGACGTCATAGCGCTTGCGCCAGTATCGACAGCCCGCGACTGCGACGATGCTTTGGCGGCCGCCTACAAGGCCAAGAAGGTGATGGCGGCGATGCCAGGATTCGAGCGCGCGGCATTGCTGCGCCGAGCCGCAGACGCCGTGAGCCTACGGGCCGGCGAGATAGCCAGTGCGATGGCGCGCGAATCGGGCAAGGCGCTTCGGGATGCGCAGGTCGAAGCGAGCCGATGTTCCGACACGCTGCGTATGTGCGCCGAGGAAGCTGTCCGCATTCAAGGTGAACATATTCCCATGGACTCAAGCGCCATGGGCGCTGGCAAGATCGCGATGCTGGCGCGTTATCCTGTCGGCGTTGTCGCCGCCATCACGCCATTCAACGGACCTGTCAACCTGGCCGCGCACAAGATCGGTCCGGCACTGGCTGCAGGCAATAGCGTCGTACTGAAACCTTCGCCCAAGGCTCCACTGAGCGTGCATTTGTTCATTGACGCCGTGATTGGCGCAGGTATTCCAGCGGGCGCGATCAACACGATCTACGGTGATGCTGTCGCGCCCCAGCTCGTGAGCGACGCGCGGGTGGATTTTGTCAGTTTCACAGGCTCCATTCGCGTGGGCAAGATCATCCGCAACGCCATCGGCATGAAGCGTGTGGCGCTGGAACTGGGTGGTGTCGGGGCGACATTCGTGCACCACGATGCGGACGTCGTCACCGCTGCAAAGACTTGCGCGCGCAACGCAGTCGCACTGGCGGGGCAGAGCTGCATTTCGGTGCAGAACGTCTATGTACATAAGCGGGTCCACGACAAGTTCCTCGACGCCCTGTGCCAGGAGATCGATCTGATTCGATTTGGCGATCCGATGGATCCCGCCACCGATGTCGGCACCTTGATCGACGAAGAGGCGGCCCGCCGGGTCGAGACCATGATTGGTCGTGCGGTAGATGCTGGAGCCAGGCTCGTGCGCGGGTGCCGGCGGCAGGGCGCTCAGCTGGACGCGGCGGTCCTCACCCAAGTGAACGCGAAAATGGAGGTCGTGGCCGATGAGATCTTCGGCCCGGCCGTCACGGTTCAGCCGTACGAGGAGCTCGATCCCATTTGGGAGGCAATCAGCAACAGTCCCTACGGCTTGCAAGCGGGCATCTACACGAACTCCCTCGATCTGGCGCTGCGCGCCATCAAGTCCATTCGCACGGGTGGTGTGATTGTCAACGGGACATCGCGCTGGCGTTCCGACCAGGCGCCGTACGGCGGTGTCAAGGACAGCGGGATGGGGCGGGAAGGGCCGAAGTACGCCATTCGTGACATGACCGAAGAGAGATTCTTCGTTTTCAACTGACCGCCGATGGACATGTCCACCCAACTGGTGCGGCCGATCACGCGCGAACTGGCGACCCTGGCTGTGCAGTCACGGTACAGCGACTTGCCTGAAGTGGTGCGCAGAGAAGTCGCGCGCACATTCCTGAACTGGATCGGCTGCGTATTGGGCGGTTGCCATGAACCTGCAGTCGAAATCGCCGCCGCCGCAGCGGCCGACGCAGGCGGCAATTCTCAGGCGTCGGTCATCGGACATCGGCTCAAGACCGACATGGCCAGCGCGGCGTTCGTGAACTGCATGAGCTCGAGCATCCTGGCCTTTGACGACACCCACCTGGCCACAGTCACACATCCGACCGGGCCTGTGGCGGCCGCGCTGTTCGCCTATTCGGAGCAACATGCAGTGTCTGGCGACGAGTTTGCCAACGCGCTGGCGCTGGGGATCGAGATCCAGTGCCGGATGAGCAATGTCTTGTTGATGCCGCCGGCGCAGTCCAATCTGGGCTTTTTCATCACCGGTCTGACAGGACCGATCGGCGCGGCAGCCGCGGTGGCAAGGGTCATGCGACTCGACGAAGACGGGATGACGTCGGCCATCGGCCTTGCTGCCGCACAAGCGTCGGGCTTCCGGTCCACGCACGGGTCCATGGCCGGTGCCTTCGTGCCTGCCCATGCTGCACGATGTGGCATGTCGGCCGCGCTGTTGGCATCCAAGGGATTCACTTGCTCAGAAGCCACGCTGGAAGGTGGCAAGGGATTCGTCGATGTGTTCTCCGATGGCGCGAACCTGGATCAAGCGGTGCAGGGTTTCGGCCAGCACTTTGAAATTCTGGCCAATGCGTACAAGCCGTATCCCTGTGGCATCGTGATCCATCCCGCCATTGACGCGTGTCTGGAACTCGTCGATCAGCTAGCGCAAGCAGCGATCATCTCTTCGGTCAGGTTACAGGTTCATCCGCTGACGCTTTCGCTGACCGATCGTCCGCGCCCGAAAACACCGTTGGAGGCGCAGATCAGCCTGTACCACTGGGCGGCTGCTTGTCTTGTACAGCGTTTGGCAGGCGTAGCCCAGGCACAGCAGGCATGCATCGATGATCCCGCAGTGGTTGCGATGCGCGGACGCGTTTGCGCGGTGGCGGATCCGGGATTAGAACGCGATGAGGCTGTCGCAGAAGTCACACTGCAGGACGGTACTGTACTGCGGGCGCACGTAGCGCATGCGCGCGGCAGCATCCACAGACCCATGACCGACACGGAACTCGATTTCAAGTTCGACCGACAGTCGTCAGCCTCGCTACCGCAGGCCGCCCGAACCAGGCTGCGCAAGGACTGTCGCAATATCGCCGGACTGAGTGATGTCGGACATGAGATTACCACCATCCTGTCGCACGGTCAGTCATGAGCGTCCCCGGTCCAGCCGCTTCGCGTCTGGCCCCCCGAGGCGGCGCAAGAAAACGTGGGGCGGCCCGGCGTTTTAGTAATAGCGCCCCCAACCCTGGCTTCGCCAGGCCCCCCGAGGGGGTGCCAGAAAACTTGGGAGCAGCCCGGCGTTTTCTCAAGAGGCGGTACGGCATTGCCTATTGCGCAAGTGTTTGGGCAACACATCGGCAGGGAAAGGCGCTTCGATGATGTCAGCCGCCAGTACCGAGTCGACGCAGTGGCTGGGTCTTGCGGATCGGGTTTGCGTTGTCACCGGAGCGGGCCGCGGGATTGGCGCTGAGACCGCACGTCAGCTGTCGCTTGCCGGCGCGTTAGTCGGGGTTCTGGACCGTGATGGCGCATCAGCGGCCGCCGTGGCATCCGACATCGAACGCGCCGGGGGGCGGGCGATCGGTGTGCAGGCCGATGTCTCGCAAGCGGACGCGGTTTCGGCAGCCGCCGAACGAATTCAAAGTGAATTGGGGCCCTGCCAGGTGCTGGTCAACAATGCGGCCGCTGTGCTGAAGGCAGACAGCCTGATGCAAGTGCACATCGACGTGTGGAACCGGTCCATGGCGGTGAATCTGACAGGAGCCCTGATCTGCACGCAGGTCTTTGCCGCGCAGATGATCCAAGGACGCCGCGGCGGCTGTATCGTCAATGTTGCCTCCATCAATGGGCACTATCCATTTCCCAATTCCGGCGCCTATAGCGTCAGCAAGGCGGGCATGTTGATGCTGTCCAAGGTGCTGGCACTGGAACTGGCCCCGCACGCCATTCGCAGCAATGTCGTCTCCCCCGGCTTTACGTTGACAACCCGGAACGAGAAGGCCTACAGCGACCCGGACATTGCGGCCGGGCGCAGACAGTTGGTGCCATCGGCCCGGATCGGGGACTCTCTGGATATGGCAAATGCCATCGTCTTCCTGGCAAGCGACAGGGCGAGTTACATCAACGCGCAGGAAATCCTGGTTGACGGCGGGCTCAGTCAGACCGTCATGACCCATGTACCGCGTCCGGGCGCTGCACCAGCGTCGGGGGTGAGGCTGGCGTGAGCCCGCCTGGCAGCCAGAGACAGCCCCCACACTTTTGATCGGAGATCGGCGTGCCACATGATGATGAAGCGACCTATCGCGGGAGCATGCCCAGAAGCACCGGGAGCCTGCAGCAGTGGCATGCAGCTGCGACAAGGGAAGATGTGCTGGACCCGGATCTACCCATCGTCGATCCGCACCATCATTTGTACGGGACGGACGGAGACACCAACTACTACCGCATCGAGGATCTCGAGCAGGATCTATCGACCGGTCACCGGATCATCGGAACCGTCTACATGGAGGCCTATAAGTCCGGCTGGCGCGAGACCGGGCCAGAGGCGTTGAGATCCATCGGCGAGATCGAGATGATCAGGCACTGCACTGCGATGCCGATCGTCACAAAGCGGGGACCCTGTCACGTGGCCGCTGCGATCGTTTCCAATGTCGATCTGACACTCGGCGACGGTGTTTCCCAGGTGCTGGAGTCACATGTGGAGGCAGCCGGCGGGCGCCTGCGGGGCGTACGTCACCATCTGGCTACCGCCGGCGGCCTGGTGGGCAGGTTCATCAAGGACCCGCCCAGGCCAAACCTGCTGTCCGACCCGGCGTTCCGCAAGGGTTATGCCCATTTGCAGCGTCAGGGCATGGGCTTCGATGCATGGATCTACCAGCACCAGCTTGACAAACTCATTGACATTGCAGACGCTTTTCCGCGGACCCCGATCGTGCTGAATCACCTGGGAACCATCGTTGGCGTGGGCGAGTTCCGAACGCAGCGCGGCGATGTCATCGCACGGTGGAGGCAGCAAATGCGGAGCCTGGCGGCGCGACCCCATGTCGCGGTCAAGATTGGTGGAATGGGCATGCCCGTTTTCGGATTCGGGTTCGAAAACGCGCAGCGCCCAGCGACTTCCACGGAACTGGCGAAGGCATGGCAGCCGCTGGTCGAGGAAACGATCGACGCGTTCGGCACCGCGCGCTGCATGTTTGAAAGCAACTACCCGGTCGACAAACAATCGTGCGGCTATCTGGCGCTCTGGAACGCGTTCAAGTTGGTGACGCGCAGCATGTCTGCTGACGAGCGACGCGATCTTTTCTACCGCACCGCCTGCCGGACGTATCGGCTCCCTGAACTGCAAGCACTGGCGGGCCAGGCCTGAGGCGAAGCGACCGATTGAATTGCGCCGGCATGCATAGGCCTTTCGCCTTTTTCCGGACTTGCCAACGAACCTGACTCGGACATCTGGATATGAAACTGGAACAACTTCTCGCGCAATTGAACGAAGCGCCCGCCACGGTCAGCCTGGAGGAAGTGCTTCGCGTAATCGATGAGAACTACGATTTCGTGCCAACCGAATACCGCAATGGCGGCGTAGTGATTGCAGCCGACAAGACCCGGTCATGCAAGCTGTTTGCGTTCGCAATTCTCAATGAACTCAATGTGGAGCAAACACTCAACTGCTTCGGCGCGCACTACCGTGAGGATGTTCTTGGCAGCCCTGAAGGTTCCGCCCATCGGGTGATTCGGCTTTTCCTGAAATACGGCTGGAATGAACTGAAGTTCGACCACTTCCCGCTATCGGTTCGTGGCCAGGAATCGGTGAAATGAGAACGCGTCGACTTTGACGCAATCGTTGCACGCCGATTCCTCGCTGTCAGCGTCAGCGCAGAGCAGCGACGCGGGTTGTTCTGGCCGGGCCTCGCGTCCGGGAGCGTGCGCGAAGTTCACCGTTGCAATTTGCAGGCCGCGGGTTGTGTTTCGAATTTCAAGACACCGCGTTCCGAAAATGCCGTTTGACGCCATTGCATGGTGAACTCTAGACTGCGTCAAACGTATCGAGCGTACCTTCGCTTTCAATTTGCCGACCGGCCCGCGATTGTGCGGGTGGCGTCACAAACCAAGGAGACACATCATGACCAGTTCGAATATTTCCCGGCGCAAGGTGGTAGGCGCTGCCGCCAGTGCTGTCGGTGTGTCCGTCATCGGAGGCAATGTATTTGCCCAGCAGTTGCCGCTACCCAAGGCGCCGATCGAACTCAGCTTTCTCGATGGCGCCGGCAATCTGGCACTGACGCAACCGATTCTCGAGAACTACCGCAAGTTGAAGCCGCATCTCGTATCGAAGCTCAACTTCACCAAGGCCGGGCAACCAGAGATCGCCGCCAAGCTCAAGGCGCAGCAGGCCGCCAATCGTGTCGACATCGACCTCTGCGGACTCGGGTCCACCGGTGTCGCGTTCGGCATGGCAGAGAACGTCTTTCTTCAACTGACGCCCACCTACGCGAGTTCACTTCCGAAGGATGACATCCTGCTCGACGGCGCCCGCAAGATGCAGGCCCTGATGCAGGGGTACGGCCTTATAGTGGGCTATTGCCCGTTTGGTCCGTTGCTCCAATACCATCCGGCGAAAGTGAAGGACGTGCCGGCGACGGCTGAAGATCTGTTGGCCTGGACACGCGCCAACAAGAACCGCTTCATGTACGCCAGGCCCGCTGCTTCGGGCATTGGCATCGCGTTCGTTACCGGCTTGCCCTACATCCTCAAGGACTCCAATCCCAGGGATCCCGTCAAAGGGTGGGACAAGACCTGGGCCTACCTGAAGGCGATCGGCGAAAACATCGAGTATTACCCGTCAGGCTCGGCAGCCTTGCTGAAGGAGTTTGGCGAGGGCTCCCGTGACATGATGCCCACCGTGAGTGCGTTTGACGTCAATGCGCGTGCGCTTGGTGTCGTACCGAAAGAGGCCAGGATCGCAGCCATCAAAGGGTTTCACTGGGTCAATGAAGGCCAATACTGGAGCATACCGAGAGGCATCTCGAACGAGCGTCTTGCGGTGGTCCTTGACCTGATGAACTACGTGATGACCAAGGAGCAACAGGCCTTTATCTGGGACAAGGGCTATTTCTACCCAGGCCCAGCCGTGAAGGGCGTCCCGCTTGAAATGGCGCCTCAAGAGAGCCAAAGGGTGATCAAGGAGTTCGGCCGCCCGGAATACGCGGACCTCATCGCCAACAATCCGCACGAACTGCCGTTGGACCCGGCTGCCGCCGTCGTGGCATTCCGACGTTGGGACGAGGAAATCGGCAGCGGCGCCAAACGCCGCTGATGCGGAGCGCACATCCATGACTATTCACGGCGGCAAGTTCGGCGAACTCAGACTGGAAGGACTGGGTCGCGACTTCGGCACCGTCAGCGTGCTGCGCAATGTCAACTTGACGATCCGACAGGGCGAATTCATCGCGCTGCTAGGGTCGTCGGGATGCGGCAAATCGACGACCCTCAACATCGTCGCCGGATTGTTGCCGGCCTCGGCCGGCATCATCCGGATCGACGAGCGACGCATTGATGGACTGCGTCCTGAGCAGCGCGGCTTTGGCATGGTGTTCCAGAACTACGCCCTGTTTCCGCATATGACGGTACGCAAGAACATCGGTTTTGGCCTCGCCATGCGCAACATTCCAAAGGCCGAGGCGAAGCGGCGCGTTGACGAGGCCATCGCTCTTGTGCACCTGCAAAGCCAGGAGCACAAGTTGCCCGGACAACTCTCCGGTGGGCAGCAGCAGCGCGTCGCCATCGCACGCGCCATCGTGATCGAGCCGCCGCTAGTGCTGATGGATGAGCCACTGTCCAACCTGGACGCGAAGCTGCGGTTGGAAATGCGGGCAGAGATCCGGCGCATCCACAACACGCTTGGTTCGACAACGATTTATGTCACGCACGACCAGGAAGAGGCGTTGTCCTTGGCCGATCGGATTGTCGTGATGCGTGACGGCGAGGTGCGCCAGGTGGGGTCGCCGGAAGACCTGTTCTTGCGGCCCGACTATCTCGACGTGGCTGAATTCATGGGCTTTCGCAACCGCATCCGGGGTCGCGTCGTTGCGCTGGACGGTGACCTCGCGACCGTCGCGGCTGGGGAGGCTCGCATAATCGGGCGCGTGCGAGGAAGCGTTATCGTGGGTGGCACGGCGGTTGCCGCAATCCGGCCAGATGACCTCCATGCGACGTCGCATGACGGCCCGAGCATTGGAGCCACCGTGACGGCGACCGAGTTTCGTGGCCAGGAGTTTGTCGGTTTCGGCCTCGCCGGCGACGGTGCCGACCTTTGCTTTCGAGTGCCGCGGCGCCTCGATACCGGGGATGTCGTTCGTCTCGCAGCGCAACCCGACCGTGTACTCGTCTATGCCGCGGAGCCAGCATGACCACCATGGCGGCTGCTTCGTCCATTTCGCTGCGACAGCGGCTGGCAACCCGAGGCATTGATGGCCTGACCTTGCTTGTCGTTCCGGCGGTGCTTTTTGTGATCGCCATGTTCATCTACCCGTTCCTCTACGGTCTGTGGTTGTCGTTTCAGCCCAAAAGTGGTGGCGCGCTGGCGAACTATGTGCATTTCTTCTCTGACAGTTATTTGTACCAGACCATCCCCACGACGCTGGGGCTCGCGTTGCCCGCCACCGCGGTCAATCTCCTGCTCGCGATACCGATCGCCTTCCGGGTGCGTTTGATGCGCCGGCAGCGCATCCTGACCACCATCCTGGTCATACCGATCACACTCGGCACCGTGCTGATCGCCGAGGGCCTGCTCAACTACCTTGGGCCGCAAGGATGGTTGAGCCGCAGCCTGATGACGCTAGGCATCATTCCCTCGCCGTTGAGGCTCCTGCACAACTACTGGGGCGTGTTCATCTCGATGGTGCTGGCGGGCTTTCCGTTCACCTTTCTGCTGACGCTTTCGTATCTCAGCGGCATCAATCCTTCCCTCGAGAATGCGGCTGCAACGCTGGGTGCCGGGCCGTGGCAGCGTTTTCGGCATGTGCTTTTGCCGTTGTTGATCCCTGGGCTGGCCATCACGTTCTGCTTGTCCTTCGTCCAGGAGTTCTCGGTGTTTCCGTCCGCGGTTCTGCTTGGCGCCCCGGCCGGGCCCACGCGGGTGATCTCCATCGCCGCGTACACCGCGGCCTACGAGGAGTACAACTATTCGCTCGCTTCGGCCATCGCGATGATCATGGCGATGGTGCAGTTGGCCGTCGTCGTTGCTGTGCTCTGGGCGCGTGGTTTGTTCTACCGCGGATCGGTTGCGGCTGCAAAGGGCTGACGCCATGACAAACGATCAATCCGTTGTCTCCCGGCTCTGGAACACTGCGGTCTGGGTGTTGGTGGGATTCTTCGTCTTCAACCTGCTTGCCTTGGTCGCGACTGTGGTGACGAGCTCATTCGCGACGCGTTGGCTCGGTACCTGGTTGCCAGCTGGCTGGTCGGTCCGCTGGTACGCGGCTGCATGGGAAGAATTTCAGTTGGGCGAAGTGCTCGCGGCAACGTTTCAGATCGTCTTTTTGGTGGTGGCCTTGACCGGCCTGATAGGCATTCCGGCTGCATACGCCCTCGCGCGTCGCAACTTCCCCGGCAAGCGGATCGTCATGTTGCTGATCCTGCTGCCGCTATTGGTTCCGCCGATTACGTACGGCATTCCCATGGCCACGGTGCTCTACCGTGCCGGCCTTGCGGGGAACATGAGTGGCGTCGTGATCGCGAACATGGTGCCGGCACTGTCGTTCGTCATCATGGTGATGATTCCGTTCATCGAGCAGATCGATCCGCGCGTCGAAGCAGCGGCCCGGGTCTTCGGCGCCAACACGCCACGCCTTTTCATTCACGTGCTGGTGCCGATGCTGATGCCGGGGGTTCTCGCCGCGCTGCTGCTTGTGTTGGTGCGCACGATTTCGATGTTCGAACTCACCTTTCTGACTGCCGGGCCGTCAAGCCAGACGCTGGTGGTGGCGCTTTACTACTCCGTTTTCGCGCCGGGCGTGCGTGCGGTGCATTCGATCGACGCGATGGCGGTTATCTACATGCTGACGACGCTGATTTGGCTGGTGATTGCCCTGCGTTTCGTCAATCCCACCCAGATCGTTGGGCGCGCCAAATAGCGACCAGCGCTGCGCGGCATTTGATTGAGTACAACGGAGCAGACAACGCAGGAGTCAAGTTGTCACTGGATGGATGCGACAGGTCAGCCAGCAAGAACGGCGCTGCCACCCACCTGTTTTGCGAGTGCGGCGACGTTCAGTCGGATACTCTGAACGCATCCGCGAGTTCCCGCACATCAGCGAGATTCTCGAGGCCGTCGGCAAGTGCGATCATCCTTCCGACGTCGCATTCCGGAAGTCCATCCTCCCATTTTTCGGCCAGGTCCGACCAACTCACACCACCGCGCAGCGCGTGCCCGCGGGGGGCGTCGATCCGCAGCGAGACACTGGCATGATTCGCAGTCGTGATCGTCACGTTGGATCCCCGCCCCTCGGGTTGGTCGCGGTTGAGTTCAGCGTCTACGGCGACCGTCACCCGCGTACGCAAGCGGACAAAGCCCGGGTCACTCAGGATCGCGGGGAAGGGCAACTCACGCAGGCTCAGGCGGCCGCGCACCAGATTCGCGCAGACCATGTCCTGCACGCAAATATTGTGCATTTCGCGGTTGTCGACGACGCGCATGGCCTTTTCCGGCATGCCGACATGCACAGACGCAATTTGCGCGACATCGATGCAGTGCCTGGCTGCCAGGGTCGTGGCGGCCTCAACCGCCGAATGGATCGGATAACCCGCATTGATGAACTTGAAGTTCGATCCCATGATGGACCAGTCCTCGCCGAGCTTTCGCGTCACGGCCTGGGCGGCACCTTCCGTGCCCCACGCCTCGAGCAAGCTGTCGCGCATGCCCAGAATGTCTTCGACACCCTCCAGACCCGCGGCCGACATCAATGCAGCACTCACGCCGGCAAACGCGAATTGACCGTTGCAGTATGACTTGCTGATGTGCCGCTTCTCCTGATACAACGATGCCAATGCGTTCGTCTGGAAAGTGACGAGCGCCATGGCGTGGCAGTGCCGGATCGGCTCGAGTCCGAGCAGGCGGCTTGCAGCCACTGTCGCGCCAATGGCGTACAGAAAGTCCGAATACAGCCGGTTGCGGGCCTTCAATGCGAATTTGCCGCCACAGGCCTCGACCAACCGTATGCCAACGTCGTATCCGACGACCACCGCGTTGAGCAGTTGGGCGCCCGAGGCCCGTTGGCGTTCAGCGACAGCGACGGCAGCATGGACCAGCGTCGCGCCGGGGTGGCCACCAATGATGTGCGCTCCGTCCACTTCTTCACCATGCCCCGCGGCGCCGTTGGCCAGAGCCGCATACTGTGCCGACACCCGCAACCGGGTTCCCAGAATGTGTGACTCCTGCGGCCCGCCGAGCGACTGGACGTAGCGTGCCGTCAAATCGCCAGCCATGCTGCGTCGGCCGAAATGGGCGCTTGCCATCTCGTCGAAGATAACCTGCTTGGCGCGTTCCCTGACTTTGGCCGGAATCGAGTCGACAGTGGTGGCGGCCGCGTACTGCGCCAGCGTGAGTGTGATGGATGGATTCATGTCGCCGTGTTGCGAATTCGCGTGTTGCTGACTAGGAAACAATGCGGTCCAGGCGGGCTTCGATAGTGTCCCCGTCAGTCAAGCGAGATCTTTCTTGTCGACGCAATGTTCTTCCAGTTCGCAGATTCATCGCGGATACGTGCGCGCAATTCCTCCAGGGACATGGCCACTGGTGCGGAACCGTCCGCTTCCATGATGCTGGTAATTTCCTTGCTGGTCGCGATCTCGTTGAGTTCCCGATTCAGGCGTTGGGCCAACGGCAGTGGCGTTCCAGCCTGCGCGAATGCCGCGATCCAGACGCTCCCGGCGTAACCCGGCGCAGCCGACGCCATGGATGGCAAACCGGGGTAGGCGGGACTCGTTTGGCGGGAGCTGACGCCTATCGCAACGACGCGACCGGACTTGATATGCGGTGCGAAGGTGGCATAAGTTCCGAGTTGGAGGTCGATGATGCCCGCGGCGAGATCCACGATGGCGAAGGCTCCGCCCTTGTAGGGGATGTGTCTGAGCTGGACCTGGGCCACGTCGGCGAACATTTCGAACGACAAGTGCGGAAGCGAGCCGACTCCGGACGTGCCATACGTGACGGCTCCCGGATTGGCGCGCGCTGCGACCACGATCTCGGCAGGTGATTTAAGGCCGGACTTGGCCGAGGCGGCCAGCAACATGGGACCGTCGCTGAGGATGGCCAGCGGGATCAAATCCTTGTTGAGGTCGAAGGTGACCTTCTTGAGAACGGCAGCGGCGCTCACGGTGCTCGGCGTCGTCACGAGAATCATGGAACCGTCGTGCGGACCATTGGCGATCGCGGCTGCACCTATCATGGTCGATCCGCCCGCGCGGTTTTCGACGACAACCGTGGTACCAAGCCTGGCGGCCAGTTGGGTTGCCGTCCTGCGTGCGATGATGTCCGTGGTGGAGCCTGCACCGAACGGAACGACCATCTTGATCAGTGGCGGAATCACCACCTGCTGTGCCATGGCGGCGGGAGCCGACGTGGCAAGCACAAGGGTAGAGATGAGCGAATAGATGTGTTTGAACATGGTTGGTTGATTCCCGAGTTTGTTAACGACAGATTGCATGGACGTCATTCCCGATAGGTGAACAGAGCGGCGCGATTGAACGGCTCCAATCGCAATTGAGATCCGGCCAGTCGGTCTGCGCGACGGAAATCATCCACGGACTCGCACGCGACGTCGATCCTCATGGACGTCCTTGTGATGGCGTCGTAGGGCTTCCAAGAGGGCATAAGCAGGTTGCCAGGATGGCCAGTGCGGGCGAACGCGACAAACGCGGCCATCAGGCATTTCGACACATCAGCAGGCGCGGGACCTGGTCCTGTCAGTGAGGTGGCCTTGTCGATTGTTCCAAACGCGAACGGAATATCGCTGGCATGCGGAGTCCCCCACATGCCTTCATCGGCAGGAGACCGCCAGGTGAAGTTGTACATGTAAACAGGCGCACCGTTGGCCGCGGCCTTGGCCTCGGCCGCCCGGATGATGGGGATCCGATACAAGGTGTCGGTAATGAGCGCCATCAGGACTTGTGAAGGTGTTCTCTGGGGGGAGTCCTGCCGATACGCCGCGATGACGGCATCCACTTGGACGTCCTCCAGCCCGAACTGGGTTTTGAGTCGGGCCTTCACCTGTTCCGTGGTCAGTCGGAGTTGGCGTGCATCAGACGCGAAATGGAAGGTTGCCTCCGTGTCGGCGGTACCCATCAGCAAAGGAACCAAGCAATGGTTTGCCAATCCTTGTGGCGTCATGGGCCCGGCAAGGACGTGACGGCCGTCGATCACGGGGCGGGAACCTTCGCGTTCTGCTTCCACCGCGATCCGCCGAGCCTCGATCAGGGCAGCGGACGGCAAGTGTCGTAACTTCCCAAGGTCGGATCGCTCGATAGCCAGCTCTTTCAGAAACCGGTTCACGTAGGGTTCGGTCGATTCGGCCGGGGCCACGGTGGTCCCCGACGTCCCGCTCATGTTGATGGCGCGATGGAACAATCCCCTGGCTGCGGGCATCCCCATCAGGACCATGATCTTCGAACCGCCACCAGATTGACCAAACAGTGTCACATTGCCCGGGTCGCCCCCAAAGGAGGAGATGTTTCTTTTGACCCAGCCCAGTGCCGCGATCAGATCGAGTTGGCCCGCATTGGCGGCATCGCCGAAGCGGTCCGCGTCGAGATGGCCCAGATTCAGGTAGCCGAAAACGTTCAGACGATGATTGAGAGTGACCACGACCACGTCGCCGAACCGGGCAAGATGCGAACCATCCAGTACGTCGCCGCCACCACCTCCGGTGACGTAGCCGCCGCCGTGCACATACACCATGACGGGTCTGCGCGCCCCGTCGGGCTCCGGCGTGTAGACGTTAAGGACACAGCAGTTCTCGCTGAATGGCTCGCTCTGGCCATACCAGTTCAGAATCGGCGCGTCGCCGTAGGTTTCGCGTTCTTGCGGGCAGCGATCACCATATCGAGTTGCGTCACGCACGCCCAGCCATGCAACAACAGGTTGCGGCGCCATCCAGCGGTGACCTTCGCCGGTGGATGCCGCGTACGGAACACCTTTGAAACTGACGGCCGCGGTGTTTCGCCTGCCCCGCAACTTCCCGTCAGAAGTCTCCACGACCAAGGCCTCATCCACCATTCCTGCGCTCCCGTCTCCGCTGGTTTGATATCGTTGCGGCGCGGCGTTCAGGCCGACCGGATTATCTGTGCGCAATCCGCTGGATTTCGCCTCGCACGGATATTACGACGTCACCTGGCCTGGGTCCATGCGCATTTTCGGCACCCGGAATCCGTATTTTGCGAACGCATCCGGCATCTGTGAACTGGCGGCAATTGGGCCTATTCGAAGGCCCCTCATGAGTGTGCGGGAAGTATGAACGCGGATATCGGAATTGCACGTTGGACATGCACGGATGCTGGTCATAGACTCGATTGGTCGCGGCCGGGTCAGCCAGCGGAATCGACCAGGAATCGCTCGTCATCAAGAGGAAGAGAAAATGAAAATTGGCTTCATCGGTCTGGGCACAATGGGCGCCGCAATGGCGTTCAATCTGCGCAAGGCGGGCTACGAGCTCGTTGTTCACGACGTCCGCAAAGAAAGCGCGCAGCCCCTCATCGCGGCGGGAGTGCTCTGGGCTGAAACTGTCGCCGCTGTCGGCGGCGCGGCAGACATCGTATTCACTTCACTTCCCGGACCGAAGGAAATGCAAGAGGTAGGACTGGGCGCAGGCGGACTCCTGAGCGCCATGCGTGCCGGCAGTGCGTGGTTCGACCTCACGACCAATTCGCCGTCCGTCGTGCAGGATGTCTTCGAGCGCTTCGCGGAGAAGGGCATCGACCTGCTCGACGCGCCCGTCAGCGGTGGCCCGGCCGGCGCGCGATCCGGCAAGCTTGCCATCTATGTCGGTGGCGCGCGTTCAGTATTTGATCGTCAGAAGGTGCTACTGGACGTCATCGGCGACCAGGCGATCTACGTGGGCAGGATTGGCGCCGGCAACACTGCAAAACTGGTCCACAACTGCGCCAGCCTGACTGTTCGCATGATGATCGCCGAGGTCATGAGCCTGGGCGTCAAGGCGGGCGTTGAACCGCTCGAACTTTGGCACGCAATCCGGCAGGGAGCGATTGGCCGCGCGCGGACCTTTGATCGTATCGGGGATCAGTACCTGCAGGACACATACGAGCCGCCCGCCTTTGCGCTTCGCCTGGCTTACAAGGACCTCGGACTGGCTCTGGAACTGGGTAAGCAGCTTGGCGTGCCGATGAAATACGCCGGAGTCGCCTTCGAGGACTTCACTGAAGCGATCGAGCGGGGCTGGGGCGACCGGGATTCCCGCTCGCCGATGCGGTTGCAGAACGAACGGGCGGGCGTGACGATCAAGGTATCGGCGCAAGACGTGCAGAAGACGATGGCGCGGAGTTGAGCCCCGCGTGGGGCTTTTCGACTGTGTTTGGCGGCAGCGACGCTGCTCCGGCACATGAATTCAATCACTGAAGGAGAACCAGATGAATGCAAACCCGAAAGAGACCGGCCGACGGATCCAGAATGAACTGATGGGCGCCGGATATGCGGAGGGCAAAGACAAGAAGCGCAATGACTTCAACTCGGTGCTCAGCGACTACTCCGAGGAGGTGTGCTTCGGAAGGGTGTGGGCACGCGAGGGCATAAACCACAAGATGCGCAGCATATTGAACATCGCCATGTTGACGGCGCTTGGCCGCCCCAACCAGTTGCGCAACCACCTGGAAGGCGCACTGAACAACGGCGTGACGGTCGACGAGCTGCGGGAAATTCTCCTGCACACGGCCGTGTATTGCGGGTTGCCGGCAGCGGGCGATGCATTCAGGGTGGCCGAGGAGGTCCTCAAAGGGCGAAGGCTGATCGAGTGAGGAGTCGCCTCGCCATCGATCCGATGACACCCGCCTGCGGTATCCCGTTCTGACGCGGATCGAATCAGCTCAAACCCTTTGCTTCCAGGAAGCCGGACATCAGGTCTGCGATCTGGACATTGTTTGTGTCCGAGAACGGAAAGTGCGTGTTTCCCTGGATGCCTATTGTCGGAAGGTGCACCACCGTGGCATCGCCGCCGCGGCGGTTGATGGCGTCCGCCCACAGCCGCGCCATGTCCAGGCGCACACGCCACTGGTCTTGACCTGGATTGGCCGAGGGTTGCGCTGGAATGAAGTCACCGTAGTAGATGACGACCGGAATCCTGGTCAGTTTCATGAAGTCTGCCAGGGGCACACCGACCGCCTCAAGTGGCCCAAATGAGCTGGGCATCGGCGCGGGCACTTCACCTTGCGGAAAGGCGAAGTTGCTTCCGGGTTCGTAGGACACGATCGCGCGCACGTTCCCGCTCTTGATCGCAGTAAACCAGCCTGCGCCGCCACCTTGTGAATGTGTGACGAGAACTCCGGGGCCAATCTTGTCGAACAATGCCGCTACCGCATCCGATACGACCTGAACATCGAAGGGGCCCGTATTGGGCGTGCTCTGGCGAAAATACTGGTTCAGGCTCTGCGGGTCGCGCGGAAACTGAACGCCCGGGAAATAGTCCGGCCAGATGCCGACGCGGAAGTTGTTGAACCACGTCTCGTCGTCCGTCGTTACCGGCAAATGCATGGGCAATGTGCTGCGCCCAGCTCGACCCCGACGGGGCTGATCGATCAGATAGACACCATGGCGCCGACGCAGGAAGATGTTCTGAAAACCGTCGCGGCCGTCTGGCGTCGATTCCCATGTCTTCGAGAATTGCAGGTGCCCATGGAGAAACGCGAGCGGATATTTGCGCGCTCCGATCGGCACCTGGTAGAAGACATAGGCATGGTCGGCATGCAGGCTTTGTCCAGCCGCCCCCGGCCGGCTGGCGTCGTAGGTTCCAGGGGTTCTGAGCACGGTGCCGCCGACGGCGAAGCTGCCCTGTTCCTGAATCACGATCGGTTCGCGGGTGCTGTTCGCACCAACTGATTTGAATACTGAAGTCATTGGGTTCCGTTGTTAATTGTTCAAGTTGCTCTGGCGCGTTGACTGTCTTCTGGACGATCCTGCGGCCGTGCTCGCTCATGGTGCCCGTCGAAATTATTGGTGCACGTGAGAGAGCGCGTCCATGCGTGTTTTCGGGACTTCGCGTCCTTGATTTCGGATGGTCGCACTGTTCGTGAAACGAGGACACGG
>JAYUQC010000190.1:0-25005 GCA_043759735.1 Rhodoferax sp.
CGGACCGCCGACTCAATCTGTTCCATGGAGCTGTGCCGGATGTCGGCGCCCTTGACGACGTAGATGATGAATTCGGCGATGTTCTTGGCGTGGTCGCCGATGCGCTCGATCGCCTTGGCGACGAACAGCAGGTCGAGGCTCGGGGAAATCGTGCGCGGGTCCTCCATCATGTAGGTGATGAGCTTGCGCACGAAGCCGTCGAACTCCTTGTCGATCGCATTGTCATCCTTCAAGATGGTGAGCGCGATGGTGGCGTCCAGGCGGGCAAAGGCATCGAGCGACTTGCGCAGCAGCGCAGACGCCAGATCGGCGGCCACGCGCAGTTCGGACGCAGGCAGCGCCCGCGCCGCGCCGCTTTCGATGATCGACTTGACCATGCGCGCGATCTTGTCGGCCTCGTCCCCGGCGCGCTCCAGATTGGCAGTTGTCTTGGAGATGGCGATCAGCAAGCGAAGGTCGCGCGCCGTCGGCTGGCGCCGGGCGATGATCGACGACAGATCGTGGTCGATTTCGATCTCCATCGTATTGACCTGCGTCTCCGTCGACGTCACCTGATCGGCCAGTTCCACGCTGAACTGCGACAAGGCCTGCACGGCTGTGCGGATCTGCGATTCAACGAGACCGCCCATTTTCATGACGCGCGTGGAAACGCCTGTCAACTCGCTGTCGAACTGGCTCGATAAATGTTTGTCGCTCATGTTTGCTTCCTTGCGTTACTGACGTTTCAACCGAATCGACCCGTAATATAGTCCTCGGTTTCCTTGCGCGTGGGCTTGAAGAACATCTGCTCGGTTGCGCCGAATTCCATCAGGTCGCCCAGGTACATGTAGGCTGTGTAGTCGCTGCAACGCGCGGCCTGTTGCATGTTGTGGGTCACGATGACCACGGTGTAGTCGCTCTTGAGTTCGGCGATCAACTCCTCGATCTTGGCGGTCGAGATCGGGTCCAGCGCAGAGCACGGTTCGTCCAGCAGCAGGACTTCGGGCTTGATCGCAATGCCACGCGCAATACACAGCCGCTGCTGCTGACCACCCGAAAGACTGGAGCCATTCTGGTTCAGCTTGTTTTTGACCTCATCCCACAATGCCGCCTTGTTCAGCGCCCACTCGACCCGCTCATCCATGTCGGTCGAATTGAGGTTCTCGAACAAGCGCACGCCGAATGCAATGTTGTCGTAGATCGACATCGGAAACGGCGTCGGCTTCTGGAACACCATGCCGATCTTGGCACGAATCAACGCTACGTCCTTCCTGGATGTCAGCAGATCTTCGTCATCGAGAATGATCTTGCCTTCCGCCCGCTGCTCCGGGTACAACTCGAACATGCGGTTGAACACCCGCAGCAAAGTCGACTTGCCGCAACCCGATGGTCCGATGAACGCGGTCACCTTGTTTTCCGGGATCTCGAGATTGATTCCCTTGAGGGCCTGGAACTTGCCGTAGTAGAAGTTCAGGTCCTTGACGGATATTTTCGACTTTTCCTGTATCGGGGTATCGGTAATCATGGAGCATCCGTGTTGGGTTGGTGAGTCGCGCGGCAATGCGGACGGTATCTGCGCCTACTTGGCCCGGGTAAGAATGCGGGCCGCAATGTTCAACCCGAGCACCGCCATCGTGATCAGCAACACGCCGGCCCAGGCCAGCTTTTGCCAGTTCTCGTACGGGCTCATCGCAAACTTGAATATCGTTACCGGCAGGCTCGCCATCGGTTCGCTCAGGCTCGATGTCCAGAACTGGTTGTTCAGCGCGGTGAAAAGCAGCGGCGCGGTTTCACCCGCAATACGTGCCACGGCCAACATCACACCGGTGACCACACCGGCGCGCGCGGCCTTGAGCGTGATGCTCAGGATCACCTTCCATTTGGGCGCGCCCAGTGCATAAGCGGCCTCGCGCAGACCTGATGGAATCAGCTGCAGCATGTTTTCCGTTGTGCGGATCACGACCGGGATCACGATCAGCGCCAAGGCAATTGCGCCAGCCCAACCCGAGAACGACTTGAACCGCGACACGATCACCGCGTAGACAAAAAGTCCAATGACGATCGAGGGCGCCGACAACAGGATGTCGTTGACAAAGCGCGTGGTATTGGCAAGCCAGCCCTTGGTCTCGAACTCGGCCAGGTAGATACCGGCCAGAATACCGATCGGGGTGCCAACAAACGTGGCCAGCAGCACCATCAGAAAAGACCCATACATTGCGTTGGCCAGGCCGCCCGCGTCGTTGGGTGGCGGAGTCATCTGGGTCAGCGTACCGAGCGTCAAGCCCTCCACACCCAGGCGCACGGTTTCAAACAGGATCCAGAAAAGCCAGAACAAACCAAAAGCCATCGCCAACAGGGACAAGGTCAAGGCGATTCGGTTGACCAGCTTGCGCTGGGCATATTGAGTCTGCCGGGTCTGTTCAAGCTCAGCCTGGCGCAGCAGGCGTTCGCCGGTCGTCATGTCCTGGCTCCTTCGCGCTTCTTGAGCTGGGCCAATAACAGCTTGGACAAGGTCAGCACCACAAACGTGATGAAGAACAGCACCAGTCCGAGATACATCAGCGCTGCCTGGTGCAGACCCTCGCCGGCCTCGGCAAACTCGTTGGCCAGGGCCGAGGTGATGCTGTTGGCGGCCTGGAACAGGCTCAGCGAGTCGAGCTGGTTGAAATTGCCGATCACGAACGTGACTGCCATCGTCTCGCCGATCGCCCGCCCCAGCCCCAGCATGATGCCGCCGATGACACCGGCCTTGGTATACGGCAACACCACCTTGGAGACCACTTCCCAGGTGGTCGAGCCCAGCCCGTAGGCCGATTCCTTCAGCAGAGTCGGAGTGACCTCGAATACGTCGCGCATGACTGCTGCGATGAAGGGAATGATCATGATCGCGAGGATGATTCCAGCCGACAGGATACCGATGCCGACCGGCGGACCCGAGAACAGCGCGCCCAGATAGGGCACATCGCCGAACAGGCCCTGCAGCGGCTGCTGCACATAGGTGGAGAGAATGGGACTGAACACCAGCAGCCCCCACATGCCATAGACAATGGAGGGGACCGCCGCCAACAGCTCGATGGCCGTGCCAAGCGGGCGCTTGAGCCAGGCAGGTGACAACTCTGTCAGGAACAACGCGATGCCGAAACTGACCGGAACCGCAATCAGCAGCGCGATGAACGACGTTGCCAGTGTGCCGTAAATCATGACCAGCCCGCCAAACTCCTCCTTGACCGGGTCCCAGGTCGTATTGACCAGGAAACTCAGGCCATACTTGTCGAACGCTGGCCAGGCGCTGATTGTCAGCGAGGCCAGGATCGCGATCAGGGTCGCCAGCGTAAATAAGGCCGCCCCCTTGGCCAACCAGCCAAAGATTCTGTCCGCCATCGGTCCGGAACGGGCTTTTTTCATGGGAGGAGGACTTGTCTTGACACGCTGACGCGCCACTGCTGCTGGAAAATTTGGCGCTTGCGCCGGGGAAAGTGTAGTGGACAAGCGCTGCTCCCTGAAAGATGACCGCTGACTTGCGAGTCGCGCTTACTTCTTCGCTATCGGTTTGCCCGCTGCGTCGGTAACCTGGCTCCAGGCCTTCTCGATGGCACCAATGACAGAGTCGGGCATCGGCACATAGTCCAGGTCGGCGGCGAGCTGGTCACCATTTTTGAACGCCCAGGTGAAGAATTTGAAGGTTTCGGTGGCAGCAGCGGGTTTGTCCTGCTTGAGGTGCATCAGGATGAAAGTCGCGGTGGAAATTGGCCAGGCATCCTTGCCCGGCTGGTCAGTGATCAGCTGGTAGAACGACTTGTTCCAGTCCGCGCCAGCGGCTGCGGCCTTGAATGACGAATCATCCGGCGACACGTATAACCCGTCGCGGTTCTTCATCAGCGTGTAGGTCATCTTGTTCTGCTTGACATACGAGTACTCGACATAGCCAATCGAATTGGGTAGGCGGTTGACGAAAGCGGCCACACCTTCGTTACCCTTGCCACCCGCACCGACCGGCCAGTTCACGGCCGTGCCCTCGCCGACCTTGGCCTTCCACTCGGGATGGACGCGGCTGAGGTAGTTGGTGAAATTGAAGGTCGTGCCCGACCCGTCAGCCCGGCGCACTGGCGCGATCGCGGCGTCCGGCAGTGGCAAGCTGGGGTTCAGCGCCTTGATGGCAGGGTCATTCCACTTGGTGATCTTGCCAAGGTAGATGTCGCCCAGCACCTGACCGTCGAGTTTCATCTGACCGGGGCTAATGCCCTTGATATTGACTACCGGAACGGTTCCGCCAATCACGGTCGGGAACTGGAACTGGCCCTTGCTCTTGAGCACGTCGTCGGTCTGCGGCATGTCGGAGGCGCCGAAGTCGACTGTCTTGGAGTCGATCTGCTTGATGCCGGCGCCGGAGCCCACGGACTGGTAGTTGACCTTGACGCCGGTGGCCTTGTTGTAGTCGGCAGCCCACTTCGAATACAACGGAGCCGGGAAGGTAGCGCCGGCGCCTGTGATGTCTTGCGCGAGCGCCACCGACATGAAAGCCGCCGACGCTGCCGCCGTGCCGCTGACCAAAACGGTCTTTAAGTTGAATTGCATGGATGGTCCTTTGTAAAAACAGGTACGGATCGTCAGATGTTTCATCTGAACCACCAGGACTGTAAGAACCTAATGTGACGACTGCGTGACAATTTCGGCATTGATCGCAGCCAAGGGTACCGAAACCCGGCATTCACAAAACTTTCATGCGATTGACCCGCGCGACTGATTTTCGGCGACCGTCCGCGAAACAGGACTCGACAGTCGGCATAATCGACTCTAAACTGAAAAATTCCATCACAATACTAAGGGTAAACGTGAACAAGCAGCTTGCCGAATTGCACAGTGGCTACCAGGATCTGATGGACCGCTATGGCATGGACGACCCTCTGGTGCAGGGTATGAAGGCCGAGATCGAGCGCCATAAGCTGCATGATCACGACGGCGTACCCGCCGATAGGCGCAACCCGCTGTCTCCGTCGGGAGTGTGGAACCGGGCATCGGCCAAGGCCGAACTGCAGGCGCGACGTTGACGCGGCATGTTTCCAGGTGCCGTGTCCCGAAGGTCGCCGGCATGGTCCCGCAGGCAGGTTGAAGCGCTGTGTAGCGCCCCCGCGGGAGTCGCCCGGTGCGACCCGGTGCGGTCTGCACCCGGTCGCATTTGCGGATCGCCGTCGATGTGTCACCGGAGGGGTGACGCCAAGGGCAGCTGCATCAAGGCCTGACCCATGCGCACCCGGGCACCGGAATCGATGCCATCGCAAAACCTGAATCCCCGAGGCACCAGCACGATGATGGTGGACCCATGCTCGAACCAGCCCAGCTCCTGTCCAAGCACCCATCCCTGACCGGGCATGTCCGCTGGGCCAAGCGCCTGGCCAGCTGGATCCCCGGTTACCAGTACGATGACAATGCCTTTTGGCAACCGCTGGTTCGACCTGACCGGCTCGTACGGCGTCAACCTGTTCGGCTACGACTTCTACAAGGAATGCATCGCCGAAGGAGCTGCCCGTGCAAAAGTACTCGGCCCGGTGCTCGGCGCCTACCACCCCAGTGTGCTGTTCAATGTCGAACGGCTTGAAGTTGTTCACGCGTGGTCCTTTGTCGTGTCGAGCAGTTGTATGTCCGCGCGATCAAGCGTGCCGGCACAACCCGCGTCCGGTGTGCCGCCAATCCTGCCGATGCCGTCAATTCCATCGCGCTTGCCCAAACGCAACAGCCCCGGCGCCCGGTGCGCTGACAATGCGCCGTGTGCGCTACCCTCGCGTGCAGCCTGAAAACCGACCCGACATCACCATGAAAATCAATGCGCAAACGGCGGGGCGTGACCGCGAAACCGAACTCAAGCTCGCCTTGCCAATCGTCGACCCGGCGGGGTTGGAACGGCAACTGGCCCGCGCCGCCGTGCTGAACCGGCGCAAACCGGTGCAGTACCACTTGCACAGCATCTATTTCGATACGCCCGACCAGCTACTGCGGCAACAGGAAGCGGCCCTGCGGATCCGGCGCGTCGACCAGAGCGGCGCGCCTCAATGGATCCAGACACTCAAGACCGGACCGCGGGGCCATTCCGCGTTGAGCCGCCGCGGTGAATGGGAGGCGCCGGTGGCGGGCCAGTCACTGGAGCGCCGAGCGCTCGACCCGATGGCCTGGTCACGCGTCGATCCGGATGGGAGCGTGTATGGCGCGTTGGCCCCCTGCTTCGTCACCGATTTCTCACGGACGATCTGGATGGTGCGTCGCCGCGACGGCAGCGCGGTCGAGGTGGCCCTCGATATCGGCCAGGTTTCGGGCGACCAACGCAACACCCCGATATGCGAGCTCGAGCTCGAGCTCAAGGCCGGCCCGGTATCGGCCTTGTTCGATATCGCGTTGCAGATCGCCGCCAGCGTGCCCGTCCTGCCACTGACCATGAGCAAGGCCCAGCGCGGATATGCACTGGCGGCCGGCACAGTCGACGCGCCTGCACCTGCCAATCCGCCGCGCCTGCGCTCGGGCATGGCCCTGGACGAAACGGCCCAAGCGGTATTGCGCGAAATGTTCGGCCAGTTCACCGTCAATCTGAATGCAATGCGCCATTCCGATGAACCTGAGGTCGTGCATCAGGCGCGCGTGGCCTGGCGCCGATTCAAGAGCGCCCGCCGGCTGTTCAATCCGGTACTGACGGGACCGACCACCCCGGACTGGAAAGTGCTCGCCCCCTTGTTGGCATTTCTGGGCGAATTACGCGACCTGGATGTGACGCGCACCGAGACCTTGCCGCCCTTGCGCGACGCCTACATCGCGCAAGATGCCAGTCGGGCAGCGACCTGGGAGGCGATGATGCAGGCTCTGACACAAGCCACGCGCGTGCAACGCACTGCCGTGCGGTATGCGCTCGAAGTCCCTGCCGTGGGCGTATGCCTGCTCCAGACCACGCAGTGGCTCGAGCAGCCGACGTCGCCGCAAGACACCGCGGCAGATCTACCGCCGCTGCGACGCTGGGCCAGTCGGCGCACGACCCGCCTGCATGAGCGCCTCAAGCTGGCGCGCAGGAATGCAGGCGATCCGCAGTCGCTGCACGCGCTTCGGATCCTGGCCAAACGCATCCGCTACGGCATCGACGCATTGCGTGGCGTGTTGCCACATTCGATGACCGGCAAGTGGTACCGCCAGGCCGTGGACATGCAAAAGAGCATTGGCGCCGAGCGCGATCTCGACCAGGCCATCGTACTGCTCGGTCGCAACGATGCCCCGGCCGACCTCGTCGCATTCCTGCGCGGCGTCGCAGCCGGTCGCAAGTCGCGTTAGAACGGGCCCTGGCCCGGCTGCCCGCCCACGAATGGTATGCTGCCGGCAACAGCAATAGCTTGCCCATGCAAAACGGAACGCGCCTGGCAGCGGTCGATCTCGGCTCCAACAGCTTTCGACTCGAGATCGTCCGGTTGGACCATGGACACTTTGAACGCACCGAGTATCTGAAGGAGTCCATCCGCCAGGGTGCGGGCATGGACGCCGACCGCAATCTGAGCACCCTGGCGATGCAGCGCGGCTGGGATTGTCTTGCGCGGTTTGGCGAGCGACTCTCGGGTTTTGACCACTCCCAAGTGCGGGCAGTCGCCACCCAGACGCTGCGTGAGGCGCGCAACCGCGACACCTTTCTGGATCGCGCCAACCAGATCCTCGGATTTCCAATCGACGTGATTTCGGGGCGCGAAGAGGCCCGCCTGATCTACCAGGGCGTCGCCAAGCTGCTGCCGCAATCCTCCGAGCGTCGGCTGGTGGTCGACATTGGCGGGCGCTCCACCGAGATGATCGTGGGCCAGGGCGCCAACCCAGGGCGCATGGAGTCCTACCGGGTTGGCAGCATCGCCTGGTCAACGCGCTATTTTCCCAGTGGCCAGTTTTCCAAACGCGCGTTCCAAATCGCCGAAATTGCCGCCAAGGCGGTGCTCGATCAAGCGCTGGACGCCTATGGCGCCGGCAAATGGGACACCGCCTATGGATCGGCCGGAACCATCGGCGCCGTCGGCGACATCCTGTCCGCTGCCGGGCTGGGCACTGGCGTCGTGACCCAGCAAGACCTGGACTGGCTGATTGGTCGGCTACTCGATGCCCAGACCGCGGACAGGCTGCGGTTGCCCGGATTGAAGGAAGACCGGCGCACCATCATCGCCGGCGGTGTCAGTATTTTGCGAGCGATATTCGATCTGCTACGCATCGATCGGATGGTGACCGCCGACGGTGGCTTGCGTCACGGCCTGCTCAGTGACATGGTGGGCGGCGCCGGCAATCACTTTGACGTTCGAACGGCCTCGGTGCAGCGGCTGATGACCAAATTCGATGTGGATGCCGCACATGCAGGCCGGGTCGAGCAGGTCGCCATGGCACTTTTCGCGCAACTGATGGAACACCAGCCCGAGCAATGCGGCGACGAGCGTGATCGCAACACCCGCAAGCTGCGCTGGGCCGCCCAGTTGCATGAAATCGGCGCCCATATTTCGCACAGCGACTACCACAAGCACGGCGCCTATATCCTGGACAACGCCGACGCGACCGGATTCGCGCTGGCCGAACTGCACCGGCTGAGCCTGCTGGTGCTGGGACACCGGGGAAAACTGCGCAAGCTCGATGCCGATTTCGACGACACGATACTGGTCCAGCAATTGCTGGCACTGCGACTGGCGATCATCCTGTGCCATGCGCGCCACGAACCCGACTTCTCGGGCCTGATGTTGTCACCCGATGCGCGGCAATCGCGTGGCTTTGTGTTGTCGAGCCGCGCGGGTTGGGCAGAAGCCTACCCGCAATCCGCACACCTGTTGCGTGAGGAAGTGCTGGCCTGGCAGAAGATGCCCTGGACGCTGACGCTGGCAGAAACCTAGACGGGGTGCCGCAGCGGGTCGCCATGGCGACGGCATACGGGTTGCAATGATTCAGGGCCCTATTCACGCGCCAGCAGACGCATCGTCGGGCTGCAGGCGCTCCAGTGCCCCCGGATACAAGGTATCGAGGGCGGCTCGCGCCATGTCGGCCATGAGTCGGGCCAGTGCGTCCGTGATGGCGATGGCGTTGGCGTTGGCGTCTGTGTCAGCGTCACGCATCTCCCATACCTCGTCCAGTGCTTGGGCATGGTCGGTGACCGTCTTGAGTGCCAGTTCGCGCCAGAACTCCGGGTAGATGCGTTGTTGCCACTCGCCACGCCCGCGCCCGTAGTGCGCTACCGCCAGATAACGCAGCACCGCAGCGCCGACCTGCTGGTGCAGAAAAGCCGGGTCCCAGCGGATCACCGTCTGCGATTTCCTGCGCAGCGTATTAAAACCACGCGCAACGCCGACACCACCGAATGCCCCGAGCACCGCGCCGGTCAACATGCCGGCGCCAAAGGACAATCCACCCAGGGCCAGGTCGGCAGCCACGCCGGTCAGCGCGCCAGACATCGCCCCACCGACCAGCGCCGCCTTGCTCTCGGCGACCGGCGCATCGACCCGCACGTCGTGCAGCACCTGCTCAATCACCTCGACGGCGGCCTTGCCCTCCAGCCCATGGATCGCGATCAGCTGCTGCAGGCTGTCCTGCAGGCCCGCCTCCAGGCGCCCGGCCATGACTGCCATGGCGGATGCCTGCGCCCCGGTCTCTTTGCCCCGCACCATGCCGGCCAGGCGCATGGCCATTTCCCGCATGCCGGTCGCAGGCAGGGGTTCATGATCGCATGCTGCCTGCGCCAGTGGCGTGGCCAGGACCCGCATCGCCTGCCCGAACTGCACCATCCGTCGTTCCCGCCATGCCAGCGACAGGCGCGCGAAGGCACCGCGCCGGGCCGGCTCCAGCACCGCATCGATACTGTCGAACAACGCGAATTCCTGAATCCAGCAGCGCGCGAACGCGTCCAGTGTCAACACCGACTGAACCTGCGGCCAATGCTGCAAATGGGTGCGCCAGCGGCTTTCGGCCTGGTCTTCCTCCGCGCGCGGCCGTCGTGCGCCGGTCTGGTTCAGCAACACGATGACGGGTTTACCGATCCATTCCAGCACCGACAATTCAGGCGCCAGGTAACCGGCATCCTGCGGCTCCTCGGCCGCGTTCACCAGATACAGCACCACATCCGCCTGCTCGCGGGTATTGCGCACTGCCAACTGGTTCAACCAGAACGTCTGGTCGCGAAACCGGTCCCATACCTGCGACATGAACCAGCCGATCGGGTTGCCCTGCTGGCGCAGCCGTTTGACCAGGCGGGCGCTGTCACCAAATCCCGGCGTGTCCCACAACACCAGTTGATCGCCCTGCGGGGTGTCGATCAAGGGATAGGACGTCGACTCCAGCGTCACATGCGCCGCGTCGCGCACCTCGCCGACCGTCTGCGACAGCAAAGTCCGGGCCAGCGTGGTCTTGCCGGCATTGGTATGCGAGATCAGCGAAAGGGCTATCGTGACAGCAGACATCAGGCGGCGGGCGCAAAAAGGGCCGCATCCATAGCGGCGTCGGCGCTGGACAGGTCCGGCGTCGCAAGATCCACGAACGCCGGAATGACATGCGCGGCGTGCAGCAGATCCCGCCAGGCGACACGCCGCAGCTCGACGCGTTGTGGATCGTCAACAGCCCTGGCTTTGAAACTGGTTTCATCCACCAACACCAGCAGCGGCTGGGCCGCAGACGCTTTTGCAGCTGCCGCGATGGCAAACGCGCCGTGCGCTTCACGCTCCGGCGTGGCGGCCAGGTTGAACAGCAGCACGATCGGCCCCGGCTCGGCCGATAGATCCTTCAGCCAGGAATCGTCGTCATCACCATAGGCTGCCGGCGTCGCGATCCGGATCGACGCCGTGCCTCCGACCAGGCGCGCAAGCAGGATTTCCAGACCAGCCACGGCCGCGGGCGTCGGCGTATAGGCATACGGCACGACCTGCACCGGATTCGGAGCGACATGAAATCCGCGCAGCATACGGCGGAAATAGGGTTGTTCGAGTGGCATTGACAGGGCGCGGACACACCGGCGCTCCTGCCACGCAGCGACGACCGCCAGCAACAGACGCGGCAGCACCACCCATGCCAGCATCGACAGCGCCAACAGATGCAGCCAGGGCGCCGCGTTTTCAGACCCTGGCGCGCGCATCGCAGCAATGCGCTCCAGATCCGGCAATCGCATGCCGCCCAGCCCGGCAACAGGCGCCAGCACCATGGTCAACAGCGACTGCACCGCGGCCGGATCGAGGAACGTGCTCTCCCAGCTGGCGCGGTATTCAAGCACCATGCCACGCAGATAGAGTCCGGCGATAACGCCCAGCGCCAGCGCCGCCGCGGCCAGGTGCAGTATGCGCGCCGCCCGCGCCTGGTACAGCGGCGCCGCCATACGGGCCCACTCAACGGCGATCGTGGCGACCCACGAAGCTGACGGACCTGCGCGGTGACGCGAGCGCATTCTTCGCAGATCCGTGCCCAGGTAGGTCACCAGCGTGCGCAGCGGATCGATGCCGCGCCGCGCCGTGTCTCCCAGCAAGGGCGCTGCAAACAGGGCCAGATACACCAGCAGATTCCATACCAGCAGCAACAGCACAGGCGGCGCCAGCACATTGATGCGCTGGGCGCTGCCCACCCGGTCCGCCAGCAGCCCGGCCGCAAACGCAGCGGCGATGATCACGGTGCCGACCCAGGGCCGCCAAGCCAGGGCGCGCAGCGCCCCTGACAGGCAGGCCACGCGTTCATGCAGGCGCTCGAGCGCCAGACGCGCCCGCTGCGCAACGAACTGCGCGCAAGCACCGGCCTCGCCTACCGTGGCAGCGGCCGCGTGGCTGGCCCATGCGCGGTCTGCATCGGTCCAGATGGCGCGGTCGCGGTCCGCCGTCTCGACCACCCGCACAGCGACCATGTTCAGCGCGTCGGCTTCAGTCATGCCGACCATCGATTGCCGCCATTGCCATTGCCACTGCGCACACACTGGTCCGTCGGACAACCGCGAACCGATCCACCCGGATCAAGCCGGCTCCATGCCATGGCGACGCTTGCACGCGTCCGCCGACGGACTGGCCAGGAAATCAAGCAAGGCCCGCGCAGGACCAATGCGGGCACTGTTGGCCGCCACGGCAGCCGAAAAAAGCGTGATGTGCTGGATCGCCGGGGGCAAGGGTCCGAGTACGTCGATACCGGGTGCACCGAGCAACTCGCTCAGTTGCTGAAACCCCAGTTCGACATCACCCTGTGCAACCAGCGTGGCTACTGGAACGCCCGGCGGCGCCTGCACGACGCGCGATGCGACCTGCTGCGCAATACCCCAGCGCTCGAACAGCGCCACCAGGTATTTGCCGCTGGGACCCGTCGAATAACCGAGCGTCGCAGCAGCAAGCACCGCGCGACGGACCGCGTCTGGCGACCCGATATCGGGTCGCGCGCGCCCGCTGCGCACGGCAATGCCCATGCCGGACCGCGCAATGTCGATCCGGCTATTGGCGCGCAAGCGGCCATCGGTCACCAATTGATCGATGGCATTGGATGCCAGCACCACGACATCCACCACCTCGCCTTCCTGGATCCGCCGCGCGACGTCGACCCCGCCCGCGCTCGCAAGTAGCACTGCGTGCGACGTGCTGCTGGTGAACGCGTCAACCAGTTCGGACAACAAGGTCCGGGTTGCCATGGAGGACAACATCGTCAGGGGATCAGCGCTCACACATCGCTCCTCGCAAACAACTACGACCTACGGCATCCCGGTGGCTGGCATCGCGCGGGATCGCCGGCGCAGGTGGGCCGCCTGCGGCTTTCCTGAACCGACCCGGGTCGTTATCGATTATCGGGGCTTGGTGCGATGGGAAGCGTGGTCGCTCAACGCGCCGTGCGCACCGCGCTGCAGGGGTGTCTGATCGTGCCGGCACACACCATAGACGCGTCCCAACACGACGCGACGACCCTGTGTCAGGCACCGGACGGCTGTCGTCGCGGCAATCCAGCCAGGTAAAGCCCTTCGAAGTAGCGCAGGCGCACCGCCGGGTCGATGCCGACAAACAGCCGGTCGTAGAACGACTCCGAAAAGTCCGGCTGCATCACAAGCAAGCGATCCAGTGCCGACGACGCCTCTCCAAGTCGTCCCAGGTTACCCAGGATGGATGCCCAATTGGCATAGACCCAGAACGTGGCCGTCTGGTGCCGCGTGGCCGCTTTCGCCAGCGGCTCGGCCGCGTCAAAGCGACCCAGCGCCGCCAGCGTATTGGCGTGCATGGTCTGAATACCCCAGATCAACGGGCCGATCGGGCTGAGCCGTGCAGCTGTCTCGAAACCGGACAAGGCCTGCTGATGGTGTCCGCTGAGGAACCGGACCGATGCCAGCACATAGTGTGCCAGCGAAAAGCTGGGATTCAAGGCTACCGCAATCTCGAGTTCCGTCATGGCCGATGGATAGTCGCCCTGGCCGGCCAGGACGCGCCCGAGCACCAGATGCGCCACCGGGTCTTTTTCGTCGATGGCCAACGCCCGCAGCGCACCATCACGCGCCAGCGCCTGCGCCTGCTGCGGCTCCTCGAAGGCCTGGTGCGAACCGGTGAAGTGGCTGTAGGCCAGGAAAGCATGGGCAGCGGCGAACTGAGGGTCCAGCGCGATCGCCTCGGCAAACAGGCGCTGCGCCTGCGCGCTGGATTCCTTGCTATATTGCCAGTAGTGCCACAGTCCGCGCTGGTACAGATCCCAGGCTCCCAGGTGCTCGATCGGCTTGCGCCGCGCGCGCTCCTGCTCGGCCTTGGAAAGCTGCGGTTCGATCGCGCCGGCAATGGTCAGGGCGATCTCGTCCTGCAACTGCAGCACATCGGCCAGTTCGCGGTCGAATCGTTCGGCCCACACATGGTTACCGCTCGTCGCGTCGATCAGTTGCGCCGAAATCCGGATCCGGGAGCCGCTCCTGCGCACGCTGCCGTCGACGACATGGCGCACGCCCAGCTCGCGGCCTACCAGGCGCACGTCCGGCGAACGCCCCTTGTAGGAAAAGGAGGAGTTGCGCGCAATCACCATCAGCCAACGGTAGCGAGACAGCGCCGTCAGCAGGTCTTCAGCGATGCCGTCGGCAAAATAGGCCTGGTCCGGATCGCTGCTGAGGTTCTGGAACGGCAGTACGGCGATCGACGGTTTGTCCAGTACGGCCTGCGCGGCATGATCCAGCACGCTATCGAGGGCCTCACGCTCGTCACGGACCCACCGGAAGGCGCGCACCGGATGGGTGATGTTCTTCACCCGTTGCTCACCCAGGTCGTCAAATCGAACGTTGATCTTGCCACGCACGGCGCCCTGCACGGCGTCCGAAATCGTGATTCCACCCGGCTCGGCCAATGCCTCCAGACGCGACGCGATGTTCACGCCATCGCCATACACCGTGCCGTCGGCTTTCTCCATGACGTCGCCCAGGTGCACGCCGATCCGAAACTGCATCTGCTGGCTTTGCGGCAACGCGCGTGCGTCTGCGTTGAGTGCTTTTTGCACCGCATGCGCCGCCTCAACCGCGCCAGTCGCCGCGTCAAATACAGCAAACACGGAATCGCCGACCATGTTCATGACGCGCCCCTGGTGCGCCTCGATCTGGGTCTTGAATACGAAACGCGCGGCTTCCAGTGCCAGCATCGTGGACTGCTCATCCATCTGCATCAGACGCGAATATCCGGTCACATCCGCCGCCAGGATGGCTGCAAGTCGTTGCCTGACACTGGATTCGGTCATCGGATCGTGCCTCGCCGCACCGCGCCCACCGGGCAACGGAGTTTGCTACAGAGTCGAATCATAGGGGAATGCAGTAGCTCTGGCAAAGCGCCCCAGGCGCGTGCCGACAACCCGCAGCGCAATGCCGGACGGCGTGGGCGCACAGGTCGGCTGGAACCGATCCAAGGCAGAATGCTTGCTGGACAGGACTGCAGCATAAAACTATGGACGGGATAACAGACATGCAACACATCGGATTTATCGGCGCATCCGGCCTTATGGGCCACGGCATTGCCAAGAACCTGCTGGCCAAGGGTTTCACGCTGTCCCTGACCGTGCACCACAATCGCGAACGGGTCGTCGATCTGCTCGCAGCCGGGGCGTTGGAGGCCCGCGCTCCCGAGGCCTTGCGTGACTGCGATGCGGTGATGCTGTGCGTCACCGGAACGCCGCAGGTCGAGGAATGCCTGCTGGGTGAACGTGGCCTGTTGGCAGTAGCCAAGTCCGGCATGGTCGTGATCGACACCTCGACCAGCGAACCGGAATCCACCCAGCGCCTGGGTGCCCTATGCGCTTTGCGCGGTGTCGCGCTGGTCGATGCGCCGCTGGCCCGCTCAGCGCCGGAAGCCGAACTCGGAAAGCTCAACACCATGGTGGGCGCCGCGCCGGAGGTTTTCGCGCGGATCGAGCCCATCCTCAAGGCTTATTGCGAGAACATTTTCCATGTGGGTGGCCCCGGCGCAGGGCACACCGTCAAGCTGCTGAACAATTTTGTTGCACAGGCAATCTGCACTGCCACCGCCGAGGCGTTTGCGGTCGGCGCCAAGGCCGGTGTCGACCTGCGCCAGTTGGTCAAGGTGGTATCGGCCGGCGGCGTCAACTCCGGCCTGTTCCAGGCCATGGCCAAGACCCTGGACGGCGATTTCACGGGCTTGAGCTTCGAACTCGACAATGCCCGCAAGGATGTGCGCTATTATGGCCATCTGGCCGAACTGCTGGTGGTACCCGCGCCGGTCGGTCAGGCGGTGCACCAGAGCCTGCTTATCGCGTCATCACTGGGTCACGGGGCCAAGTTCGTACCGGCCCTGGTGACCGCCCAGGAGCAACTCTGCGGCGCGAAAATTACACCGGTCATGTGACCCGAGTGTCGACGGCAAGAGCCCCAGGCATCAGTCCAGCCACTTCTGCAGGAACTGCGCCTGGCCCATGGCAGAGCCCAGCTGGTAGGACACAAATCCGTAGCGCGCATACAACTTGTTGGCGCTCAGGTTGCCGGACAACACCTCCAGCGTGATCTTGCAGGCGCCGCGCTCGCGCGCGATGTGCTCGACCAGCGCCAGCATCTGCTGTCCAACCCGCCGACCGCGGTGGCTGGCCGCCACGGCCAGGTCATGCACATTGACCAGCGGCCTGCAGGCGAAACTCGAGAATCCCTCAATGCAGTTGACCAGTCCCACAACCAGCGTCCCGTCAAAGGCCAGCACGCTGAAAGCAGTGGACCGTGCCGCCAACTCGGCCACCAGATGGCCGCGCGCATACGCGCTCAGTCCCTCGCCACCACCTGCCGGGTCATGTGCATAGGCGTCCAGCATATCGACCAGGGCACGGGCGTGGTCCGGATTCCGATAATCGGCACGAACGATGGACAACGCGGGCAATGGGGTCCCTTCCATGTCCGTTCCGGTCATTGCGCCACCGCCATAGCCAACCGCTCGGCGCAGGCCTGCGCAAGCGCCGGGTCGCGTGCCTCCACCATCACCCGCAGCAGCGGCTCGGTGCCGCTGGGCCGGATCAGCACCCTGCCGGTTTCCCCCAAAGCATCGCTGACACTCTGGGTTTCCTGTGCCAGTCGGGCGTTTGATTTCCAGTCTTGACCGGGCCGCAGTTTCACGTTGATCAATACCTGCGGGAACAGGGTCAGGTCGGCCAGCAACTGGGCAGGCGTTTTACCGCTGCGCACGCAGGCCTGCAATATCTGCAAGGCCGAAATCAACCCGTCGCCGGTGGTGTGCTTGTCCAGGGCCAAAAGATGGCCCGAGCCTTCGCCCCCCAGGATCCAATGGTTCTTCTCGAGTTCCTCGAGCACATACCGATCACCCACCTTGGCCCGCACGAAGTGAACACCACGCGACTTGAGGGCCACCTCCACCGCCATATTGGTCATCAAAGTACCCACCACGCCCGGCACATGCTCATCCCGGCCCAGCCGGTCGTCGGCCAGCAGGTACAACAATTCGTCACCATTGAACAGGCGGCCTTGCGCATCGACCAGTTGCAGCCGGTCGGCGTCGCCGTCCAGTGCCACGCCATAATCGGCCTTGTGGGCCTTGACCGCATCCACCAGCGCCTGCGGATGGGTGGCGCCCACCCCATGGTTGATGTTCAGTCCGTCGGGCGCACAACCAATGGCGATCACCTCGGCACCGAGCTCGTGAAAGACCATCGGTGCAATCTGGTAGGCCGCGCCATGTGCCGCATCAACGGCTATTTTCAAGCCACGCAGCGTCAACTCGGACGGAAACGTGCTTTTGCAGAATTCGATATAACGCCCGGCAGCATCCTCGAGTCGCCGCGTCTTGCCCAGCGAGGCCGAATCCACCCACACCGGATCCTCCTGCAGGGCGGCTTCGACCGCAAGCTCCCACGCATCAGGCAGTTTGGCGCCCTGCGCGCTAAAGAACTTGATGCCGTTGTCGGGGAACGGATTGTGACTGGCACTGATGACGACTCCCAGCGATGCACGTTGTGCCCGGGTAAGGTATGCCACACCCGGTGTTGGCAGCGGCCCCAGCAATACCACGTCGACGCCGGCCGAGTTGAAACCGCTCTCCAACGCACTCTCGAGCATGTAGCCCGATATCCGGGTGTCCTTGCCGATCAGCACGGTGGGGCGATCTTCCGAGCGCTTGAGTACCCGTCCGACCGCATGGGCCAGCCGCAGCACGAAATCGGGGGTGATGGGCGGCGTTCCCACGGTTCCGCGAATTCCGTCGGTGCCGAAATACTGTCGTGTCATTGTTCTTCCTTCGTTTCGATTTGCAGAGGGTGTCGATGTCAGCCCAACGCGCTCAGGACCGCCAGCGCCTGCACGGTCTCACGCACATCATGCACCCGCACAATGCGCGCTCCGCGCTCGACGGCGAGTAATGCCGCGACGACACTGGGGACCATGCGAGAGTGCACATCGAGGGTAGCCAGGTCAGCCAACGACCGGCTGGTGGCGGTCGCCAGCGAGGACTTGCGTGACCAGCCCGCCAGCACCGGATAGCCCGCCGCCAGCAGTTCGCGTTGCCGCGCCAGCAGGCTGAAATTCTGTTCCACCGTCTTGCCAAAGCCGATGCCCGGGTCGATCACGATCCGTTCTGCTGCCACGCCAAGGGCGCGCAATCGCGCTGCGGCCTGGGTCAGAAAATCCAGCACCTGGGGCACAACATCGCCCTGCATCGGTTCGACCTGCATGGTCAGCGGCTCTCGGTGCATGTGCATCAGGCATAGCCCGCAGCTCGGGTAGCGCGCCACTGTTGTAGCGGCGCCGGGCCGGCGAAACGCCCAAATATCATTGATGATGTCGGCGCCCAGGTCGAGGGCGGCCTGCATGACCGCCGGCTTGTAGGTATCGACCGATACGGGAACGCCCATGCCGATCGCCCCGCGAATCACTGGCAAGATGCGTTCGAGTTCCTCATCCAGAGCCAACGACAAAGCCCCGGGCCGGCTCGACTCGCCGCCGATGTCCAACACATGTGCGCCGTCGTTGATCAGTTTTTCGCAGTGTCGCAGGGCGCCGGCTGCGCTGGCATGCTGCCCGCCGTCCGAGAACGAGTCCGGTGTGACATTCACGATGCCCATGATGCACGGCTGGTGCAGGCCCAGCCGGAATCGGGATGTCTGCCAGAACATGCGTTGAATGAAAATGGGGCCGCAGCCCCATGTTGTCCGTTTATGCCGAGGATCGCCCGGCTCAGGCCGCGGTTGGAGCCGGGTCGGTCGACACTGCGGGCGTTCCGCCCGAGCCACCCCCACCACTGGCGACAGGTGCGCGTGGAGACCAGTCCTTGGGTGGACGCGGGGGCTTGCCGGCCATGATGTCGTCGAGTTGCTCCATGTCGAGCGTTTCGTATTCCAACAAGGCCTTGGCCATGGTGTGCATCTTGTCCTGGTTGTCCTCGATCAGCTTGCGCGCCAATGAATACTGCTGGTCGATGATGCGCCGAACCTCGGCGTCCACTTTCTGCATCGTCTGCTCGCTCATATTGGTGGTCTTGGTCACCGAGCGGCCCAGGAACACCTCGCCTTCGTTTTCGGCGTACACCATCGGGCCCAGGGCATCGGTCATGCCGTAGCGGGTGACCATGTCGCGGGCGATATGGGTTGCGCGCTCGAAGTCGTTGCTGGCGCCGGTCGTCATCTGGTGCATGAACACTTCCTCGGCGATGCGGCCACCAAACAGCATGCTGATCTGGTTGAGCATGTACTCGCTGTCGTAGCTGTAGCGGTCTTCGGCCGGCAGGCTCATCGTGACGCCCAGCGCACGCCCGCGCGGAATGATGGTGACCTTGTGCACCGGATCGCACTTGGGCAGCAAGCGACCGATCAGGGCATGGCCGGACTCATGGTAGGCGGTGTTGATCCGTTCGCTTTCAGGCATCACCATGCTCTTGCGCTCGGGTCCCATCAGGATCTTGTCCTTGGCCTTTTCGAAGTCCTGCATCTCGACAACACGTGCGGCGCGGCGCGCCGCCATCAGGGCGGCCTCGTTGCACAGGTTGGCCAGGTCGGCACCGGACATGCCGGGCGTGCCGCGCGCGATGATGTTCGAATTGACGTCCTGGCCCAGCGGAACCTTGCGCATATGCACGTTCAGGATCTGCTCGCGACCGCGGATGTCGGGCAGCGTCACATACACCTGGCGGTCAAACCGGCCCGGTCGCAGCAATGCGGAGTCCAGGATGTCCGGCCGGTTGGTCGCAGCGACAACGATGACGCCCACATTGGTCTCGAAACCATCCATCTCCACCAGCATCTGGTTCAGCGTCTGTTCACGCTCATCGTTACCGCCACCCAGGCCGGCACCGCGCTGGCGACCGACGGCATCGATCTCGTCAATGAAAATAATGCAAGGCGCGTTCTTTTTGGCGTTGTCGAACATGTCGCGCACGCGCGCTGCGCCGACGCCCACGAACATCTCGACGAAGTCCGAACCAGAAATGGAGAAGAACGGCACCTTGGCTTCGCCCGCAATGCCCTTGGCCAGCAAGGTCTTGCCGGTGCCGGGGGGGCCGACCAGCAGCAGGCCACGGGGAATGCGTCCGCCGAGTTTCTGGAACCGCTGTGGATCCTTCAGGAAGTCAACGACCTCCTTGACCTCTTCCTTCGCCTCGTCACAGCCCGCGACGTCGGCGAACGTGACCTGGTTGGTACTTTCGTCCAGCATGCGGGCCTTGCTCTTGCCGAAGCTGAAAGCGCCGCCTTTGCCGCCGCCTTGCATCTGCCGCATGAAATACACCCAGACGCCGATCAACAACAGCATCGGGCCCCAGCTGACCAACAGCGTCATCAGCAGCGAGCCTTCTTCCCGTGGCTTGACATCAAACTTGACGTCGTTGCTGATCAGGTCTCCGATCAGACCGCGATCCAGGTAGGTCGCAGTGGTGCGGATCTTACGGTCGTCATTGGTGACGGCAACAATCTCGGTGCCGCCCTGGCCTTCCTGGATCAGCGCGCTCTTGATGCGCTTGCCGCGCACCTCTTCCAGGAAGTCTGAATAACCCATATAGCCAGAGCTTGCGGCTCCTCGGGTGTCGAACTGTTTGAAGACGGTGAAAAGCACCATGGCAATGACCAGCCACACGGCGACTTTAGAAAACCACTGATTATTCAAGCAAGGCTCCAATCCTGGGGCAAAAACGAACCCAACGGGTAGCTGGGTCCCATTTTAGGTGTTTCAAGGTGGCCGCCGCCGCTATTGCAGCAGTTCAACCTCTGTTGCCAAGAGGGTTTGTCACCAAATAGTTCCGTAAACCGGCGCGCCGCCGCATGTCACACACCCTTGAGACCCTGGCCTACCAGAAAGGTTTCCGACGACTTGTCGCGTGAAGCCTTGGGCTTGATCGGCTTTACGACCAGAAACGACTCCTTGAACAGTTTTACCAATTGGCTATAGCCGCTGCCATGAAACACCTTGACCACCAGGGCGCCTTCCGGCTTCATGTGCCTTTGACTGAAGTCAACCGCCAGTTCGACCAGATGGGCAATACGGGCCGCATCGGCCGACTCGATACCTGACAGGTTGGGCGCCATGTCCGACAACACGACGTCGGCCAGCCGGCCCTGCATGACGGCGGCCAAATGGGCCAGCATCTCCGGCTCGCGAAAATCACCCTGCAGGAAAGCAACACCTTCGACCGGGATCATCGGCAAGATGTCGAGCGCAATAATGGTCCCATTGAGTTCGCCGACGGCTGCCCCGCCGCCGATCGCCGTCTTGGGCGACAGGCGATGACGCACATACTGGCTCCACGCTCCGGGAACAGAGCCCAGATCGACCACCAGATGGCCTGGCTTGATCAGATGCAGCGACTCGTCGATCTCCTTGAGCTTGTATGCCGCGCGCGCACGGTAACCGTCACGCTTGGCCATCTTGACGTAGGGGTCATTGATGTGGTCGTTCAACCAGGCCTTGTTGACCTTCTTGCTTTTGGTCTTGGTTTTCATGTCCGCATCCCTCGGTCCACATTGCAGGGACGAACGCACAGAGGCAATCGGGCACACCCGATCGTTCGTCCGATAATAGCGCGATGCCCCATATTCAACTCACGCCGGCGCAACGCAAGGAGCAGCGCGCCCATGCCCATCACCTGGACCCGGTCATCATGATCGGCTCCGATGGCTGGACCCCCGCTGTCAAGAAGGAAACCAACGCTGCGCTCGACGCGCACGGTCTGATCAAGATCCGGGTTTTTTCGGATGACCGTGCCGCCCGCGAAGCCTTGTTTCTGACCATCGCCGACGACATGAACGCCGCGCCTATCCAGCACATCGGCAAACTGCTGGTGCTCTGGCGCCCGACTGCCGAACGGGAGAAAACGCCTGACGACGACAGAATGCCGGGACCACGCGACGTCAAGGTGCTCAAGTACAGCAAGCGCGGCGGACAAAGGCCCGAGGTGCGCACTTTGCGGGTGCTGGGGAACCAGCGCTTGACGCCGGGCGGACAAGTCAAGCGTGCAAAACCAAAAATGGTCAGTATCAAGAAGCGCAGTCAGACCTGAATCCCAGGCTCGGGCCGCGCCAGTTTCCAGCGCGCCAGCCATAGCGGCCAGGCGGCGAGCCAGTCAAACGTAGCGGACCGCGACAACTTCAAAGTGCTTGGTTCCGCCGGGCGCGCGCACCTCGGCGCTATCGCCCGCTTCCTTTCCAATCAGCGCCCGGGCAATCGGACTGCCGATGTTGACCAGGCCCAGTTTCAGGTCCGCTTCATCCTCACCCACGATCTGGTAGGTGACGACGTCGCCCGACTCCTCGTCCTCCAGTTCCACCGTGGCGCCAAATACCACCCGCCCTGCGGCATCGAGTGCGGTCGGATCGATGACCTGCGCGGCCGACAACTTGCCCTCGACTTCCTGGATCCGGCCTTCGATGAATCCCTGCCGGTCCTTCGCAGCCTCGTATTCGGCGTTCTCGCTCAGGTCGCCCTGGGCCCGAGCCTCGGCGATCGCATTGATGACCCAGGGGCGATCAACGGTCTTGAGCCGATGCAGCTCGGTCTTGAGTTTCTCCGCGCCGCGTTTGGTAATGGGAATGGTCGCCATGAATGTTCCGCCAGAAAAATATCAGGGAGCGCCGGGTGTGTCACACCGCGCGCGCCCCGCAATTGGGATGAAATTATGCCGCGAGCTGCCGGTGCAATTCCTGCACCGAAATCACGTCGAGCTGGTCCAGGTACTGCATACCCTCCACGGCGGCCTCGGCGCCTGCAATGGTCGTGAACGTGGTGACCCGGGCGGCCAATGCCGAGGTTCGGATCTGGCCTGAGTCGGCAATTGCATTGCGCCGCTCCTCGACCGTATTCACTACCAGCGCAATCTCGTCGTTCTTGATCATGTCGACGATGTGCGGGCGTCCTTCGGTTACCTTGTTCACCGTCTGGCATTCCAGCCCGGCAGCAACAATGGCGGCCGCGGTTCCCTTGGTCGCGATCAGGTCGAATCCCATCGCCGTGAGTCCTCGTGCAATGTCGACTGCGCGGGGCTTGTCATTGCCTTTCACGGAGATGAAGACCTTGCCGGATCGGGGCAGTTTCGTGCCAGCGGCAATCTGCGATTTCACGAACGCCTCGCCAAAGGTCTTGGCGCAACCCATCACCTCGCCGGTCGATTTCATCTCGGGTCCCAGGATGGTGTCCACGCCCGGGAACTTGACGAACGGGAACACCGCCTCCTTGACGCTAAAGTACGGCGGCGTGACCTCCTGCAGGATGCCTTGCGCGTCAAGCGTCTGGCCGACCATGCAGCGTGCCGCGACCTTGGCCAACTGGACACCGGTCGCCTTGCTGACGAACGGGACCGTGCGCGACGCCCGGGGATTGACCTCCAGCACGTAGATCACATCGTGCAGGAGGCCATCATCGCCTGGCTTTTGCTGGATCGCAAACTGGACGTTCATCAGGCCCACGACGTGGAGTGCGCGCGCCATCGCGGCGGTCTGGGACTTGAGTTCTGCCACCGTGGTGGCCGACAGGAAATACGGCGGCAACGAGCAGGCGGAGTCGCCGCTGTGGACGCCGGCCTGTTCGATGTGCTCCATGACGCCGCCGATAAAGACACGCTCGCCATCGCATATCGCGTCCACATCGCACTCGATTGCGTCGTTGAGGAAACGGTCCAGCAGCACCGGCGAGTCATGCGACACTTTGACCGCTTCGCGCATGTAGCGCTCCAGGTCGCGCTGCTCATGGACGATTTCCATCGCACGGCCACCCAGCACGTAGCTGGGGCGAACGACGAGCGGATAGCCCAAAGTCGCGGCTTTTTCAAGCGCCTCGGGTTCGGTACGGGCCGTCGCATTCGGCGGTTGCTTCAAGTCCAGTTCGCGCAAGAGCGCCGAGAAACGCTCGCGGTCTTCCGCCGCGTCGATCATGTCTGGCGTGGTGCCGATGATAGGCACTCCGTTGGCTTCCAGAGCCAGCGCCAACTTCAAAGGCGTTTGGCCACCGTATTGCACGATCACACCAACGGGTTTTTCAACCGCGACGATTTCCAGCACGTCTTCCAGCGTTACCGGCTCGAAATACAGGCGGTCTGACGTGTCGTAATCGGTCGACACGGTTTCCGGGTTGCAGTTGACCATGATGGTCTCGTAGCCATCTTCGCGCATCGCCATCGCGGCGTGCACGCAGCAATAATCAAACTCAATGCCTTGGCCAATGCGGTTTGGACCACCGCCCAAAACCATGATTTTCTTTTTATCCGTCGGTGCGGCTTCGCATTCGCTACCCGAACTCAGCGGATGAACAGCTTCGTAGGTCGAATACAAATAAGCCGTGTTTGACGCAAACTCAGCCGCGCAAGTGTCCACGCGTTTGTACACAGGGCGCACGTTGGCGGCGTGGCGGGCTTCACGAATTTTTGTATCCGTGGTGCGCAATTGCTTGGCCAGCCGGCGGTCTGAAAAACCCTTTTGCTTCAAAATTCGTAGCGTGGCAGCGTCGAGCTTGTCGAGCGAGGTTGTTTCCAGCTCCAGTTCAATTTTGACGATTTCTTCGATTTGCACCAAAAACCACGGGTCGATTTTGGTGAGTGCAAACACCTCATCCACGGTATAACCCATGGCGAATGCATCACCCACGTACCAAATCCGCTCTGGGCCAGGAGCGCCCAATTCGCGTTCCAAGATTTCGCGATCTTGGGTTTTCTCATTCATGCCATCGACGCCGACTTCCAAGCCGCGCAGGGCTTTTTGGAACGACTCTTGGAAAGTGCGACCCATGGCCATCACCTCACCGACCGACTTCATCTGTGTCGTTAAACGTGAATCAGCAGTGGGAAATTTTTCAAAGGCAAAACGTGGAATTTTGGTGACCACGTAGTCAATGCTGGGCTCAAAACTCGCAGGGGTTAGCCCACCCGTGATCTCGTTGCGCAACTCATCCAGTGTATAGCCACAAGCCAGCTTGGCCGCAACTTTGGCAATCGGGAAACCCGTTGCTTTAGACGCCAAAGCGCTGGAACGCGACACACGCGGATTCATCTCAATCACCACCATGCGACCATCGACCGGGTTGATGGAGAACTGCACGTTGGAGCCGCCCGTATCGACACCAATTTCACGCAGCACCGCCAAAGAAGCGTTACGCAAGATTTGGTA
>JAYUQC010000191.1:0-3215 GCA_043759735.1 Rhodoferax sp.
ATTGCGGCTGGCGGATGCAGGTGCGCGCGTCATCAAGATCGAGCGGCAGGAAGGTGATACCGCGCGTCACTATGACAAGGCGGTGAATGGTGTCTCTGCGCTGCCCCCCGGGGGGGCCTTCGCGGCTTGGGACGGCCCGGCGCCGCTCAAACCCATCACGCGGCTTCGGCCATCGAGACGGCCGACTCCATGTCCACGGCCACGATGCGCGAGACGCCCTGCTCCTGCATGGTGACACCGATCAGCTGCTCGGCCATTTCCATCGCGATCTTGTTGTGGCTGATGTAGAGGAACTGGGTCTCGCGGCTCATGCTGGTGACCAGCTTGGTGTAGCGCTCGGTATTCGCATCGTCCAGCGGCGCATCCACCTCGTCGAGCGCATAGCTCTTGGAGGCCGGCTTCTTGCCGCGCGCCGGCGCATCGACCCGGAACAGCGGCGGCCGTGCCACATACAGGTGGCCGGCTTCGATCAGCTTGGGGAAGTGGCGGAAAAACAGCGTCAACAGCAGCACCTGGATGTGCGAGCCGTCGACGTCGGCGTCCGACAGGATGCAGACCTTGCCGTAACGCAGCCCCGACAATACGTCCCCCCCACGCTCCCCCGCTCCGCGTGGGTCGCTGCCCCCCGAGGGGGCGCTCGCGGCTTGGGACGGCCCGGCGCCGCTCAGTCCGGGCGCGTCTTCAATGCCGTGCGGATCGACACCGATCGCCACCGCGATATCGTGGATCTCGGTGTTGGCGAACAACCGATCGCGCTCCACCTCCCAGGTGTTGAGTACCTTGCCGCGCAGCGGCAGCACGGCCTGCGATTCCTTGTCGCGGCCCATCTTGGCCGAACCGCCGGCCGAATCGCCTTCGACCAGGAACACCTCGTTGTGGCGGATGTCCTTGCTCTCGCAATCGGTCAGCTTGCCGGGCAGCACGGCGACGCCCGAGCCCTTGCGCTTTTCCACTTTTTGCCCGGCCTTCTGCCGGGTCTGCGCCGCCTTGATCGCCAGTTCGGCCAGCTTGCGGCCGTATTCGACGTGCTGGTTCAGCCACAGCTCCAGCGCCGGGCGCACGAAGCTGGACACCAGCCGGACGGCGTCGCGCGAGTTGAGCCGTTCCTTGATCTGGCCCTGGAACTGCGGATCGAGCACCTTGGCCGACAACACGTAGCTGGCGCGCGCGAACACGTCTTCCGGCAGCAACTTGACACCTTTGGGCAGCAAGGCATGGAACTCGATGAAACTCCTGACCGCCGTGAACAGGCCATCGCGCAGCCCGCTTTCGTGGGTGCCACCGGCGCTGGTCGGAATCAGGTTGACGTAGCTCTCGCGCAGCGGATGGCCGTCTTCGGTGAACGCCACGCACCACTGCGCGCCCTCGCCTTCGGCAAAACTCTCATGTGCCGCATCGGCATAGGACTCCCCTTCAAACAGCGGGATGACCGGGTCGCCCGTCAAAGCCTGGCTCAGGTAGTCGCTCAGGCCGCCCTTGTAGATCCAGCTTTGGGTCTCGCGCGTCTTCTCGGTGGTCAGCGTCACCGTGACCCCGGGCATCAGCACTGCCTTGCTGCGCAGCAGATGCAGCAGTTCGGGCATCGGGATGACGCCGGTCTCGAAGTACTTGGCGTCCGGCCAGACCCGCACCGAGGTACCACTGCGGCGCGCGCCGTCGCCGGCCTCGCGCACCTGCAAGGGCTCCACCACGTCGCCGCCGGCAAACACCATGCGCGCCACCTTGCCGTCGCGATAGGACGTGGCCTCCAGGCGCCTGGCCAGCGCATTCGTGACGCTGACGCCGACTCCGTGCAGGCCACCTGAAAAACTGTAGGCCCCGCCCTTGCCCTTGTCAAACTTGCCGCCGGCATGCAGCCGGGTGAACACCAGTTCGATCACCGGCGCGTTTTCCTCCGGATGCAGGCCGAACGGAATGCCCCGTCCATCGTCTTCCAGTGACACCGAACCGTCGGCATGCAGGGTCACGCGGATTTTCTTGCCATGCCCGGCCAGCGCCTCGTCGGCCGAGTTGTCCAGCACCTCCTGAATGACATGCAGCGGGTTGTCGGTGCGCGTATACATGCCGGGCCGTTGCCGTACCGGCTCCAGCCCCTTGAGGACACGGATCGAACTTTCGGAATATTCGCCGCCTGCGCGGGCTGTCGGGTTGCTTGCCATGGCCGGCATTGTAGTCCGGCAATGCCAAAACAACTGGATACAAACACAGCTCAAGGACGTTCAGCCAAAAGGGTCGGCCGCAATTGGCTACATTTGCCGCATGAAAATGCAGAGGAAAAGCCTGTCCATGACCCGAGTCCTGGTGTGTGGCGCCATGATCGTGACGATGTCGATGGGCATCCGGCACGGCTTCGGGCTGTGGTTGCTGCCGGTGACCCAGTCCATGGACTGGTCACGCGAGACCTTCTCGTTGGCCATCGCGATCCAGAACATCTCCTGGGGTCTGGCCGGGGTTTTTGCCGGCATGGTGGCCGACAAGTTCGGCGCCGTGCGGGTGCTGATGGCCGGTGCGATCCTGTACGCGTTGGGGCTGATCGGCATGGCCAACGCGCCCACGCCGCTGTGGTTTGCCAGCACGGCTGGCGTGTTGATAGGCGTCGCCCAGGCCGGCACCACCTACGCGGTGGTTTATGGCGTGATCGGACGCAATGTGTCCGCCGAGCGGCGCTCCTGGGCCATGGGCATCACTGCCGCGGCCGGTTCGTTCGGGCAATTCCTGATGGTTCCGACCGAGGGGTTGCTGATTGCCTCGCTGGGCTGGCAAACTGCACTGGTGGTGCTGGGAATGATGGTGCTGGTCATCATTCCGCTCGCGCAGGGCCTGCGCGAACCCGGCTTTGCCGGCGGCGGCATGGCAAAACGCGATCAGACGATTGTCCAGGCGATGCGAGAGGCGTTTCGCTATCCGAGTTTCCAGATGCTGACGGCCGGGTATTTCGTCTGCGGCTTCCAGGTGGTTTTCATCGGCGTTCACCTACCCAGCTACCTCAAAGACCAGGGGCTGGCGCCACAGGTTGCCAGTTATGCGCTGGCACTGATAGGCCTGTTCAATGTCTTTGGTACCTATGCCGCCGGCGCTTTGGGTCAGCGCATCAAGAAAACACACATCCTGGTATTTATCTACCTGGGTCGTGCCGCATCCATCGGCGTGTTTCTGCTGGCGCCGCTGACGCCGCTGAGCGTGTACATCTTTGCCAGCGTGATGGGCCTGTTGTG
>JAYUQC010000192.1:0-24828 GCA_043759735.1 Rhodoferax sp.
TTGACTAGATAAAATACTAATAAGTAAATTTGCTACTTAAACTTAATGATTGCTTCAGTTTCCCAACCATGGCACTTTCCCCGCCCGGCCTTGGCCCAAGCATATCTGACGTCGCTTGATTTGGGGCTCTCGAGTGCCCGCGGCCTATTTGCCAGACGACGCATGGGGAAAACGGAATTCCTGGTGCAGGACTTCATGCCCGCTGCTCATGCCGGCGGGTATACCTGTGCCTACGTGAACCTTTGGGAACTGAAAAGTGACCCGGCTACCGCACTGGTGTCAGCCCTGCACAAAGCAATCGAGCCCAAGAGTTTCGCCAAAATCTGGGAACGATTGAACACCCCCATCTCGAAAATCAAGGCATCTGGCAAAGTCGCGGGGTTGGCTGAGGCTGGTGTCGAAGCAGACCTTGACAACCGCCACAATGTTGCAGGTACGCTACTCACGGAAGCGATGACCGCGTTCGACAAATCCAAGAAATTGGTCGTTCTCATCATAGATGAGGCGCAGGTTCTAGCTGGTGCCGAGAACTCTGACTTTGCCCATGCGTTGCGCGCCACACTGGACATCCGAAAGGAGCGACTGAAGGTGCTGTTCGCCGGGAGCTCAGAGACGACATTGCGGCGTATGTTTGGCCGGGCCTCAGAGCCGTTTTACAACTGGGCGGCACTAGAGCCGTTTCCACTTCTTGGCCGCGAGTTCGTCGAATCCATGGTGCATAAAGTTGCCGAGATATCGCGGGCTCCGCTACCGCTAGCGGACGCGTTGGCTGCATTTGATGCCCTGAAGCAGACGCCTCTTTTTTTCCGTGACTATCTGGACAGATACCTTACGCATCCCTTCGAAGGGCCCCAGGACGCACTGGACTTCACGAAGGCGAAGGTTTTCAATGACGGCGAATTCGACAAGCAATGGAAGGACCTGCTGCCATCCGACCAGGTCTTGCTATCGCTCATCTCCCGTGGCACCACCGACTTGCAGGGAGCAGATGCGCGGACCGCGGTGGGAGCAAGCTTGGGTCTGGAAAAGCCCGTAACGGCGAGTGCAGTGCAAAATTCCCTGCGCCGGTTGGCTGACAAGAATGTTGTTACCCGAATTGACAGAGGAACTTACCGCTTCGAGGACGAGGCGTTTGCCGACTGGGTGCGGCATCAAGATTAACGCGGAGGAGCCCGCAGGGCGGGGGACCGCCGCGCAGCCGAATGCGCCGCCGGCCTGATCCCAGGCCTTTGCCAAGCGCAAACACCAAAAGCGCGCATGCCGTGCACGGCCGCGGGTCGGTAGGATCAGTTCCGCACCAGCAGCACCGGCAGTTTGGTATGCGACACCACCCGCTGCGCAACGCTGCCCAGCACCAGCTTCTCGATGCCGCTGCGCCCGTGCGAACCCATGACGATCAGGTCGACGTCACCGGCCTGCGCCGCTTCCAGGATGCCGCGCCAGACCGAATGGGATTCGACCGTGGCGGTGGTGATCTTCACACCCGCCTGCTCCATCTGATTGCGCGCATGCGCCAGCGCGTCGGTAGCTGCGGTCTTGGCCGCACTCAGGTACTGGCCCTGCCCATAGGCAAAGTCGGCGCCGACGCCGGTGAAGGGATAGGGATCGACCACGAAAATCGCCGTGACCCGGCTGTCAAAGGCCTTGGCCAGGCCAATCGCCTTGTCAACCGCCAATTCGGAGGTGGGCGAGCCGTCGATAGGTACCAGCAGATGCTTGAACATGACAGTTCTTCCTTTTCCTGTAGGGGTGCCGCCAGTGTGCGCCATTGCGCCCGCGGCGGCTTGACGCAGATCAAGGCCTTGGCGAGGCCCAATCCTGGTCAGGCTCGCCATCGCCCTGGAAACCGCCGGCACGCAATGTCACCACTAGCGTGTCGCGATGGGGATTCTCACCGTCGGGCTGGATCGGCGTCGTCTCATGGATGACCCGCGCATCGTCGAGCAACAACAGCGACCAGGGTTCCTCCAGCGTGAAGCGCTGGCCGTTCGGGCCGGTGGCGTCAAATACCCGCGTCTCACCGCCCCTGATGGCATGACGTTCGACAAGGAAAACCGCCACCAGGTCGACACCGTCGCGATGTGCGCCCTCGGGCGTCGGCCGGCCGATGCCGTCGGTCGTATCGATGCGGAACTGGTGCGCTTCCACATACCAGGCCTGCGGGCCCCTCAGACCATCGGCAACGTCGCCCAGCCAGCGTAGCAGCCGCGGCCAGGCCGGCGCGGCAATGGTGTCGGCCTGCATTGGCTCGAACCAGCGTTGCATGCCGCCATGCAGCGCGTTGTAGGCCAGGGGTTGCCAATGGGCGCGGTGGGTTGCCTGCACCACCGCGCCGGCATGCACCACAAAACACGAATGGCGCCGACGCCGGTAGCGACCCCCGTCCTTGAGGTACTGGTCACTGGGCAGGTCGAGCCAGCTCGCGCGCATGGCGTCGAGTTCCGACGCGCTGCAGTGCGCCCGTTCACCAACGCCCTGGGGACTGAGCACCGCATGGCCATGCTGCGCGAGTGCCGCATCCAGGTGGGCCGGCGATGCATACGGCGGCTGCAGGATTGCAGCCGTCGTCATGGCCCGATCACCACGGCATTGGCGAACGCCACCCGATCGCGAACCTGCTCCGCTTCGGGTTTCGGATCGGCGTAGTACCAGGCCGCGTCGGGCAAAAGATCGCCATGGACGATCAGCGCGTAGTAGCTGGCCTGGCCCTTCCATGAGCACATGGTCTTGTGGTTGCTGAAGGTCACATATTGCCGGTCCAGGGCGACCAGCGGAAAATAATGGTTACCCTCGACCAGCACGGTATCGTCGCTATGCGCGATCAGCGCGCCATTCCAGATCGCTTTCATCGGATGTTCTCCCGGGGTTGATGGATTGAATCCATTCTAGGCAGCCCGCGCATGGGGCGTGGCGGGCGATCGATAGTTCACTCACGGGCAGGCATGCATCGCCTCGGACGACCAGGGCCGGCGTTCGCCGTTGGCGTCGGTCAGCGTCGACGAAAACGCCACGATGTCGTCCACCTGCGCGCGCGTCATCGCTGCCGCCTGGCCCGGGTTCTTCCCATGCCGCACGGCCTCGGACAGTTGCTCGAAACGGCCATCATGCATGTACGGCGCGGTGACTGCCACGTTGCGCAGGCTGGGCGTGCGATACCGGCCGCGCAGGCTGGCGTCGGCACGCAACGCGCGGGTGGGCGCGGCGTTGCGACGCTGCGCGTCGTCGTTGAATCGACCAAGCAGGTTCAGCGGGTCATTGCGCAGCCGCTCGACGTCTTGCAGACGGCCCCGGTCGCCATCGGCGCGCGCGCCAACGCCGGGCGTCAGCACCGCATGAAAGTCGCCATCGGACAGGATCGGACCGCCATGGCAGCTGGCGCAGCCACCCGCCCCGACAAACAATTGCAGCCCACGATGCGCCGGGTACCGGGACTGCGCCGCGGCATCCTTGCGCGCCAGCGCGTCGCGAAAGTCATCAAACGCCGTGCGACCCGTCACCAGAGTCTCCTGGAAAGCCGCCATGGCCTTGCCGACATTGACGATGGTCTGCGTCGCGTTGCGTTGTGGCGGCTCGCCAAACACCGCGGCATAGCAGGCGGCCAGTTCCGGATCGCGCTCGAAGATACGGGTGATGCTGCTCGGGCTGCCGTCAAACTCGCGCGCGTCGAGCATCGGGCGGATGCTGGCCAGCCACAGACTGTCGCTGGCGCCGCCCCATCCATACCAGCGCACCTGGCGCAGGTTGGCCAGCGCCGGCGTATTGCGCGGCAGATCGGCGAGCCCATGCGCCCGCGCCCGTTGGTCGGTGAAAGCGCGGTCCGGCTGGTGGCAGGTCACGCAGGCGATGTACCCGACCGGCGACATGCGCGGATCGCGGAAAAGGCGCCGACCAAGCTCGATCGCGCGGCGCTCGCCGGAGACCCGATTGCTGGGATCAGCCGAGGGCTCGGCCGGCCAGGGACCAAGGGATATGACCAGTCGCTGCTGCGCCGGTGAAAGGGCCGCAAGGGGCGGATCATGCGCCTGCGCGGCAACGACCAGCAGGAACAAAGGCAGAACAAGGGACAGCCGTGCAGCGAACATAAGAGGCACAATCGAGCACGGACCCATCCCACCAATCGAGGGCGAACCCGCTCTTGCTTTTGCACTCTACCCCCGCCGCACGGCCTTGTCCACCAGCGCTGCCAATGCCGCCCGCAGGCACCAACACCGCATGGACACCATGATTCCCTTCTCCGTACTTGACCTGTCCCCCATCACCGAAGGCAGCGACGCCGCGCAGTCGTTTCGCAACAGCCGCGACCTGGCACAGCACGCCGAGCGCTGGGGATACCAGCGCTTCTGGCTGGCCGAGCACCATGGGATGCCGGGCATCGCCAGCGCCGCCACCTCCGTGCTGATCGCGCATGTGGCTGGCGCCACCAGCCGCATCCGGGTCGGTGCCGGCGGCATCATGTTGCCCAACCATTCTCCACTGGTGATTGCCGAGCAATTCGGCACGCTGGAGTCGCTGTTTCCCGGGCGCATCGATCTGGGGCTGGGGCGGGCACCGGGCTCCGACCAGCGCACCGCGCACGCGATGCGGCGCAACATGCAGGCCAGCTCCGACGCGTTTCCGCACGACGTCGTCGAGCTGATGGACTTCCTGTCCGACAACCCGCGCCAGGCGGTGCGCGCAGTCCCCGGCACCGGACTCAAGGTGCCGGTGTGGATCCTGGGGTCCAGCCTGTTCGGCGCGCAACTGGCCGCGGCGCTGGGACTGCCCTACGCGTTCGCATCGCATTTCGCGCCGGCGCAGATGATGGATGCCATCGCGCTGTACCGGGCCGGTTTTCGGCCCTCGGCCCAATGCGACAAGCCCTATGTGATGCTGGGGTTCAATGTGTTTGCAGCCGACGATGACGACGAGGCGGCATATCGCGCCACGTCGATGCAGCAGGCCTTCGTGAACCTGCGCAGCGGGCGGCCGGGCCGGCTGCCACCACCCCGGCAGGGCTATTACGAGCAGGTCGGTCCGCAGGAGCGCGCATTGCTCGATTCAGTGCTGACCTGTTCGGCCGTGGGCGGAAGGGAGACGGTGCGCCAGCGCATCGCCGCCTTCATCGAGCGCACCGGTGCTGATGAACTGATGATCAGCTGCCAGATGTTCGACCATACGCAGCGCCTGCAGTCCTACGCGATCGTCGCTGCCGTCCGCGAGTCAGCAGCATGACGCGCTGCGCGACCCGCCCTGATCAAGCGACTCGCGTTTGGTCCATGCTGCGGGCCAGCGCATCAGCACTGCAATGAACGCAACCCCGCCCGACAATCCGCAGCACATCGGGACAGCCGGTGGACCAGCAGTCGGCCGCCGAGCAGCGGATCGCCGTGCCATGGTGTGGTGGACCTCCGGCCTCATCGTGGCTTCGGGCCTGCTGGCGGCATTGCTGCTGTTCTACCAGCACGGCCAGACCCTCGAGGCGGGCGCACGGCTGAGCGGCGCCCTGGCCATGATTGTGGACGAACAGACTTCGCGCTCGATCCAGAGTGTCGATCAGCAACTGGAACTGGCAGCCGATGCCCTGGGCGACCTGGAACGGGCCGGTGCGCTGAACGCCGCGTCGGCTCGGACCTTGCTGCAACAGCGGGCGGCGGTGCTGCCATTTGTGCGCGCCATCTGGACGCTGGACCGGCAAGGCCGCATCCAGTTCGACTCTGACGAGGGCAACATTGGTGTCGACCTGTCCGACCGCGATTACTATCAGGTCTACCGCTCGCGCGCCGGCACCGGCTTTTACCTCGGCAACCCCGTGCGCAGCCGGTCATTGGGCACCTGGCTGATCAGCGCGGCACGGCCATTGGCCGGCAGTGATGGCCAGTTCGCCGGCGCGATCGTGGCGGCGATCGAGCCGCCCTATTTCGACCGGCTCTGGCAACCCATCGCAAAGGAATCGGGTGGCGCGGTGTCACTGTTGCGTGGCGATGGCACGATACTGCTGCGCAGCCCCATGGACGACAACGCCATCGGACGCAGATTCGAGGCGGGTCCCTTGTTCACCCAGCACCTGCCGCTGGCACCCGTCGGCGTTTATCGCGTCGCCAGCCCGGTCGACGGTACCGCCCGCCACATTGCATATCGCAGGTTGGCCGGCCGGCCCGACCTGGTGATCGTGATCGGCCGCTCGATCGATGCCATCCTTGCGCCTTGGCGCGGGTTGGCAATCCTGGTGCTGGCGGCGTGGATCGTCACGTCACTCGCAGGGCTGGGACTGGCGCTGTATTTTGAGCGCCTGACCTGGCAGCGGCGCACCGCCCAGGACACCAGCGCCCTGATGGCGCGCCGGCTGACCATCGCCACGGACACCACCGGGATCGTGGTGTGGGACTGGGACTTGCACAACGACCATTGGCAGGCCACGCCGAGCTATTACGGCAGCCTTGGTTACCCCATTGGCGACACCTCGATCGACATGGACAAATGGCTGGACTTGCTGCACGAGGACGATCGCGCACGGGTACTTGCGCTGAACGACCGCATTCGCAACGATCCCGATGCCGATGCCGACTATGCGTTCGAAGCCCGGATGCGGCACCACGATGGAAGTTACCGCTGGATCCATGTCCGCGGCCAGGTTGTCGAGCGCGAGTTGAATGGCAGGTCGCGGCGCCTGGTCGGGGTACGCACCGACCTGACCGAACTGCGCCAGTCACGGCATGAGCGCGAGCAGATCTTCGCCCGCATCACCGATGGGTTTGTCGCGCTGGACCCGCAATGGCGCTACACCTATGTCAACCGGCAGGCTGGCGAATTGCTGCAACGCGCGCCCGAGAGCCTGATCGGCAAGCATGCGTGGACCGAATTCCCGCCCCGCAAAGGGGAAACCTTTCACCGGGTCTGCCAGCAGGCCATGGCAGACCAGCAACCTGCGCAATTGGAGGCTTTCTATCCCGAGTTCGGCCGCTGGCTGGAACACCACATTTATCCGTCACCACAGGGCCTGTCGATCTATTTCCGCGACATTACACAACGCAAGCGCGACGAAGCCGCGTTGCGCAATGCCAAGGAATACGCTGAAAGCCTGATCGCCGGTGCCAACGCGATGATCGTCGGGCTCGACCTCAAGGGCGACATCACGCTGTTCAACAAGGCCGCCGAACAGATCACCGGCTATGCGCTGGCCGACCTGCAGGGCCGCAACTGGTTTGAGGTGCTGGTGCCGCGCGCGCGCTTTCCCGAAGTGTGGCGGGAATTCGAACGTCTGACGTCGGGCAGCTTGCCCGACCGGTTCGAGAATCCGGTCTTGACCCGCTCCGGCGAGGAGCGGCTGATCGCGTGGCGCAACAGCGTGGTCACGATTGGCGGCGTTGCCACCGGCACCCTGTCGTTCGGTATTGATGTGACCGACCGCAAGCAGGCCGAAATCGCTTTGCACGACAGCAACGAGAAGTTGCGCCAGCTCACCGACAACATGCGCGAAGCGTTCTGGCTGATCGATGCGCGCAGCCGCGCGCTCCTGTACATGAGCCCGAGTTGCGAGACCGTATTCGGGATACATCGCGACGATCTGTACCGCGACCATCGCCTGTGGCGGCGTGCGATCCACCCGGACGATCTGCCCGGCGTGTTGCGCGCTGCCAACGCGCCGGACGCGCAAGGCAGGTACGAATTCGAATGCCGGATCGTGCGCGCGGACGGCAGCTGGCGCTGGATATATGTCCACGGCAATGCTGTGCGCGATGCCAACGGAATCGCGGTGCGCTATACCGGCATGTCGCAAGACGTGACGGCACGGCGCGCGACCGAGACACTGTTGCGCGAAAGTGAGACCCGCTACCGGATGCTGGTCGAAGGCTCACCCTACGGAATCTCCGTGCACCAGGACGGCCTGTGCGTGATGGTCAATCCGGCGGCCCTTGCCATCATGCGCGCACCCAATGCCCAGGCCATGCTCGGTCAGCCCATCATGGAGCGGATCCACCCCGACTTCCGGGCGATAGCGGCGCAGCGCATCAACCGCATGCTGAACGGCGAACGCGGCTTGTACCCGACACAGGACCGGTATCAGCGTCTCGACGGCAGCCCCGTGGACGTTCACGTGACCGCCGCACCGTTCGAGTTTCGCGGGCGCCCGGCGGTGCAGATCATCGCGCTGGACATCACCGACCGGCTGCACACCGAACAGGCACTGCGCGAGAGCGAGCAGCGCTTTCGCACCGCATTCGCGTCGTCGGCGATCGGCATGGGCCTGACCGCCATGAACGGCCGCTGGTTGCAGGTCAACCAGGCGCTGTGCGACATTGTCGGTTACACCGAACAGGAGCTGCTGGAAACGGACTTTCAGACCATCACCCATCCGCAGGATCTGGACGCGGACCTGAACCGGACGCGGGCGATGATCGACGGCGAAATGCCGCATTTCCAGATGCACAAGCGCTATGTGCATCGCCAAGGCCATCCGGTCTGGGTCAACCTGACCGTGGCCCTGGTGCGCGACGACAGCGGCACGCCGTTGTATACCGTGGCCCAGGTCGAAGACATCAGCAAACAGATGGCGCTCGAAGGCGATCTGCGTCGCAGCGAAGCCCGGCTCAAGGCCACCTTCGATGCGCTGCCGGATCTGCTGTTCGAGGTGGACGCGGACGGAACCATCATCGACTACCAGTCGCCACGCACGGACCTGCTGCTGTTTGCGCCGGGCGATTTCGTTGGCAAGCGCATCTCCGACACCATGCCCAGACCAGCGGCCGACGTGGTGCACCGCGCGATGCGCGAAGCCGAGACAACCGGCCATTCCGTGGGAGCGCGCTATGCACTGGCGTTGCCCGCCGGGGAACGCTGGTTCGAGCTGTCCATTGCACGCAAACAGGTCGTGGACCTGGAGAACACGCGCTTCATCGTGCTGGCACGCGACGTCACCCTGCGCGTGCTGACCGAGTCTGCGCTGCGCGACAGCGAAGAGCGGTTCCGGGAAATGGCCGAGAGTGTCCAGGAAGCGTTCTGGCTGGCCGACGTCGAGCAGGACCGCATGTTGTATGTGAGTCCGGCTTACGAAACCATCACCGGGCGCAGCGCCGGATCGATGCTGAACGACCCGGCTGCCTGGCGCGATGCATTGCACCTGCAGGACCGGGAACGCGTCGTGCGCCAGGTAGACCTGGAGTTCCACAAGGGTGACTACGACCTGGAGTACCGGATTGTCAAGCCCGATGGACAGATCCGCTGGATCCGCAGCCGCGCGTTTCCGATCCGGGACGCCAGCGGCGGCATCTACCGCATTGCCGGCGTCATGGACGACATCAGTGCACGCAAGCGGCTGCAGCTACAGCAGGAAGTCGAGCGCGATATGCTGGAATTCCAGGCCAGCAGCCAGTCCCTGCCTGACACGCTGGAGCGTTTCGTTCTGGGGTACGAATCGCTGCTACCGGGCTCGCGCGGTTCGGTGCTGCTGATGGACGCCGATGGCGTGCACATCCGGCATGGCAGCGCGCCCGGGTTACCGCAGCCGTTCCGTGCCGTCATCGACGGGCAATCCATCGGCCCCGAAGCCGGCTCATGCGGCACCGCCGCATTCACCGGCCAGACCGTCATGGTGGCCGACATCGGCACCGACCCGCGCTGGCGGGATTACCGGGAACTGGCGCTTGCCCACGGTCTGCATGCCTGCTGGTCGGTTCCAATCAGGAGCAGCCAGGGCGCCGTGCTGGGCACCTTCGCGTTCTACTTCGGCGCGCCACGTGCCTCCAGCAGCGCAGAACTGGCCATACTCGAGCGCGGCGCGCAACTGGCCAGCCCGACAATCGAGCGCCATCGGGCAGTACAGGAGCTGCGATTGAGCGAGGCACGTTACCGATCGCTGGTCGAATGGACCCCGCTGGGCATCGCCGTGCACCAGGACGGCGTGCTGGTGTATGTCAATCCGGCCACCGTGGAGATTTTGGGTGCCCGGTCCGCCGATGACCTGCTGGGGCGGTGCATATTCGACCTGATCGTGGCTGACCAGCTGGCCGATGTGCACGAGCGGGTCGCGCGGATCCTGGCCGGCGAGACCATGCCCAGCGTGCTGCGGCGCTATTACAGGCTGGATGGCCGTGTGGTTGAACTCGAAGGCAAGGGCGCGCCCATCACCATCGGCGGCCGGCCGGCGGTGCAGATATCGCTGCGCGATGTCACCGCGCACAATGCCGCGCAAGCCGCGTTGCACGTCAGTGCCCAGCAGTTGCGGGTGCTGTCGGCGCGCGTGCTGGCCGCGCAGGAGACCGAGCGACGGCGCGTAGCCCATGAGCTGCACGACGAGCTGGGACAGTCGCTGACGGCGATCAAGATCAACCTGCAGGCGCAGTACCGCCGTTCGCCTGGCGCCGGGGCCGATCTGCACGACGAGAACATCCGCATCGTCGAGCAAGCACTGCAACATGTTCGTGGCCTGGCGCTCGCATTGCGCCCGTCGATGCTGGACGACCTGGGGCTGGTGCCAGCGCTGCGATGGCTGGCCGAGCAGACGGCGTCCCGCAACGACTTGTCAGTGCGGTTCGACGCCAATTTGGGCGATAGGCGACTCTCGCCCGAACTTGAAACCGCGGTTTTTCGCATTGTGCAAGAGGCGCTGACCAATGTCGTGCGCCATGCAGGCGCCAGGCGGGTCGCCGTGCGGTTGCATGCCGACCGCTCGGAGCTGGAAGTGCGAGTCGTCGATGACGGCGCGGGGTTCGACGTGCCGGCGATGCAACAAAGGGCGTCGCAGGGGCGCAGCCTGGGCGTCCTGGGCATGGTCGAGCGGGCCGCGCTCGCCGGCGCGACGCTGGTGATCGAGTCGGAGCCCGGCAAAGGCTGCACGGTCGTGCTGAGGGTGCCGGCAGGGGAAACCATGCCGGACAAGTGACCCTTGTCAGTCCTGGTGCGCTAGCGCAGTCCAAAGATCCGGATAATGAAAATAGCGGGAGCAACACAATGACAAGTTCTGGATTGCGGTGTCGGCAGTCCAATGGGTGGCAACAGCAATGGGTGGCGGCGCAACGGATTCATCAACCATCGCAGCCTGCGCAGGTGGGGCTACGGGTCGCGTTGGATTTGCAGCAATGCCGGTGAGGGTCATCCTGGCCGACGACCACACGCTGGTGCGTGCCGGGTTGCGCAAGCTGCTGGAATCGGTGGCCGACCTGATCGTGGCGGGCGAGGCCAAGGATGGCATGGAGTTGCTGGCGCTGGTCGAGCAGTTGCAGCCCGACCTGGTGCTGGTCGACATTGCCATGCCAGGCCTCAACGGCCTGGAAGCGGCCGCCCGGATGGCGCGCAGTTGGCCCGCGATCAAGGTCGTGGTGTTGTCCATGCACCAGAGCGAGGAATACGTGCGCCAGGCGCTGCGCAGCGGCGCGGCGGGCTACCTGCTCAAAGATGCCGCGCCCCTGGAGCTCGAAATGGCGCTCAAGGCGGTGCTGGCGGGCGAGACCTACCTGAGCCCTGCGGTGTCCAAAGGCGTCGTCAGCGACTATGTGCGGCGGCTGCGCGATGACGATTCGCCCAGGACCGGGCTGACACCGCGCCAGACCGAGGTGCTGCAGCTGATCGCCGAAGGGCACAGCAGCAAGGAGATCGCTCGGCGTCTGAACCTGTCACTCAAGACGGTCGACACCCACCGGACCCAGCTGATGAAGCAGCTCGACATCCATGAAGTAGCCGGCCTGGTACGGTACGCCATGCGGGTGGGACTGGTGTCGCCCGACGCCTGAGACCTTCGGCGCGCACGCCAGGGCTGCGTGCGGGCCGGCCGGATGCGGCGGGGCCAGCCTGCGTCGCACCCCGGTAGCACCCCGGTAGCACCCCGGTAGCACCCTGGCGCACCCTGGTCAGGTGAATTGCCGGGCACTTTCAGGTATGGGCCCGATGGCGTGTGCCACGCTGGCGCCCTACAGTAAGGCCATGTTCAAGCACTTCGCCAGACATCACCCTGATCCGGTCTCGCGGCTTCCCGCACGCTTGAAAGACCAACCGGAGGGCGCCATGACGCTGCGAGTGATGCTGGTCGACGACAGCAAGACCTTCGCGGCCGCGGTACGGCAATTTCTCGACCGGGTGCCCGGGCTCGAGATCGTCGGACAAGCCCACGATGGCAAGGAGGCATTGATCCAGGTGGCCGCCAACCACCCCGATGTCTTGTTGCTCGATATCGCCATGCCCGGCATGAATGGCCTGGAACTCGCCCGCGCACTGCGCATGCAGGCGCGGGTGCCGCGCATCATCTTCCTGTCCATGCAGGACAACCGGGCCTACCGGGAAGCGGCATTGGAAATGGGCGCCGACTTCGTCGGCAAGTCCGAGTTCGTGGCCGAGTTGATACCGATGCTCGAACAGATGGCCGCAACCCATAACGAAGACCCGCGAAGTGCCGATTGACCATCAGAATCCATTGACGGAGCAGAACACGACGATGAAAGCCTCGCTATCCGATCGCCGCTGGAATCCCGAAGTCCCGGTCGCCACGGACCGGGATTCCGGATTTCAACGCGCTTGGGCTGCGACCGGCGCACACGGTGCCGGCCGACCGTTGCGCCTGTTGCTGGCAGCACACCATGACCGCGAAGCCGCCGCCATCCTGATGGCCATGCGCCAAGGAGGCTTTGAGATACGCCACCAGCGTGCCAACAACATGGCATCGCTTCTGGCGGCGTTGGAAGCTGGCCAATGGGATGTGATGATCGGGGAGTTTCGGACCCCGGACTGGGACGGGCCGGGACTGCTGGCGCTGGCCATGCGCGCCGGCCTGCCGTGCTTCCTGGTGTGCGGTGCCATCGGCGAGGACGCCGCTGTGGCCGCGATGAGAGCCGGCGCCTGCGACGTGGTGTCGAAGTCGCGTCTCGCCAGGCTGGCGCCGTCGGTGGCACTGCGACTGGAGGCCGACGCATCGACGATGCCGGCGGCCCTGCCGGCCGTCACGCTGCGAACCGGCAGGCCGGTGGTCGGAGCGCAGATCGCGTCGATTTCCCAGGGCGTGTTGATCAGCGACCGCCATCGGATGACGATTTCGGTCAACGACGCTTTCGAAACCATGACCGGCTACACGCGGCAGGAAATGGCGGGCCGCCCGTGTTCGATCCTGCAGGGCGCCGATACCGACCCCATCACGGTGCTCGCGCTGCGCGCCGCACTGGACGCGGGCCAGGCCTTCAATGGCGACCTCCTGAACTACCGCAAGGACGGCACCCGGTTCTGGAACGCCTTGTCGATCCACCCGGTGCGGGACGACCAGGGACGCCTGACGCATTTCGTCGGCATTCAACGCAATGTCACTGAAAAGCGCGCCCAGGACGCGCAGCTCAAGCTCGCGGCCCGCGTCTTTGCGCAATCGCGCGAGGGTGTCGTGATCACCGATGCGCACAATGCGGTCGTCATGGTGAACCAGGCATTTTGCGATATCACCGGCTTTGCCGTGGCCGATGTGCTGGGTCGCAACCCGCGCGACTTCGCCGGCGAAACACAGGACGAGGCCGCCTACCGCGCCAAATGGAAAACCATCATGGACGAGGGCATCTGGCAGGGAGAGACGGTCGGTCGGCGCCAGGACGGTTCGGTGTACCCGGAATGGCTGACCGTCAGCGCGCTGCGTGACGAAACCGGCCAGATATGCAACTATGTTCGCACCTTCAGCGACCTGAGCGCGCAGCAGGCGGCCAACGAGCGGATCGACTGGTTGTCGCGCTACGACCCGCTGACCGCCCTGCCCAACCGCAGCCTGCTGGCCGAGCGTTGCCGCCACGACATGACGGTTGCCGCGCGCGAAGAACGCGGCGTCGCAATGATGGTGCTGGGCATCGACCATTTCAAGGCCATCAACGAACTGCAGGGCAATGATGTCGGCGACAAGCTGTTGCGCAAGATCGCGGCCCGGCTGACCCATGCGCTGCGCGAGCAGGACACCGTGGCGCGGGTTGGTGGCGACGAATTTGCCATGGTGCTGCCCGGCGAAACCCCCGACGGCGCCAGCCAATTGGCCCAGCGTCTGCTCGCCACCCTGGTGCGTCCGTTCGAGGTCAACGACACGCTGGTCAACATCACCGCGTCAATCGGTGTATCACTGTATCGGACCGACGGAGAAAACTTCGAGGCCCTTTTCTCGTCCGCCCAGGTCGCGATGCACCAGGCCAAAGAGGGCGGGCGCGGCAACTACCGCTTTTACAGCGCCGAACTGTTCCGCAACACAATGGAGCAGGCGGCAATGATCGACGCGCTGCGCGGCGCTGCACAGCTGAACCAGTTGCGCCTGCATTACCAGCCATTCGTCGACCTGCAGAGCGGGTGCATCGGCGGCATGGAGGCGCTGCTGCGCTGGACCCATCCGGAACTCGGTGCCGTCTCGCCCGGGCTGTTCATTCCGCTGGCAGAGCGCTCCGGGCTGATCGTCGATATCGACGACTGGGTACTGCGCCAGGCCTGCCGCGATCTGAGCCACTGGCGGAGCCAGGGCATCACGGTACCAACGGTTTCGGTGAATCTGTCGCCCACCCAGTTCAGGGATCCGGCGCTGCTCGCCAAGATCGATGCTGCGCTGCATGAATTCGACGTCGATGCACACAGCATTTGCCTGGAGCTGACCGAAGGCGCGGTGATGGACGACGTCGGCCGCAGCGAGAAGGTGATGCGCGCCATGAAGGAACGCGGGCTGCAACTGTCGCTGGACGATTTCGGGACCGGCTATTCGTCGCTGAGCTACCTCAAGCTGTTCCCGTTCGACAAGGTCAAGATCGACCAGTCCTTCGTGCGCGACATCGCCAGCAATACACAGGACGCGGTCATCGCCAAGGTGGTGATCTCGATGGCCCACGGGCTCGGGCTGCGGGTGGTGGCCGAAGGGGTGGAGACAGAGGCTCAATGCGAATTCATGCGCGCCAACGTCTGTGACGAAATCCAGGGCTATTTCTTCTCGCGGCCGGTGCCGGCCGATGCCATGCAGGCGCTGCTGCTGGAGGACCGCCGACTACCGCCGCATCTGGTGCGGGTGCAGGTCCGGCTGCGCACGCTGCTGCTGGTGGACGACGAGCCCAATGTGATCGCAGCGCTCAAACGGCTGCTGCGCGACGATGGCTATCAGATCCTGAGCGCCAGCAGCGGGCCGCAGGGCCTGGACCTGCTGACCCGCCATCCGGTCGACCTCATCGTGTCGGACCAGCGCATGCCCGGCATGACCGGTGTCCAGTTTTTGCGCCAGGCGAAGCAGCTGTATCCGGACACGATCCGGATCGTGTTGTCGGGGCACACCGAACTGCAGTCGGTCACCGATGCCATCAACGAGGGTTCGATCTACCGCTTCCTGACCAAGCCCTGGGACGACGAGCAGCTGCGCGGTTTCATCAAGGACGCGTTTCAGCACAAGGAGCTGGCCGACGAAAACGAGCAGCTGAACCTGAAGATTCGCACTGCCAACCAGGAACTGGCCAGCAGCAACCGGCAGTTGCAGGAAGTCATCCAGAACAAGCAGAGCCAGCTGACGCGCGGTCAGCAAAGCCTGAACGTGATGCAGGACGCACTGCAGAACATCCCGATGCCGGTGTTGGCGCTCGACGATGCCGGCGTGATCGCGTTCGCCAATGACCTGGCGCACCACATCTACCGCGACGCGGGCCCACTGCTGGCGAACGCGCTCGCGCAGGTGCTGCCCGAGCTCGATGCGGTCGTTGGCGGCCAGATCCGTGGCAGACACGGTCGGATCGTCGTCGGACAGCAGCAATACGAGGTCAGCTGGAACCCGATGGGTACATCGTCGACCTCGATCGGCAAGATCGTGATGCTGTGCCCGCAGCTCCAGGAAACGGCGGGATGAATCGGGCCGACAGGCCGGAGCGGGATCCGGAGCACAGAACGCCATGATTCGGCTCGACGACGTGCTGCTGGCCGTCAACACACTGCCCTCGCTGCCGGCGGTTGTGCTGGAGCTGATCGCGAGCATGGACGATGACGATATCGACATCGACGTGCTGGGCCGCAAGATCGCGCTGGACCAGTCCCTCTCGGCCACGACGCTGCGACTGGCCAATTCGTCGTTTTACGGCATGCAGCGGCAGGTGACGTCGGTGCAGGTCGCGGTGGCGGTGCTCGGCTTGCGCACCGTGCGGCATCTGGCCACCACCGCGGCGCTGCTCGGCAGCATGCGGGGCAACGGCAACCCTGCTTTGAGCTTGGTCGGGTTCTGGCGCCATTCGATCGGCACCGCCTTGAGCGCGCGGGCACTGGCTGCGCGCATCGGGATCAACCCGGATAGCGCCTACACGGCAGGGCTCGTCCATGATATCGGACGGCTGCTGCTGGCCACGCGCTTTGCCGCGGCGTTCGAAGCAGTCGTGGCCCGGCACGCCGTCGATGACGGCCAACTGATCGACGCCGAACGCCGCCTGCTCGGAATCGACCATGCGCAGGTTGGCGCCGCCTTGACGCGGCACTGGAAATTTCCTGACCCGATCGTGCAGGCGACCCAATACCACCATGCGCCCGAACCGGCAGACAGTCCGACGCTGGCATTGCTTGTGCATGCTGCCAACGCCATTGCACACGCACTGGACCCGGTCAGCAAACCAGACGCGCTGGCGCTGCTGGTGGCGCAGCGCAGCGGGTGCCTGCTGAAGGTCGATGAACAGGTCCTGCTGGACGTGTTCAAGGACGTCGAGGCCCAGTTCGAGGCGACCTGCAGCATTCTGGAAGGAACCGGAGCGGCCGCACCATGACGGCGCGATCCGACCGTCCGACGCCCGTGTGCGTGCCCGCGGGAACGAGCGCCAGTGCCAGTGCCTTGTCCAATCTTTCGGCGGCGGGCTTCTTCGAGGGAAGTCCGATCGCCACCTTCGTGATCGACACCGGGCATGTCGTGACCCACCTCAACCGGGCCTGCGCGCTGACCCTGGGCGTGCGGGCCGAGGACGTGATCGGCACCCGCAATCTGGGCCGGATTTTTTACGGCCAGGACCGCCCGGTACTCGCGGACCTGGTTGTCGATGGCGCCCGAGACGAGGAACTGGAACAGCACTACCGTAACAAAAGCCATCGCTGGGAGACGATACGCGGCGCCCACCACGCCGAGGGTTTCTTCCCGAATCTGGGGTGCGCCGGCCTGTGGCTGGCCTTCACCGCAGCGCCGCTGCACAACGAGCAGGGTGCGCTCATCGGCGCGATCGAGACCTTGCAGGACATCACACCGCGCAAGCGCATCGAGGAGGATCTGATCTTGGCGCAGCAAGCCTTGAACCAGCAACTGGCCATGGCCCAGGACCAGTTGGTGCAGGCCGAAAAGCTGTCGTCGATCGGGCAACTCGCAGCCGGGGTGGCGCACGAGATCAACAATCCGATCGGCTATATCTTCTCCAATTTCGGCACGCTCGAAAAATACCTGGCCAAGCTGTTCGAGATGCTGGGCGCCTATGAATTGGCCGAGGCCAGTCACAGCGACAGTGTGATCCGCAACCAGCTCGCGGCCTTGCGCCAGCAGATTGAACTCGACTTCCTCAAGGAGGATATTCCGGCGCTGATGAAGGAATCGCGCGAGGGCATCGTGCGGGTGCGCAAGATCGTGCAGGACCTGAAGGATTTTGCCTATGTCGACGCGACCAAGGAATGGCAGTTCGCCAACCTGCGCCAGTGCGCGGAATCCACGCTCAACATGGTCCGCAACGAGGTGAAATACCAGGCGGACGTGATCAATGAACTGGTCGATGTGCCCGATGTCGAATGCCGTGCCTCGGAGTTCAACCAGGTCATCATGAATCTGCTGGTCAATGCCGCCCAGGCGATGGACTCGCAGCGCGGAACGATCACGATTCGCAACGGCACCGAAGCCGGCCAGGTCTGGTTCGAAGTGCAGGACACCGGGGCGGGCATTCCCGACGAGTGCCTGGCGCGCATCTTTGATCCTTTCTACACCACCAAGCCGGTCGGCAAGGGGACAGGATTGGGCTTGTCCATCTCATACGGTATCGTCCAAAAGCACCACGGCAATATCAAGGTTCGAACCAGTCGCGGGCAGGGAACAACCTTTCGGGTTACGCTTCCCATCGTCCAGCCGGCCAGACGCGGTGATCCATCAGAACAGGGGCCATGACGACAAAACCGATCGACAACGCCACCATGGCGGACCTGGACCAGGACCCGGTCACGGACCCGACAGGTGATGCTGCGCCCGCCACGGTCGAGTTCCGCATCCTGTGCGTCGACGACGAGCCCAACATTCTGGCCGCGTTGCGGCGGCTGTTCAGGAACAACGGCTTCTCGGTGCGCATCGCCGACAGCGCGCAAGCGGGCATTGCGATTCTGGAACACGAGCCAATCGACCTGGTGATCTCCGACATGCGCATGCCCGAGATGGATGGCGCGCGATTTCTGGGCGTGGTACGCGAGCGCTGGCCTCAGACATTGCGCATGTTGCTCACGGGCCATGCCGACGCCCAGTCCATCAGCGAGGCCGTCAACAGTGGTCAGATCCTGCGCTACATCACGAAACCCTGGGACGACAAGGATCTGGTGGCACAGGTGCGCGAGGCACTGGTGCACCATTCCCTCGAACGGAAACGGCTGCGCCTCGAGCAACTGGCCAGGTCCCGCACCGAAGAGCTCAAGGCGCTCAATTCCAGCCTGGAACAGAACATCAACGCGAGCAAGGACGAGCTCGCGTTGGCCAACAAGCGGCTAAAGAGCAATTTCGTCGTTTCACTCAAGGTCTTTTCCAGCCTGATCGAAGCGCGCCGCCCCGATATGGCCGGGCACGCACGCCGGGTGGCCGACCTGGCCCGTCGACTGGCGGCGCGACTGGATTTGCCGCCCGCGCTGGTGCACGAGGTCTTCGTGGCAGGTTTGTTGCATGATGTCGGCAAGCTGGGATTCACCGACGAACTGCTCGGCACCGCGGTCGCCACCATGACCGGACGGCAATTGCAGCAATACCGACAGCACCCGGCCAGGGCCGAAGAACTGCTGATGCCGCTGCAGGACCTGCGCGGAGCCGCGGCAAGCATTGGCGCGCAGTTGGAACGGTATGACGGAACCGGTTATCCGCGCCAGTTGCGTGGCCGCGAAATCCTGGTCGGCGCCCGGATCCTGGCGGTGTGTTCCGACTATGACAACCTGCAGATCGGCGTACTGGCACCGCGCAGGCTTTCGGCGGCGGAGGCCCTCGGCGTCGTCGAACGCTCGGCCGCGTTGCGTTACGATCCCTGGGTAATCAAGGCATTTGTCGGCATGTTGCGCGCAAAGCCGGGCAAGGCTGCTGGCGCCGCGCGCTCCGATGCCGCTGGCGACAGTGAAGCCGCCGATGCCCTCGACGATATCCTTGTCAACGCCGGCACGCTGGTGCTGGGCGTGGTGCTGTCGCGCGACCTGATCTCGCCGAGCGGGCTGATGATGCTGCCGGCCGGGCATGTGATCGACGAGCGCCTGATCCAGAAATTGCTCGACTTCGAAAAGTCGGATGGCAGCCAGTTGACGATCTATATCCGAAAACCCACCGAAGAAGACTGACCTAGCGCAGGTTGCCCGTGTGCCCGAGTGAATAGCGCCCGGGCTGTGGCCAGACGGTCAGGCCATGCGGTTCGCGCCCGACCTTGATCGAGTCCACCGCCCCCGTGCGCGTATCGATGCGGTAGACCAGGTTGTCGTAGCGGCCCGACAGCCACAGGTGGTTGCCGTCCGCGCTCACGTTGCCCATGTCGGGACTGCCGCCGCCAGGGATGGTCCAGGTAGTGGTGATCTTGCGACTGGCGAAATCGATCACCGACACGCTGCCCTTGCCCAGCGGCTTGCCGCGAATCTCGTTGCCTCCCCGATTGGCCACGTACAGGCTCTTGCCGTCGCGGCTCGGGTACAGGCCATGGGCGCCGACGCCGGTCGGAATGAATCCGACCTGTTTGAAACTGCCGCCATCGACCACATGCACGCCATCGGCCATCATGTCGGCAACAAAAAAAGTCTTGCCGTCCGGCGACGCGCGCACATCCTGCGGCATGCCCGGCGTGGTGCAGATCTCGTTGCCCGGTTGGCCGGGATCGGGAATCTTGCGCGGCTTCCTGCCGGGCTGTGCGATCAACGCCAGTGCATCCGGCCGATCGAAATACGGGCTCAGCTTGATGGTGGCCAGCACCTTGCGGTTGACCAGATCGATCTTGGTGATGGAGCCATTGAACTCGCAGGTGAACAGCGCAAACCGGCCATCGATGGAAAAGTCGGCATGGTTGATGCCGGCGCATTGCGGCGTGGCGATGGAGTATTTGAGCTCCATCGTCGCCACATCACGAAAATCCAGCCGCTTGTAAGCCTCGGCCACCACGATGGCATGGCGGCCGTCGGGCGACCAGTACATGTTGTAGGGGTCATCCACCGGTATCGACTTGCCGGGCTTGCCGGTCAGCGGGTCGATCGGCGTCAGGCTGCCATCGGTGCGGCCCTCGGCGTTATTGGCCACCCACAAGGTGCGCAGGTCCCAGGACGGAACGACATGCTGCGGATGCACGCCAACCTTGAAGGTGTCGATCACCTTGAGCGTGGCCGGGTCGATGACCGACACCGTGTTGGCCGACCGATTGGGCACATACACCCGCTCCAGCGCACCCGCCACAGCAGGGCTGAAACGACCGGCAGCCGTCTCGCGGTACAAATTGCCCGCGTCGGCCACTGGTGCCATGCCCGGCACCACATCAACGACGGCCAGCGGTGCCACCACGGCGGCAGTTGCGGCAGGGTTCGTCTGGGCCAGTGCCAGCCATGTCGCCGTCAGGCCTGCCAACAACAGGACTGCCGATGCGCCCAGCGCCAGTGATTGCTTGTGCATGAGAATATGTGATCGAGAGGGATGAAATGAATGCGAAACGCGCCTGGCCCAAGCCTAACGCACCAGCCTAGCGGGAAGATGACACGGCCGCGCGAATGGCCGCAACCGTGTGCATGACCACCAGATCGACTCCGAGTTGCCCCAGCGCCGCGCTCGCGGGCCGAGGGTCGCCGTGGGTGCCGCCGGAACGTCCTTCGCGAGCGGCTTGCTCGAACAGGTCGGCACGCACGGATTCGGGCGCCAACGCCAACTGCAGCGCGGTGTCGGCGCTGCCCGCATGGACGCCGATCTGGGCGTCGGTCAGGCCGCGCGAACGCAGCAGCGCGCCAAACGGCGCCTGCGAAGCCTGGTAGTAGGCATCGACAAAGTGCACCCGGGCGCCCGGGTGCGTGGCAGGCGCCTTGAGCCGTATCGCAACGGCTCTCAAAGCAGCCTGGTAGCCACCATGGTCTCCGACCAGCACCACATCGCGAAAGCCGTGCTGCCAGAAGCTGCGGGTGGCGGCCTCCAGAACGGCCTGAAACACCGGCTCGGGCACCGACACCGTGCCGGCAAAACGCATATGCTCGGTAGGCGGGTCGATCCGGCCCTCGGGCACGTACGCCACCACCGGTGCCACCAGCGTCTGGCCCAGTTGCTCCGCGATGCGCCCCGCCAGCGCACGCACCCGCAGATTGTGTTTGCCCAGCGTAAGATGCGGGCCGCTCTGTTCGGTGCCACCCACCGGAATGATGATGGTGGTGGTGCCACCGCGCAGCGCCGCAGCGACTTCGGCCGTGCTCAGCTGTTCCAGAAAAACCCCGCGCGGCTGCGCCGCCGCATTGCCCAGCATCAGCAATGCCATCAGGGTGGTCCACCCGTGCAGTCGTGTCATGGCTGCGAAGTGTAGTCACTCTGCAAAGGTCAACGGCGGCACGCGCGCCAAACAGGACCGCCTGCCGGCATTGCGGCAGAGGGAGCCGAAATCGCAATGGGTATTGGCTCAGCCTTTGTGGTAACTCTGGTAGACCCGGGACTTCCCGTCACGTAGCACCAGCAGCACGTCGTACGGGTCCTTGCGACCACCATAGGCGGGCGCGTCCATGCCTGGCGAGCCTACCGGCATGCCCGGCACGCTCAGGCCGACTGCGGCTGGCCGTTCCTTGCGCAGCCGATGGATTTCGCGTGCAGGAACATGGCCTTCGATCGCATACGAGTCGACTTGCGCGGTATGGCACGAACCCAACTGCTCAGGAATACCCAGGCGAGAACGCGCCGCCGTACTGCCCGTGTCGTGGACCGTCACGTCAAAGCCGTTGGCCTGCAGGTGCACGACCCAGTCCTTGCAACAACCGCAACTGGGGTCTTTCCAGACCTCGACCCGGGGCTTGGCGCCCTGCGCGTACACGACCGTCGGCATTGCCGAGGTTACCGCCACCGCAGCGATGGATTGAAAAAATCGTCTTCTGGGCAACATGGCCATTCTCCTGGTGGTGCAGCAAGCTGTGGTTGCCAGCCGCAGAGGCTACGGGTACCCTGCCTAGGCGGTCGGATAACCTGCCTCGTCAAGCGCCGCGGCGATCACCGCGCGGTCCACGGACGATTCGATCTGCACCGTTTTGCGGGCCAGATCCACGTCGACACTGGCGCCGGCATCGAGTTCCTTCACCGTCCTGGCAATGACGCTGGCGCAGTGGCCACAACTCATCTCATCGACCTTGAATTCAATCATGGTGCATCTCCCGGGGTAAGAAAAAGAAATGGGCAAGAACAAGAAAATTCACTATAGACCTTGCCACAATGACAAGGTCAAGAGTCACCACTGTATGTCCCCAATCTCGTTGTGGGCTTGTTGAATCTTCGCTTGAGCTTTCCATGATGTCAGGGTTGACAATGACTCCATGACCAGACGGCAATCCATGCCCCTGCAAGGACAACCATGAACCCCCATAGCGCCGCCCTGCCCCCTTTGGCTGCAACCACGGCCTGGACATTGCCCATCGAGGGCATGACCTGCGCGTCCTGCGTCGCCCGCGTCGAGAAAGCGCTCAAAAAGGTACCCGGCGTGATTTCCGCCGAGGTCAACCTGGCAACCGAAAAGGCACAGGTCACCGTCAGCGGCGACGGCGCCGCCGTCGAGAGTTTGATTGCGGCAGTCGAAAAAGCCGGTTACACCGCCCAGGTCGAAACGCCTGCTTCCGCCGCACAGCCCGCCGAGACCCACGGCGGCAACACCTGGTGGCCGGTGGCCGTTGCCGCGGTGTTGTCGGCGCCACTGGCGTTGCCCATGTTCGGCATGGTGTTCGGCGCCCATTGGATGCTGCCCGGCTGGATTCAGTGGGCGCTGGCCACGCCGGTGCAGTTCTGGCTCGGCGCGCGCTTTTACCGTGCCGGCTGGGCCGCCCTGCGGTCGGGTGCCGGCAACATGGACCTGCTGGTTGCGCTGGGCACCTCTGCGGGTTACGGCCTGAGTCTGTACCTGCTGCTGGCGCATGCCCCGCACGGCGAACCGCACCTGTATTTCGAGGCATCGGCGGTCGTGATCACACTCGTGTTGCTGGGCAAATGGCTGGAGGCGCGTGCCAAACGCCAGACCACGGCTGCCATCCGCGCACTCAATGCACTGCGGCCGGAGACGGCACGGGTGCGCCGCGGCGACCAGGAACAGGAATTGCCGATTGCCCACGTCCGGGTCGGCGATCTGGTCGTGGTGCGGCCTGGCGAACGCATTCCTGTCGATGGTCTGGTGGAGGACGGCGCCAGCCAGGTCGACGAGTCGATGGTCACCGGCGAGAGCCTGCCGGTAGCCAAACACCCTGGCGATAAGGTGACTGGCGGTTCGGTCAATGCCGAGGGCCTGCTGCTGGTGCGCACCAGCGCGGTAGGCGCCGAGTCGACACTGGCCCGCATCGTGCGCATGGTCGAATCGGCACAGGCGCACAAGGCGCCGATCCAGCGCCTGGTCGACCAGGTCAGCGCGGTCTTCGTGCCGGTGGTGATCGCCATCGCGCTGGTCACGCTGCTCGGTTGGGGCCTGGGCACCGGCAACTGGGAGAACGCGATCCTCAACGCGGTGGCGGTGCTGGTCATCGCCTGTCCCTGCGCGCTGGGCCTGGCCACACCCACCGCCATCATGGCGGGCACGGGTGTTGCGGCGCGCCACGGCATCCTGATCAAGGACGCGCAGGCGCTGGAAGTCGCGCACAAGGTGAGCATCGTCGGTTTCGACAAGACCGGCACCCTGACCGAAGGCAAGCCGCACCTGGTGGCGTGCGAGGCCGCCAACGGCGATCGCAACGCGCTGCTGGTGGCGAGCGCATCGATCCAGTCCGGCAGCGAGCACCCGCTGGCGCGCGCGGTGCTGGATGCCGCCAAGGCGGCCGGTGCAGCCGCACTGCCGGCGTCGCAGGTGCGCTCGCTAGCGGGGCGCGGCATGGCCGCGCTGGTGGACGGGCGCGACCTGCGCCTGGGCAGCACCCGCCTGATGGACGAACTGGGTGTCGAACGCGAAGGTCTGGCCCCGCAAGCCGCAGCGTTGCAGGCCCAGGGCCGCACCGTGTCGTGGCTGGCCGATGTCACCACCCGCCCCCTGCTGCTTGGCTTGCTGGCCTTTGGTGACACTGTCAAGCCCAGCGCCCGTCTCGCTGTGCAGCGGCTACGCGACCAGGGCATTCGCAGCGTGCTGGTAACCGGTGACAACCGGGGCAGCGCCGAGCTGGTGGGCCGCGAACTGGGGCTGGACGACATCCGCAGCGACGTACTGCCGCAGGACAAGGCGCGCATCGTCGCTGAGCTCAAGGCCGGCGGCGCCACGGTGGCGATGGTCGGCGACGGCATCAACGACGCGCCGGCACTGGCGGCGGCCGATGTCGGCATCGCCATGTCGACCGGCACCGACGTCGCCATGCATGCGGCCGGCATCACGCTGATGCGCGGCGACCCGGCGCTGGTGGCCGACGCCATCGACATCTCGCGCCGCACCTACGCCAAGATCCGGCAGAACCTGTTCTGGGCTTTCATCTACAACGTGGTGGGCATTCCGCTGGCCGCGTTCGGCTTGCTGAACCCGGTGATCG
>JAYUQC010000193.1:0-24827 GCA_043759735.1 Rhodoferax sp.
CCCCTCGTTGCGCAAACTGATTGACTGGCACATCACCGAAGGTACTGACTGCATTGGCGTGGTTGGTACCACGGGCGAATCGCCCACTGTCAATGTGCAGGAGCACTGCGAAATCATCCGGGTCTCGGTTGAACAGGCCGCCGGTCGGGTGCCGATCATGGCCGGTTGCGGCGCGAACTCGACAGCCGAGGCGATCGAGCTGACCCGGTTTGCCAGTGAGGTCGGCGCCAATTGCCACCTGCAGGTGGTACCGTATTACAACAAGCCCTCGCAGCAGGGTCTTTACCAGCATTTCAAGGCGATTGCCGAAGCGGTGGATCTGCCGATGGTGCTGTACAACGTACCCGGGCGCAGTGTCGCCGATCTGGCCCACGAGACCGTGCTGCGGCTGGCCGAGATTCCAGGCATTGTCGGCATCAAGGATGCGACCGGAAATCTGGAGCGCGGCGAATGGCTGATCCGCGATGTGCCCAAGGGCTTCTCGGTCTATTCGGGCGACGATCCGACCGCCGTGGCATTGATGCTGTGTGGCGGTCATGGCAACGTCAGTGTCACCGCCAATATCGCGCCGCGCCAGATGCATGAGCTGTGTGTTGCCGCGATGGCCGGCGACGCCCGCCGCGCAATGGACATCCAGTTCAAGTTGATGCCGGTGCACAAGCACCTGTTCGCGCAGGCCAACCCGATCCCGCTCAAATGGGCCATGCAGCGCATGGGCCTGTGCGGCGGCGCACTGCGACTGCCGATGACTGCGCTGGAACAGGAATATGTTCCTGTCGTCGAGGACGCCCTGCGTCGCGCCGGCCTGATTTGACCAAACCATTTCCCGAAGGACTACCTGGTGATTGCAACTACACGACTGGCCTTGCTGGGCCTCGGCCTGGCGCTGGGCGGATGCTCGATACTGGAGTCGGACAAGATCGACTACAAGAGCGCGTCAACCGCGCCATCGTTGTCCGTGCCGCCCGACCTGACCCAGTTGGCGCGCGACAACCGCTACGCAGTCCCCGGGGGACCTGTCACTGCGTCGAGCTACCAGCAGGGACTGGCCGGACCGTCGGTGCAGGTCGCGGTCGCGACCATAGCCGATGTGCGGATCGAGCGCGCCGGCAATCAGCGCTGGCTGGTGATCAAGCGCCCGCCCGAGGTATTGTGGGACCCCATCAAGGACTTCTGGCAGGAGCACGGATTTCTGTTGTCGCTGGACCAGAAAAATCTGGGCATCATGGAAACCGACTGGGCCGAGAACCGGGCCAAGATTCCCCAGGACCTGATTCGGGCCTCGCTCGGCAAGTTGCTGGACTCCCTGTATTCGACCGCTGAGCGCGACCGTTTTCGTACCCGGCTGGAGCGCAATGCTGCCGGGGAAACCGAGGTCTATGTGAGCCATCGCGGCATGATCGAGGTATATCGATCCACCAGTTCGGCTACCGTCACCGGTGACGCGTCCACGGTGTGGCAACCACGCCCTGCCGAACCGGAGTTGGAAACCGAGTTCCTGCGCCGCCTGATGATCAAGCTCGGCGTGTCGCAGGAGCAGGCCAAGACGGCTAGCGCAGCCAGTGCAGCGCAGCCGGTCGCACGCATAGCACAGGTCAACGGCCAGCCGGTGGTGCAGATCGACGACAACTTCGAGCGCGCGTGGCGCCGCGTCGGCCTGTCGCTGGACCGCACCGGCTTCACCGTCGAGGACCGCGACCGCAGCAAGGGAGTCTATTTCGTTCGTTATGTCGAGCCCAATCCAGACAAGGCCGAGCCCGGGTTCCTGGGCCGGTTGTTTGGCAGCAGCGCGAAGGCCAATGCGCCGGTCAAATACCAGATCCAGGTCCGATCACAAGCCGATGCGACGACGGTATCCGTGTTGAACGCGACCGGTAGCGCAGATACCTCGGCCAATGCACAGCGCATCGTGAAGGTCATTGCCGACGACCTGAAATAGGCGTCGCCCATGTTGCGTTTCCGGAACCTGGGCAGCGGCAGCTCGGGCAACGCAACCGTCGTCGAAGCGCGCAGCGGCCCCGGCGTCACACGCCTGCTGGTCGACTGTGGTCTGGGCATCCGCCAGATCGAGCAACGCCTGGGTCGCGCCGGTCTGATTCCCGGCGATATCGACGCGATCTTCATCACGCACGAACACAGCGACCATATCGGCAGCGCCCGCCAGCTGGCGCTGCGCCAGCGCATACCGGTCTGGATGAGCCACGGCACCCACGCCGGCGCCGGCAGCCCCGATTTCGATGACCTGCTGCGGATCGCCAGCGATGGCGTGGCGATCACGCTGGGCGCGTTGTATGTGATGCCATTCACCGTGCCGCACGACGCGCGCGAACCATTGCAACTACGCTGCACCGACGGCGCGACCAGTCTGGGCATCCTGACCGACCTCGGCCATGCAACCGACCATGTATTGACCCATCTGGCGGCATGTCAGGCGATGCTGCTGGAATGCAACCATGATCCGGAACTGCTGGCGACCTCCTCCTATCCGCCATTCCTGAAAAAGCGGGTCGGCGGCAGGCATGGTCATCTATCCAACGTTCTCTCGGCGCAGATCGCCGCAGCCGTGAACCATCCGGGCCTGGCTACCGTCGTGGCGGCCCACCTGAGCCGACAGAACAATCGGCCCGAGTTGGCGCGGGCAGTTCTGGCCCAGGCGCTGGGACGCGGCTCGGCTGACATCGGTGTCGCGGACCCGGTGACCGGGACCGACTGGATCACAGTCTGAAGGGCGACCGGTCAGTAGGGTGTTTGCCGAATTTGCCGGGCCGACACCGTAGTAGAACCCGGCGACCAGGGTTTTGCTGTGCTGTTGGCCAAAACTTTGCAATACCCAATCTGGTCACGCTTGATCGGACAGCGACAACGGTGCTGGTCGTCTGCATAGGCAGCGGGTGCCGACGCAATAACTCGAGTAAAGTACGACTCCTATGACAGCGCCGGGCCGATGTCGACCGAGGCCGTTGGCGTGCTGACATTTGGTGGGGCAAATACCCGTGGGGGAAGATATGCGAATTGCGAAGCACTTCTGGGCCTATGCCCTCGTGGTAGCGGGCGGGCTTTTGGCCTGGGCACCTGACGGCCAGGCGCAAGCAGGGACGGCCAGCGCCGAGCGCAAGCCGGGTCTGGCGGTTTGCTACATGTACAAGTTTATCCGGCATGTCGACGAGATCGCCACGTGGGAAAAGAGCATCAAATGCGAGCCGGGCGCGCCGCTGGCGATGCTGGACTTCCAGGGCGGCAGCGGGAAGGTTCTGACCAGCACTGCGGAAGACGGGGTGATGGCGAGGATCACCGGGTTCATCCGTCTCGACAAGACCGGCGCCTACAAATTTGCGTTCGAATCGAACGACGGTGTGCGCCTGAAGATCGACGGCAAGCAAATCGTCGAGGACCCCGGCGTCCACGACGACCAGTTCTCAGAAGTCGGCACCATGGCGGTGGGCAAGCCCGGCTGGTATCCGCTTTCTGTCGACTTCTTCGAGCGCAGGATCACCTGGACCCTGCGTCTTTTATGGAAGCTGCCGGGCGTCGAGGGAGACCTTGCTCCGGTTCCGGCCGAAGCTCTGGCGCACTGATGCCTGTCGGCTCGCCCTTCAATTGAACAAATCCGGCCAGGGCGAGCAAACTGTTTCCCTGTTGGATCGTCTCGCGCCCTTTGCACTTTCTAACAGACCCGGCGGTTCAGGCCCCTGGTTCGAGCCCAGGTCGAGGAGCCAATACTTGGCAACCCGTTGCCGAAGGTTGGGCGTCTTTTCATGGACGAGTCCGCCCCACTTCGGTTGCCGATGGACGCGGCCGATAGTTCGCGGGCTATCATTCACCCTATCGATCTTTGGGAGGTGCGCTTGAAGCTGACAGGCCGTTGTTACTGTGGTGATATCAAGTATGCGTTCGAGGGCGAAGTCCAGGGCTCGCTCCAATGCCATTGCCGGGAGTGCCAGTACATCACCGGCGGCAACCCCAACGTGATCATGGTGCTGCCTGAAGACGGGTTTCGCTTTGTGCACGGTGAACCGAAAACGTTTGCGCGCAACGACATCGAAAATCCGGTAACGCGGCTGTTTTGCGCGCACTGTGGTACGGCCATCGGCACCCGCTCGCCGAAACGCCCGGGTTCAATCATCGTCAAAGTGGGAACCCTGGACGACCCATCCGTGTTCAAGGCCAAGCTTGCGATTTTCACGGTTGACAAGCAACCGTTCCATCATATCCCGGACGGTATCCCAGCCTTCGAACGACGACCGACTTGACCGTGTAGGCCGTGGATCGCACACCATGACCGAGAACACCGCCGAGCCAATCCACCAAGACCGTGTGTGGAGCGATGAGCGCTGGACCGCACGCGTGATCAAGAATGAAGACGATGACGGCTGGGCCGTCGCCATGCTGCTGCGCGGTGAATCGGAGCCTGCATTGGTGGGACCTTGGACCATGGGGCGTGACAAAAAAAACCCGAAACCCCTTGATGTTTCTGCGTTCAACACACTCGTCAAGACAGCGGCTGAAGTGTTGCGCCGGCACGAGCAGCAGCTGCATGCCCAGCTCAACCGAAGTGTCACCGTGACGGACGCTGGTCGCCGCATTCGGGTCGCACTGAACATCGTGCCTGACGAGGACGGCGCTACCGCTTCACTGGTTGCCGTGGACGATTTCGGCGAGGAGCTGGGTCGGGTTCCTGTTTCGCCCGGTTTCAAGCTGAATCTGGATAGTGCGCTGGCTTGGGCAGAATCCGGGTTCGTGCGGCCACGTTGAAGACCAATCCTGATGTGCTGCCTCGTCTCGGTATGCCAGACGACACCCGGGAAGCCCACCCCGCAGAGCATGCCCAAGCGATGCCACCCACGTGCATGGTTTGCCTCCCAGGGTCGCTGATGGAGTCAAGCAAGGGCCGCGTGCGCTTGCGCGAGTACGCCTGCTCGCCATAGCAGCGGCGGGTGATCGACGTCGGCGCGCAATCCGAGGATCGATCCAGACTTTGTACAGTCGCTTTGGCAACAGTCAGGGCAACGGCAACTCTGCCAGCAAAACCAGCCCACCGACTACGGCTCCTTCCGTGCAACCCAGCGCACGCCGCCGGTGTGCCGATGCCCACAGGTTCGCCGCCGATCAGCTCAGCCGCTCACCCCGCAGTCGGTTGTCCACGCCAGCTGTCAATCGCAACCCGTTGTCGTTGACTTCGGTCCACAGCGGCTTGTTGTTGTATTTTCTTTCGATCGACTCGTTGTAGATGAACACATTCCTGTCCACGAACTGCCGCTCGAGCGGAATCCCCGCCATCGCTATCCCCGAGTTCCTGAAAAATGTAGTCGCACCGTCCAATACGAGCGCGCCGATCCCGTTGTCGTAAAACCCGCCGATATTGCCGTGGTTGCCATAGAACTCGATGCTGCGCACCCGCAGGTCGGCGCTGAAGTCAGCGGCCTTGAATTGATCCCGGAATTCATCCCGTGCCTTTACCACGACGACATTGTTGTTGATATTGCGCGGCAATCGCAAATCCAGCATCAGGCCGGTGAACACCGGGTCGAACAACATCGTTGCGACGACGTTGATCGGCGGCGCATATTTTCTTCCGACTATCCCGTCATCCGGTCGCAGACCATAGTCGTTCAACAGTGTTGCAAATGCGATCGCAGTGCCGGCTCCGCGGCTGAAGCCGGTGATCGCGGCCATTACGTTGGTTGCGCTGCGCGATGGGTCATCGCGCAGCCATTGATTGGCCGCAACGCAAAATTCGTCATAGGCCGTCTGCGCGGTGGCGACCGTCGCGGGCGTCGGATTGTTGGCGCGATCGCCAGATGCCCGCACTGATTTGCTGGTGCCGACCCCGGCGTAATACCCCTTCTTCTGATTCGGATTGGTATGTTGCTGGGCGTTGGCCTGCTCGTACAACTGCGCGACATTGGTCCATTGGGGAGTTCCGGACACCTTCAATCTGGTTTTGTCGTTGTTGGTTCCGTCGAACGCGGCGAAATAGACAAACTGCTCCGGCAGCGCCACCGCCCGCGTTGCCTTTCCCAGATTCAATGCCTGCGCACGGGTGTGCTCGATATCCTCTGTTTCAAGCAGGAATACGACGCCTGCCGTGATCGCATCGATCACACCGGAGGGATTCTTCTTGGTACTTTTCATCGAGCGGCACCATGGCTGTCATTATTTGCTGGATGTCGGGGTCGGATAAATGGCGTAGACCTTGTAGCGCTGAAATTTTTCGGGACCCACGACCGGATGCCCAGACGGTCTTCGTTCAGGGCTGACCAAATAGACATGTATACGTCGTTGCTGAACCACAAAATAGACCTTGTGCCGCAGCATATCCAGGGGCAAACGGTCACGCAGGTCGACGGTCTCCTCCAGTACCTCGCCGCTGGATCGTACCCGCCATTTGACATACAAGCGGCTTCCCACCGGCATCGCACCACTGGTACTGGTCCCGGCGCTGAAGCCTACATCCCTCTTGACCCAGTCCGGCATCCGGATCCCGGGCGCTGTGGACTCGCCGTAAGAAAAGTCCAGCACCTCGACATCCGGGCTGTCAGAATTTGCATCGAATCCGAAAGAATGATCGACCAGTCCCGGGCCTGCTGCACACGCAGCCAGCAGCGATACGAGCCACGGCAACAACAGCCCCGTCAAACTGCGCAAGAAAAGCATGGCACGACTCACACGGCCAGTCCACAAGACCTGACGACAGGGCGAATCGCGACGGCAGACGAACGCGCATCTGTTGTCGAGTCTCTCGTCGAGTCTATTGTTGTTTGCATGGCCGGCTTCACGACAGGGTACACCACGAGCAGATCGGTCAAAATGCGTGGCCATTTCGTTTCCAGCGCGAGGGCCCGGGTGGCCGCTTTTTTTGCGCCCGATGGGTTGTACTCTGAGCCAGGCTCATGAGCCCGGACCGGTGGGATCCCGCTGCCCGGATGCAAGCTACAGGAATCGGAGCGTTTACTGCGACCCGTGTTTTCTGCATCGCGCGGTTCGAACTGGAACGGCTGCGGCAGACGCATCCCATCATGCACATCAAGCTTACCGGGCTTGCGGGACGCGACGTTGCAGAGAAGTTGCGCCAGACCACGTCGGTCTTGGGCGGGCAAGTGCACCGCATCCGGATTGCCGACGGGGATGAGGACCAGCGCACCTACATCCCCTGGAACGCGCGATGAACGAACCCGTCGTGCGCGATGACCGCGCCTTGAACGGGTTACATGGAGCCGCGCCAAGCGATGGATCAGCAAGGAATATAATTTGCCCCTCTTCCCGTTGCTGCCCCCGCCGTTGGCCCCGAGCAGCGACACCGCTTGCGACCCGACCTTGCACACAGCACCGACCCGCCATCGCGCGGGTCGGCCTTGGGTGCAGTAACCAGAGGCCCTGCTTGAAAGACCACTACGCGGCGTTAGGCCTTGGAAGCGCCGCCGCCCTCGCAGACATCAAGAAGGCGTTTCGCCAGCAGGCGGCGCTGCACCACCCGGATCGGAGCTCCGCATCGGGCGCTGCCGCACGATTTCGCGCCGTACAGGAGGCGTATGAAATCTTGTCTGACGACGCTCGGCGCGCGACGTATGACGACAACCGCAAACGCAACCTGCTGGACAACCCGCTGGAAACCGCAGCCGAAATCTGGACGGCCTACTTCAACCGATTGATCTGAAACAGGCCACATGTACCTATCACCTTTCTTCCACAACCTGCGCGCGGCCTACGCTGCCGAGCTCGACGATATGAGCCACGACTCCGATGGCGCTCTCGTTCTGCAGCAGCGGCTTGCGCAAAAACGCGGGGAACTGGACTTCCTGGTGCACATGCTCGAACTCAGCCCCGAGATGGTGGCCGTGGTTTTTCACAAGGCGTTTTCCTTCAACACACCCTTTGCGATGGAGCAGATGCTGGGTTGCGAGCCCGACAATCTTCCCGACTGGCAAAGCTTCTCCGACTCCATCACCGTCGCCCCGTGGGCCCATGCCATGGTGCGAACCGTCTGCGCACAACCTGCTGGCGACTGGTTCATGGTCGTGGCCGCCGCGTCGGAGTACATGCTGGGAATGTCTGGCGCACCTGCGGCCGGGCATGCGGACGATACAGACGAACGCGATGACAACAGTGATGCTGCAGACAAGTCCGATGACCTTTCCTACCTGTCGGCTGATGACGATACAGGCGCCGACGCGCAGTCCCGCGATGAAGCCGGCGCCGACTGGATGGCCGAACAAGGTTTTGACCGCAAAGACTGAACCGCCCCGACGGACACCGCACCATGAACCATCTTGCCCTGATTGAAAGAACCCGCAGCCTGATTGCCGCGGGTGACATTTCCGGTGCCGAGTCGGCCCTGACCGAACTTGCCGATACCGACGGCGATGGCGCCCTGGTGGTGGTGCTGGAACAACTCGCACCGAAAGACATCCTGGCGGTGATCCGCGAGTACGACCAGTCCAGGGAGTCGATCATCAACCTGCTGGTCACGCCAAGCCAGTTTGCGCGGGCGTTGGTGATCGAGAAACAGTACAAGGACCTCAGCCACACCCACCTGCGCGGCATGGTCAACTCGGTCGTCTTCCGCGATGAGGCCGACCCGGTCGAGTTTCTCAACGCCATTGCGAATCTGGAGGGCGGCAGCGAAGCCATCGCCAATTATTTTGCGGACAAGTGGAGCCGCATCGAGGCGTTCGCGCGCACCGGCACCTTCGACACGACCGAGGAAGATGGCGAGGTGCTGTCGGAGCAGGCACTGTTCGCGTCGGCGTATGCCAAGTCCAGGATCGAACTCGACGAGATTGCAGACCAGGATTGGATGCAGCTGGCCTGGCTGCTGCGCTATGAGTGCCCCGACCTGTTCATCGAGATGTTGCTGGTGATGCGCGCCAAGGCGCAGGCCCATGACCTGGCCCTGGAGCAGGACGACGCATTGCCCGAAGACGACGGCAAGGTCGAAACCGGCGATACCGACCGCGGCCATGCCACGCCTGCCGCGCGCGATGACGAGGAAGAATCCGCCATCTGAGCGGCGATCTGCCCGGCCGCTGTGTCACGCCACTTGCCGCGCCCGATCCCGATGCCAAGCCTGCCGGAACCGACACCCCAATCCGTCGCCTTGTTCGATAGCCGCCCTTTCTTCGAGAAGGCGCTGCAGCACGGCCTCGGAAACGGCATCATTGCGCCGGAGCGCCTCGCCAGCCTGTGCCAGGAGGCGCCCAAGGGCATGGTGCAGATTGCGCGCTACTTTGGCACTGAATACCTGCGCCCTGACCTGGAACTGGCAAAGACGCGTCTGGTCAACCTGGTGAGCCTGTATCTGGAGGAAACGCACAACGGCGACCTGAGCCTGGCGGCACATGCCCTGCGCGAACACTCCCTGCTGTCCCGATCCAAGGGCGGCTCGGACATGCTCAAGGCACTGATCACCATGCCACAGAACAGCCATTTCGGCATGCGCGAACGCGCGGGGTTCCGCGACGAACACATACCGTTGCTGGCCAAGTGGTCGCTGCGCAGCCTGGCCGACTATCGGGCCGAAAAAGACCGCCGCACGCGCACGGCCTTGCTGATCGAGGCGGCGGTATGGATGGCGGGCAAGCTCGATCTGGATGCCGATGAACTCGACGCAGCCGCTGGCGACGCAGAAGCCGTCATTCGCACTGCGCTGCTGGCGCGCCTGGGCAAGCGCAGCACGATGCCCGACTGGCCAACATTCGAAAAATGGCTGCTGGCGCTGCGCAAGAAGTTACCGCGACAGGCCGCAAACGACACGGGCGAGAGCGCCGTCAAGCTGCCCGAGGATCTGCCTGGCGAATATCTTGCCGTGGTGGAGTCTGTCCGCCAGACCGTCCTGGCAGATTTGCCAAAATTGCTCGATCCAGCCCTGCCCCTGCGCCGTCTGCTCACCCAGACACCGGCCTTCATCGGACGCTATTTCTGGTTCGAGGACGCGCTGGCCGAAGTTGATCATTTCGAGCGCCAGAACTCTGCCGTCTGGGACAAGGCCAGTGGCGGCCACCTGGACGACAGCTCGCTGCTGACGCTGTTCCTGCGCATTGCTGCTGGCAGCAGCCACGCGACCTTGATGACCAAGTCGACGGCCGCCAGCCTGATTCGAACAATCCAGAAATCCGGCCTTGACTGCGAATTGCCCCGGCAGTTTATCCGGCAACATGCGCCACCCACGCTGCAGGACGACTACCTCCAGCTATGGAACGGTTTTGCCGACGAGGCCGAGCCTGTGCTGCGCAGCGACGCGCGGTATGCCGGCCAGGACGCGCTGGCGCTGCTGCGCCGCGAGTGCAACGTGGCGACCTGATTCCTGTGCGCTGATTCATCCCTTGTCCATCGCTGGCTCGGCGCGCTTGACGCTGTGCCAGCGTGGAAGCGCCATGCGATGCCAAGCGCGCCGCCAAAATTGGCACTGAAACCCGACGCCGCGCCCGCAATCTGCGGCCACGCCTGCCAAGAACCGCAGTAGACTAGAGTGCGGACCACATGTGCAACCAATAATACCGGGGGACACCATGGCATTTTTCAGCAAGAAGCAGGAGTATGAACCGCAGCCCTGGGTGGCGCCTGAGCCAGCACCGGCACCCATCCCGGCAACCGTCAAATACGGTATCTCGGACGCGATCCAGTTGATGCGGGGGCTGCCCACCAACCAGGACAGCGACCTGGTCATTCGGGTGGTGCGCGCAACGCTTCAATCGCTCAAGGTCCGGCTGCCTGACATCATTGATGACGCCTCCAAGAAGCAGAAAATGGTCCAGGATCGGATCGACCAGGGGCATGCCCAGATCGCCAAGCTGGAGCAAAAACTCGAGGAACACCGGCGCGAAATAGCCGCGCAGATGGCCGATCTCAAGGAAACCGGCGAAGTCAGGGCCCGGCTCGAGAGGGCTGAACAGTTTGCTGACGACAGGCCGGCCAGCGCCGCGCCGGCGCCCGAATCCGAGCAGGATTTCCAGAGCGTCCAGACGGTAAAGATGCAGGTTCCCTGAGCGACAACCGGATCACACCGTTACGCCGCCATCGATCACCATGGTCTGGCCGGTCATGAATGCGCTGGCAGGCGAGGCCAGAAAGACGGCGGCACCGGCGATGTCATCGGGTTCACCGATGCGGCGCAGCGGTGTCGTCTCGGTTCGCCTGGCCAGCATCGCCTGGTCTTCCCACAGCGCTCGCGCAAAGTCGGTCTTGATCAGACCCGGCGCGATACAGTTCACCCGCACACAATGCGGCCCGTATTCCACGGCGAGGTTGCGGCAAAGCTGCATGTCGGCCGCCTTGCTGATGCCATAGGCGCCGATGATCGCGTTGCCGCGCAGTCCCGCGATCGACGACACGATGATGATCGAGCCCGAGCGCCGTTCGATCATCTGCGGCACCGCAAACTGGATCAGCCAGTGGTTGGAGACGATGTTGTTGTCCAGGATCTTGCGCAGCTGCGCGTCACCAATGCCATGCATCGGGCCGTAATACGGATTGCTTGCCGCGTTGCAGACCAGAATGTCGATGTGCCCAAGTTGCCGTTGCGTCTCGGATACCAGACGTTCCAGATCGGCCTTGATTGAAATATTGGCAGGCAGCATGATCGCCCGCCCGTTGCCGTGGCGGGCATTGATGCCGCTGGCGACCTCTTCGCACGCCACTGCGCCGCGCGACGAAATGACAACCGTCGCGCCGTGCTCAGCGAAACGTTCAGCGATCGCACGCCCGATGCCACGCGACGAGCCCGTGATGACCGCGACCTGTCCGTCCAGCTTGAAGAGCTCCACTTCTCGTCCCCGATCCTTGCGTTTCCTGGCCTGGCGCCGGTCGACTCAGCCCAGCCGGCCGTAGAAAGTCATGCGCGCCGATTCCGACAACGATACATCGGGTTCGGTGTTGTAGGCCAGCACCACCAGCATGCGGGTACGCCCGCCCTTGACCGGGGTGACGCGGTGTACGCCGTCGCGATCCAGCGTACGCTTGCAGTCGGCCCGAAATTCAGCGCTGGTCAGGGGCAATCGGTCGTTCCGGATGAGCGTTTCCAGGGTCCAGGTCATGATCGTGCCACCGACCCGCTTGGGTCAGGCGCTGAGCGCGTATACGCGCGCGCCGACCCGTTCGGTGGCACTGTGGCCGGCCAGCCCGGCATCCCATTCCGGCCCCATGGCGCCGATGGTCGGCTGGATACCGGAGATCATCGAATGGACCTCCTCGGCACCGGCATCGACCTCGGCCACCTGTTCTCGTGATTCCAAAAACAGCATCGCCACCATCGCTCCACCGGCGTCGATCACGACCACGAAATGCACCGGCTTGCGATGCGGCGCGCGATCCTGTTGACCGTGGGCCACGATGCCAAAGGTTTGACTCATGGCCCCGATCTTGCCATATACGCAGTGCCAGCGGCTCGGTCAGGCACGTGCTCCGACCCGCAACGCGCGACCAGCGCGACCCCTCTGCCGGTCCCAGATCGGTCAAAGGGCCAGCGCCGTCGACTTGCCGCAGAACACCTGGAACGCGAATTCGGTGTCTGCCAGGATCACCGGCAACACGACGAGTGCTGCGCCAGATCGTATGCAAGCGTCGGTCGCCGACCGATTATGCTATCGGCAGATTCAGGGGAGTTGCGTCGCGCGCCGGCAGCAGGCGGGCAGCACCGCTGTGGTGCGACCCGACCAAGCCATTCAGGTACACAATTGGCGTGCCGGATCCAAGGAAAAACCGTTGCCAGATACCCACCCAATGTTCAGCGCCGCCTCGCCTATGTTCATGCTGGCCTACCTGGTCGTCGCCGTAACCGCGCTTGCGACGCTCTGGCGTCTAGCCGCGCAATGGCGACAACATGAGGTCGAGACAGCCTCGCGTGTTCGGGAACTGCTGGCGCTCGCGCTGGTCACCGGTGTGGCTTTGCTGCTGATAGCCTATACCCATGGCTATTTCCAGGATCGCGCGGACCGCCAGCAACTGCAAGCCCAATTGCAAGTGCGCGACCGGCAGGTGAAAGAACTGCGGACGAGGATTGCGGGGGAAGTTGACGCCGTTCGCGCGATGCTCGCGGACCGCACGGTACGCAGCATTGAACGCAACACGCTGGAGGACGGGCGCAAGGAGCTGGCGCGATTCGTCGAACTGAAAGATCCCGGGATCGTCCAGATGCTGGGCATGATCGACAAGGAACTCGAGATCCGCGACCTGGTCCGGCAGGCGCTTGCCGAGTCGGCGCCGGACAAGCTCCACGCGCTGTATACCCGACTTGCCGCTCTCGCTCCGGATATGGCCGACTACAAGCATCAGGCCGCGCGCTACGCAGCGCTGGCGCAGTCACAAGCTGAAACGGCCAAGACAACCGTCAACAAGTAGCGCGCGCAACCTGCTGGCAAGCAATCCGGCGCCCACAGCCCGCGCCTGCCATCGCCTCGGTTTCCAAAATCCACCTGCCATGCGTATATTCACCGCCGACGAGGTACACGCCGCCCTGCCCTGGCCTGCGCTGACAGACCAGCTGGCGCGGGCTTTCGCGGCCGGTGCCGACGTCCCGGTCCGCCATGCCCATGCGTTGGGTGGCCAGGATGCGCTGCTGCTGATGCCGGCCTGGTCGCCCCCAGACACTGGGCGTCAAGCTGGTAACCGTCATGCCGGGGAACGCGTCGCGCCACATACCGACGGTGCAGGCCACCTACCTGCTGCTGGACCGCAATACGGGCCAGGCCATGGCGCTGCTCGATGGCGAGGCGCTGACCCTGCGCCGCACTGCTGCGGCATCCGCCCTCGCCGCGCGGCATCTGGCGCGCGCCGATGCAAGGGTGTTGCTGATCGTCGGCAGCGGCCGTCTGGCCGGATGGATGGCGCGCGCCCACCATGCGCTGCGGCCCCAGCTGGACCGCATTCAGGTGTGGGGTCGCCATTCCCAGGCCAGTGCGGCGCTTGCCGAGTTGCTGCAGGGCGAGGGCCATCCCGCAGTCGCGTGCGCCGATCTGGAAGCCGCGGTACGCGCATCCGACATCGTCAGTTGCGCCACCACGTCCACCACGCCCTTGGTCATGGGCCACTGGCTGCGACCGGGCACCCATCTGGACCTGGTGGGTGGTTTCAAGCCCGACATGCGAGAAGTCGACGACCTGGCGGTCGCCATGGCCCGTGTCTGCGTCGACACCTATGCGGGCGCCCTGTCGGAGGCCGGCGACCTGGTGCAACCGCTGCAATCCGGACGCATCAAGCGCGCGCATATCGTGGCGGAACTGGCCCAACTGGTGAGGGGCGAGGTCCCGGGACGGCTGTCGGACGGCGACATCACACTGTTCAAGTCGGTCGGTACCGCACTGGAAGATCTGGCGGCTGCGCAGCTCGTGCTGCAGCAAGGCTAGCAACCTGGCGTCCCTGGCTGCCCGACCCTCCATCGCCGCCCGTCCGTATACTGCGCTCGCATGTGCAGCCACTACCAGGCCATCAAGGAACGCGAGCGATTTTTCCGGTTGTTCGGCATCCACCCGCCGGACCCCGACGGCACATACGACATGTGGCCCGGCTACACCGGCGTCATGGTGCGGCGTCCGCATGAACATGACAGTTGCGATGCTGCGGTAGCGCCTGTGGAATCCGTCACCGGGCTGTTCGGCCTGCTGCCGCACTGGGCCAAGGACGCCAAACTGGCACGCAACACCTTCAACGCGCGCAGCGAGACCGCGCATGAAAAGCCGAGTTTTCGCGATGCCTGGCGGCGCTGCCAGCACTGCATCATTCCGGTCGACGCCATCTTCGAACCCGACTGGCGCTCGGGCAAGGCCGTCGCCACCCGCATCGCCCGGGCTGACGGCGAGCCCATGGGACTGGCCGGCCTTTGGTCGTGGTGGCGGTCGCCAGACGGGCAGTCCGTACACAGCTACACGATGCTCACCATCAACGCGGACGCCCATCCCTTGATGCGCAACATGCACCGGCCGAACGAAGAAAAACGCATGGTCGTGGTATTGCCGCATGCCGCGTACGACGCGTGGCTGGATGCGCCGGCGCATGCGTCCATGGCGCTGCTGCAACCCTATCCCGCCGACAAGCTGGTGGCCACGGCCTGAGCGTCAGAGGCAATCGCTTGCGCCCGGGTGCGACCCCGCAACTTTTTTTGCGCGGCCCCTGCCGGCGCACCGGTTCGAGGCCTGGATCCGCGAAAACCACTGATCGCACCGACGGTATTGGCCCCGCTCGGTGGTATCCGTGCGCGATAATCGCGGCATGAAACCTGCCGCAGAATCGACACCGTCAGCCAAGCCTGACGCGCCGACTCCTTTCACCCCCGACAGCACCCAGACCTTCCAGGCCAAGATGCCCAAGGCACCCGTCTGGGTGTCATCGATGGCTGCGGGCAACAGCCGTGAAAAGACCCGCCTGCGCAGTGAAATGGGCCAGATCAAGGATGCGCTGCGCCTGCTGATGAAGCAGCGCAATGGCGGTGTCTGGACCCCCGAAGAGCGCCAGCAACTCAAACAGATGTTGCGTTCCCTCTCCTCGGTCAGTCCCTACCTGCTGATCTGGGCGGTGCCGGGATCGCTCCTGATTTTGCCCTTCCTGGCCTGGCATCTGGATACCCGGCGCAAGCGGCGCAGCCGCACCGCCCCGCCAGCCTGACGCGCGGCCTTGCAGGCAGCCTTTACTTTAGAACTAAACAATTCGTTTCTAAAGCTCGGGTTTTTCTCTATTGCGAGCGGCCGGCTGCTGGTTAACATCGTGCTGTTACAACCCGGCGTCGATCGCACTTGCGTTCGCCGCCGTCCTACAAGGAGATTTCGCATGACTTCCCGCCGTCTCGTGCTGTCCCGCAGCGCCGCCCTGATCGGCGCCGCGTCTACCGGGCTGCTGCTGCCCCGATTCGCCTCCGCCCAGGGCGGCAAGATCCGCGTCGGACTGATGCTGCCGTACACCGGAACCTTCGCGCAACTAGGCGTAGCGATCGAGAACGGTTTTCGCATGGCGATCGACGAACAGGGCGGCAAGCTGGGCGGGCGCGATATCGAGTTCTTCAAGGTCGATGTACTCATCGGCACGGTGCACTCCGGCGTCCAGATGGGCATCCAGAAGGTCGCACGCGACAGCGGCGTGTTGAGCATCATCCCGAATGCCGGTGTTTTGGCCGCCACCGGAGCGCTGTGCGCCCCCAACGTGTTCCGCTCGTCCTTCACCAACTCGCAGCCGACCCTGGCACTGGGCGCGCCGATGGTCGCCAAGGGCCATAAGAAGGCGGTCTGGATCACCTGGAAATATTCAGCCGGCGATGAAGCCTTCCAGGGCTTCCGGGACGGTTTTCTGAAGGCTGGCGGCAGTATCGTCAAGGAAATCGCGGTGCCGTTCCCCAACGTGGAGTTCCAGGCCCATCTGACTGAAATTGCGGCCCTCAACCCCGATGCAGTGGCGTGTTTCTTTGCCGGCGGCGGCGCGGTCAAATTCCTGAAGGACTACGCAGCCGCGGGCCTCAAGGGCAAGATTCCGCTGTATGGCTCGGGTTTCCTGACCGAGGGCGTGCTGGAGGCAGCCGGGTCGGCGGCCGATGGCGTGGTCACCACCATGCACTACGCCGACGGCCTGGACAATCCGCGCAACAAGGCCTTCCGGCTGGCCTATGCCAAGACGTACAAGCTGCAGCCCGATGTGTATGCCGTTCAGGGCTACGACGCCGGGCAGTTGCTGGTGCTCGGCGCCAACGCCGTCAAGGGCGACCTGTCGAACAAGAAGGCGCTGTACGCCGCCATGGGCGGTGCGACGATCGACAGCCCGCGCGGCAAGTGGAAGATGAGCCCATCGCACAACCCGATTCAGGACATTTACCTGCGCCAGGTGGTGGGTGGCGAAAACAAGGTCATCGGCGTGGCCGCCAAACAGTTGGCCGATTCGGGCGCCGGCTGCAAAATGGGCTGAGATGCTCACCGGCATGACGACGGGAGGCCGCACCTCCCGTTTTTTTTGGAAACCATGGACTTTGCCACCTTCCTGATCCAGCTGCTCAACAGCGTGCAGTATGGCCTGCTGCTGTTCATGCTCGCGGCCGGCCTGACGCTGATATTCGGCATCATGGGCGTGGTCAACCTGGCGCATGGCAGCTTTTACATGCTCGGCGCCTATGTGGCCTATGCGCTGACCGGTCTGAGCGGCAGCCTGACGGTGGCCATCATCGGCGGCACGGCCCTGGCAGTGTTGTTCGGCCTGGCGCTCGAGCGCCTGTTGTTTCGCTATTTTTACCAGCGTGACCATCTCGACCAGGTGCTGCTGACTTTCGGCCTGATCTATGTCTTCGAGGAGTTGCGGTCCCTGATATGGGGTGACGACGTGCACAGTGTCCGGATACCCGAGTTGCTGCGAGCCTCGATACCGCTGACCGAGAACCTGTCGTATCCGGTATACCGCCTGTTCGTCGCCGGTTTGTGCATTGCACTGGCGATCGGCCTGTATCTGTTGATCTCCAAGACTCGGCTCGGCATGAAGATCCGCGCCGGCGCCTTCAACCGAGACATGGCGGAAGCGCTGGGAGTCAACATCAAGCGGATCCATGCGCTCGTGTTTGCACTGGGCGTGGGATTGGCGTCATTCGCCGGCATCGTTGCGGCGCCGTTGTCCAGCGTCTATCCCAATATGGGCTCGCAGGTGCTGATCATGTGTTTCGTGGTCGTCGTCATCGGCGGCATCGGGTCGGTCCGTGGTGCGCTCATTGCCGCGCTGCTGGTGGGCCTGGTCGATACCTTCGGAAAAGTGTTGCTGCCGCAGATTGCCGGCATGCTGGTGTACATGTTGATGGCGGCCGTGCTGCTGTGGAAACCCGAAGGGCTGTTCAAAGCATGAGTGCGGGCAAATCCAACCTCGAAGCACTGCCCCGTGGCGTGCAGGTTGTCTTGTGGCTGGGCCTGCTGGCGCTGCTGGCCTTTCCATTCGTGGGCACCGAGTTCTACATCCAGATGGTCACGCGCATGATGATCATGGCGATCTTTGCAATGAGCCTGGACTTGTTGCAGGGACTGACCGGCCTGGTTTCGCTCGGTCATGCCGCCTTTTTTGGTCTGGCCGGCTACGCGCTGGCATTCCTCATGCCGCAGGCCGAGGCTGTCAGCCTGTGGTGGACCTTGCCGGTGGCCGTGCTCGCGTCGGGACTGGCTGCGTTGGTGATCGGCTTTTTCGTCGTGCGCACCCACGGTATCTATTTCATCATGGTGACGATGGCGTTCGCCCAGATGGTGTACTACATATTCTTCGACAACCGGGTGCTCGGCGGCTCCGATGGGCTGTACATCCATTTCAAGCCTACTGCAATGGTCGCCGGCATGGCGCTTTTCGACCTCGACAGCAAGCTGACGATGTACTATTTCACGCTGGCACTGGTGCTGCTGGTCTACATCTTCCTGCGCCGGCTGCTATGGAGTCCGTTCGGCCGGGCGCTGGCAGGCATCCGGGTCAACGAACACCGCATGCGGGCGCTGGGATTCGGCACCTTCGGCTACAAGCTCAGCGCCTTCACGCTGGCGGGGGCGCTGGCCGGGTTGGCCGGCTACCTGTGGGGCGTGCAGACCGAATACATCAACCCGGAGTTGATGGGTTTTCATACCAGCGCACACGCCATCATGATGGTGATCCTGGGCGGCATGGGCAATTTCGCCGGTGCCATCGTCGGCGCCTTCACGTTCGAGTATGTGCTGCATGTATTCAAGGACCTGCCCACCATTGGCGAGGTTCACCTGGGCAAGCACTGGCAGCTCTGGATGGGGAGCTTCATCGTGCTGGTGGTGGTGTTCGCGCCGCGCGGCGTACTCGGCATCGTCGAGGCGGTGACGGCCCGCCGGCGCAAGGAGCCAGGCCGCGATGACTGACGTTCTGCTCAGCGCGCGCAACCTCACCAAACGCTTTGGTGGTCTGGCGGCGGTCGACAACGTGTCCATCGATCTGTCACGCGACCGTATCCATGCGGTCATCGGCCCCAACGGCGCTGGCAAATCGACCCTCACCAACCTTCTTTCCGGCGACCTGCCCGCAACGTCCGGTCGCGTCGTCATCGGCACGCAGGACGTGACCGGCTGGACGCCGGAGCGGGTTTCGCGCCAGGGTCTGGGCCGCAGCTACCAGAAGACCAACATCTTCCTGCCGTTCAGCGTCTGGGACAACGTCTTCCTGGCAGCGCAATCGCGCGATCCGCAACAGCCCTGGAACCCGCTGCGCTGGCTGCAGCCTGCGGCGCGGTCTACGTCGGCGCGCCAGCGCTGCAGCGCCGCCATCGCGATGGCCGGCCTGCAGGACCGTCAAACGGCGGTCGCTGCGACCATCAGCCACGGCGAGCAGCGCCAGCTCGAGATCGCCATGACACTGGCGACCGAACCCCAGGTGCTGCTGCTTGACGAACCACTGGCCGGCATGGGCGTTGCCGAGGCCGAACGCATGGTGGCGTTATTGCTGCGTATCAAGCCAAACCACGCCATCTTGCTGGTCGAGCACGACATGGATGCGGTTTTCACGTTGGCCGATGCGCTGACGGTAATGGTCAACGGGCAGGTCATCGCAACGGGCACCCCGGCCGAGATTCGAGCCGATGCCAACGTGCAGGCGGCCTATCTCGGCGAGGGGCACTAGGATGAAACTGCCCCCACGCTCACTGCGTTCGCTGCCCCCCGAGGGGGCTGTCAGTCCCTTCGGAGCGGCCGGGCGGAACTGACATGCGCTGCATGCATACCCTACCAACATGCGCACACCACTGATCGCCGCAAAGCGGCTCAACAGCTACTACGGTGCCAGCCATATCCTGCGCGACATCGACTTCTCCGTGGCCAGCGGCGAAACCATCGGCCTGATGGGCCGCAACGGCATGGGCAAGAGCACCTTGCTCAAGAGCATCATGGGTCTGGTCAAGCCACGCGCCGGCAGCGTACACATCATGGGCCAAGACATGACCGGGCGCCCACCCTACGAGATCGCGCAGATGGGCATCGCCTATGTGCCCGAGGGACGCGGCATTTTCGGCAATCTGAGCGTGGTCGAGAACCTCAAGATGGCCGCGCGCGCAGGACACAGCGATGCCGCGCGTGCGCGCGCCAGGGCCGGCCAGGACTGGAGCTACGAGCGCGTGCTCGACACCTTCCCGCGCCTGAAGGAGCGCCTGGGCCACGGCGGGCAGCAGCTCAGCGGAGGCGAGCAGCAGATGTTGACCATCGGTCGCGCGCTGATGACAAACCCCGACCTGCTGATACTGGACGAGGCCACCGAAGGACTGGCGCCACTGATCGCACGCGAGATCTGGCGCATCTGCGCGCTGATCCGCGAAAGCGGCATCTCCAGCATCATCGTCGACAAGAACTGGAAACATGTGACCCGGATCACCGACCGCAATGTGATCCTGGTCAAGGGCGAGGTGGTGTTCACCGGCAGCTCGCAGGAGCTGACTGCCCAACCTGAATTGCTGGATCAATACCTGGGCGTCTGAAACCGGCGCAATGTGACCAACCGGCGGCATGCGGTCGCCATGGAGAGGAGAGATAGATGGGTAATGTGACGTGGAGCGGCGGTCAGGAGCACTGGACGCACAAGGGCGACATCAAGCTGTTCCTGTGGCAAAAACAGGCGTCTGCCAAGGTGCCCCATGCCGGCACGATTTTCTTCGTGCATGGCTCGTCGATGGCCTCGCAGCCTACGTTCGACCTGCAGGTTCCGGGACGCCCGTATTCTTCGGCGATGGACTGGTTCGCCGACCGCGGTTTCGATACCTGGACCATGGACAACGAGGGCTACGGCCGGTCCGACAAGCAGCGCGACATCAACTTCGACATCAGCAACGGCGCCGATGACCTGGCCGCGGCCAGCGAATATATCCGCGCCAAAACCGGTGCGACATCCTTGCTGATGTATGGCATCTCGTCGGGCGCGCTGAAGGCGGCGCTGTTCACCGAGCGTCATCCTGAGCGGGTCGCCAAGCTGGCCCTCGACGCCTTCGTATGGAGCGGCGAGGGCAGCCACACGCTGGACCAGCGCAAGAAGAAACTCCCCGACTTCCTGGCCATGAATCGGCGGCCGATCGACCGCGCATTCGTGCACAGCATTTTCCAGCGCGACCATCCCGGCACTGCGGACGAAGCCACTGTGAATGCATTTGCCGATGCCATCCTGACACTGGACGATTCGATGCCGACCGGAACCTATGTCGACATGTGCTCGAAGCTGCCGCTGCTCGACCCGCAAAAGATCCCGGTTCCCACCATCATCTTGCGAGGTGAATACGACGGCATCGCCGGCATGGACGATCTGATCCGCTTCTTTGGTCTGCTGCCCAACATGAACAAGCAATTCAGCGTGATGGCAGGCATTTCGCATGCCAGCTTCCAGCAAAAAAATTACATGATGGTCTACCAGATACTGCACAGTTTTTTCACCATGCCAGAGCCGGCCTACAAGGGGTAGACCATGCGCCACTTCGTCCGTTCCATCCTGCTCGCTCCGCTATTGGCCGCATGCGCGAGCCTGGCCACGGCCCAGACCTATCCGAACAAACCGGTCAGGGTCATCGTGCCGTTCGCGCCGGGCGGTTTCACCGACGTGGTGGCGCGCATCCTCGGGCAAAAGCTGGCGGTTGCGATGGGGCAGCAGTTCGTGATCGAGAACAAGCCCGGTGCCGGCTCGACCATCGGCACGGACTTCGTGGCCAAGTCTGCGCCCGATGGCTATACGCTGGTGATGGTTTCGAGCACCCACGTGATCAGCCCGTGGATCTACAAGAACATGCCGTACGACCCGCTCAAAAGCTTCACGCCGGTGACCAAGCTGGTCGACTCGGCCTACGTGCTGCTGGTCAACCCCAAGGTAGCCGCGCGCAATGTGCAGGAATTCATTGCATTGGCCAAGGCTGCGCCCGACACCGTCCACTATGCGTCTTCGGGCAACGGCAGCGCGCAGCACCTGATGGGCGGCCTGTTTGTATCGCTGACCGGCGCCAGACTGGTCCATGTACCCTACAAGGGCAGCAGCGGTGCAGCGTCCGACCTGGTCGCGGGTGTGGTGGAAAGCAGCTTTGCCGGCGTCCCCAATGCCCTGGCGCAGGTGCCGCAAGGCCGCCTCAGGGCGCTGGCGGTGACCACCGCCAAGCGCATTCCGCAATTGCCGGACGTGCCGACGATGCAGGAAGCCGGTGTGCCGGGTTACGACGCGTCGGTCTGGCTCGCATTGCTTGCGCCGGCCGGTACGCCGCGCGATGTGGTCGTGCGCCTGAACACGGAGATCGCCAAGCTGATGGCCTCGCCGGAGATTCGCAAGACCCTGCTGGACGCCGGCGTGGAGGTGGCTCCTTCGAGCCCCGAAGCCATGACCGAGTACATGGCGCTCGAACTCGAGCGCTGGGGCAAGCTGGTGAAGGAGATCGGCATCAAGATCGAATGACGCAGTACCCGGCGATGCAATCGTCGGGCATGCCCGAGTGCGCCTGCAGCCAATCAGTGCAACCAACGACACGATGGCCGTGGTCGGAAAGTAGCCGTGGCTGAGGGTGCTGCCCGGCTCGTACAGCACCTGGCCCAACGGCAGCTCGACCGGTTCGAGTTGCGTCAGCCAGCGTTGCCACTCGGCAGCGGGCAGTGCCGCGAGCAACTGGTTCATTCCCGGGCTATTGGCCGCGGCCATCAGGAACCGAGCAGGTCGCCCATCAGGCTCGAAATCTGCGCCACCTGCCGCTCGACAATGGCTTGCACCCGGCGTAGCAATGGCTCGTCGGTGCGGGCCCGGCCCAGCATGGCCGTGGCGATGCGGATCGGTTCTGACGGGTTGCGCAATTCGTGCGCCACCACGGCCATGAACACGGCCTGTCGCTGCTGCGACCGCCGGTAAAATCAGGCCGTTTGGCGGCAAGCCGCCTTTGCCTGGGTCTGGGCGAGTGCAGGGGCGAGCCGTTGGAAGCTCCAAAGCTGTTGCATCGGACCGCCGAGCCAATCCAAATCCGTGAGTTCAGGAAATATATGGCCACAAACAATGTTCGAGAGGAGATCGCTGACTACTTGAGTGGTTTGCGCCAGGCCAACAGCGAAGAGGCGAAGAAGCTGCGCTTTCAGAACTTGCTGAGCCGACTTTTCCAGGACAACCAGGCTGCAAGGGAGGTCGTCAATCAACTGGCGCAGGGTGGCGAGAAGACCATTTTCAACATTCCCCGTCCGGGCGTGCCAAAAACCGGATATGCGGACATCTCTTACAGCAACGTCATCATTGAATGGGAAAAGGATCTGGCGAAAACCGGTCGACATGCAGAAGACCAGCTCGCCGAATATCTTGCCGGTCGTTGGCACAGCGGTGACCGCTACGACTACGTGCTGATTGCGACCGACGGTCGTGTCTGGCGTACCTATGCGCCTGGTCTTGACGTGCTGCTTGGCCAGGAAACGCCGAATCGTACGGCGTTGCGAAAGGTCGAAGACTTCGAGGTCAAGAAGGACAACGAAGACGAGTTTTTCTTTTTTCTTGACCGGCTTCTTTTCCGATCAACCAGACAGCGCGCCACGCTCGAGGCAATTCAGTTAGATTTTGGAAACACGTCGCGCGCTTTCATCAACACTGTGCAGTCAATGAAGCGCGCAATGCCTGCTCCCGCCGTTGCGTCACCCGTACAGGTGGCGTTCGAACAGTGGCAGCGATTTCTTGAATTGGCCTATGGAAAATTCGACGATCGGCAGGGTGTGTACCTGGTTCACACCTATTTGAGCGTGTTCGCCAAACTGCTAGCTTATGCGGTTCTGCGCCCTGCGGCACGCCCTAGTGATGATGAACTCCGCTGCGTCCTGTCCGGCGAAGCGTTCAATGCGCTCGACGTGGCGAACTTCGTTGAGGGTGATTTTTTCTATTGGGTGTCCGATCCTGCGGTGTTCGAGCACATCGCTCCAGCGCTATGGGAGCTGTACAACCAGATCTCGGAGTACGACTTCACCGATGTCGAGGAAGATATTCTGAAAGGGGTTTACCAAGAGTTAATCGACATCGACACCCGACATGCCCTGGGCGAGTATTACACGCCCGACTGGCTTTGCGAACGTATCGTAGCGGACTTGCACTTGGAGCGCGGCGCTCGCGTGCTGGACCCGGCCTGCGGTTCCGGTTCCTTTCTTCGTGCGCTGGTGGCGCGTTTTCGTGGTGATTGGCCGGACATGCCGGTTCAGCAGATCGCGAACCAGGTGACTGGCATTGATGTTCATCCATTGTCAGTGCAAATTGCCAAGACAACCTTGTTGCTGGCTTTGGGTGAAGCGGTGGCTCGCGCCAGCGCGCCTATCACGCTCCATGTCTACCTAGCCAATACCTTGTTCCTGTCGCAGGACCAAGGCAAGAAAACGCTCTACACCTCGGGGCATCATTTTTTGGTGCAGGTGGACCGGCAGCGCCTGCCGCTGGACATGGCTCCCTTCATTGGCCAGCCAGATCGTTTCGTCAGGGCGATCGACCTGGCGCAGCATTTTGTAGATGCGCAACTTGATACCGAGCAGACATATGAAGTTTTTGAGACCGCGCTAGGCAATCGAATCCCGAGTATTGTGCTGGAAAGGCAGCATGTGGGCGAGCTGTACGCCATCTACCGTGCCATGCGCAATGCCAAGCTGCAAGGTCGCGACAGCATCTGGCAATTTGTGCTGAAAAACCTTTATCAGCCCGTTTTCATGTACCGGGTCTTTGACGCTATTGTGGCCAACCCTCCGTGGCTGACCTATGCTGACATCCGCAGCGGTGACTACCAGCAACTGGTACGTGACATTGCCCGTACCTACGGGCTGATGCCTTCCGCCAAGGCCAACAATCCGCTTATCGACTTGGCGGCGGTGTTCCTGGCTCATTGCGGCAAGTACCTGGCCAAGGATGGCGCCCAACTAAGCTTC
>JAYUQC010000194.1:0-8703 GCA_043759735.1 Rhodoferax sp.
GGCAGCCCATGCACCGGCGGCTGATCTGCGCGCCGAGGCTGAGGGCCATTGTCTCAGCTTAATGTATAACCATTTAGAAGACGCGTACTCCGGGAAAACCCCGCCAGGTGGCCCCGTCCCGCAATCAGCCTGCCCCCGCATCCATCCGTTCAGTTGCCGGTAGTAGCGCTGCCCCACCCGGCCGGTTCCGTTGTAATCAGTGAAACCAATAAAGTCAACGCCGGAAACAAGGGTGTGCCGGAACCAATGGTATTGACGCGGGCCGGGCTCCGGAACATAATAGTTAGACAATTAACTTTTCCAGCCTGGAGACCATCGTGAACTGGCCCACCGTCATTTACAGCGAAGAGGTGATCAGGGAAGGATTCGGCATCGAGGCCGTCGGCATCCCGATGCAAGCCAAGGTCGAGTTGCTCGACGCGCTCTCCGAAACCGGCCTCAAGAAGATTACCGTCGGCGCCTTCGTCAGCCCCCGCTACGTGCCCCAGATGGCCAGCTTCGAGGAACTGCTGCGCTCCTTCCATCCGAAGCAGGGCGTCGAGTACCTCACCTTCTCCCACACGCCCAAGGCCCGCAAGCTGGCGCAGCAGTTCTCGCCGCCGCTGACGGTGGAAGACGAAGTCTGCACCTTTTTCCTCGACATCTGCGACATCCACCAGCGCCGCAACATGAACCGCTCGATCGAGCAGGTGATGGAGAGCTGGCCGGAGCTGATTGCCGACGCGAAGAGCCGCGGCGTCACCCGGGCGCGAGTCGGTATCGCCTCGTTCTGGGGCTCGAACTTCATGGGCAAGTTCTCCCAGGCCTACCGTTTCTCCATGCTCGAAAAGCAGATCGACCTGTTCCGCTCCTCCGGCATGGAAGTGATCGAGATCGGTCTGCACGATTCGCAGAGCTGGTGCCTGCCGCACGAGATGGAAGAAGACCTGAAGGAAATCAAGCGCCGCTGGCCCGAGGTCAAGCACTTCCACCTGCACATGCATGACGCCCGCGGCATGGCGCTACCCTCGCTCTACGCCGCGCTGCGCACGCTCGACGCCAGCGACACGGTGCTGATCGAAGGCACGCTGGGCGGCATCGGCGGCGGCCAGTACAGCGGCAACGGCCAGGCCTCCGGCATGGTGCCGACCGAAGACCTGATGCACATGCTGGAAGGCATGGGGATCGAAACCGGGGTCGACCTGGACAAGATCATCGAATGCGTCTGGTTGCTGGAAAGGATCATCGGCCGGCCGGCCTTCGGCCATGTCTCCAAGGCGGGCCCGCGGCCGACCAAGCCGGAAGGCCTCTATGACGCCAACCTGCCCGCCGTGGAAAGCATGAAGGCCGTGCGCCACTTCAAGCACGGACCGCAGGCCTACGAGGGCGAGGCCTACTCGCCCTGGAAGCAGCCGATCACCGGCCCCTACTACCCAGCTTCCTGAATTTCAACCAACGCAACACCCGAGGAGACCACGAATGAACTTCGATTTGACCGACGACCAGAAAGAGATCCGCGACTCGGTGCGCAAATTCGCCGAGGCCGAGCTGGCGCCCAAGTACCAGCACTGGGACCGCACCGGCGAATGGCTCACCGACGCCTACATGAAGAAGATCGTCGACATGGGCCTGTTGCGGCTGCGGTTGCCGGAGGAATACGGCGGCCAGGGCTATTCCTTCGTCGACTGCGGCATCGTCTGCGAGGAAATCGGTCGTGCCGACCACCAGATCCGCTACATCATCTCCAACGCCATCCACCTGGGCGAGATGGCCTCGTCGATGCACCCGGACCTGCGCAAGGAATGGATCCCCCGCATCGCCAATGGCGAGATGATGTCGCTGGCCTTCACCGAACCGCGCGGCGGCGCCGACGCCGGCAACATCGTGACCAAGGCGGTGAAGGACGGCGACCACTGGGTCCTGAACGGCGAAAAGACATCGATCACCTTCACCGGCGTGTCCAAGGTGGTGTTCGTCTCGGCCCGCACCGGCGGTCCCGGCCCGCGCGGCCTGTCCTTCTTCTGCGTGCCGACCGACATGCCGGGGGTGAAGACCAGCAACTTCGAGCGCATGGGCCAGAAGCTCGACCGCGGCGGCAGCATGTTCTTTGACAACGTGCGCATCCCGGACATCAACATGGTCGGCAAGGAGAACGAAGGCTTCATATGGGCCATGACCATCATCGGCTACAACCGCAACTTCGTGCCCCTGGCCTGCATAGGCGCCGCGCAGAAGTCGCTGGAAGAGACGATGGACTACCTCAAGCAGCGCCAGATCCTGGGCAAGTCGGCCTCCAAGTGGCAGGGCGTTGCGCAGGAGCTGGCCATCTGCGCGACCCAGTTGGAGGCCGCGCGCCTGCTCTGCTACAAGGCCCTGTCGCAAAAGGACAAGGGCCTGCGGCACGACGCCGAATCGTCGATGGCCAAGTGGTGGGGCGTGAAGGTGGCCAACGAGGTGCTGTACACCTGCATGCGCCTGAACGGCCACTACGGCTGGGCCAAGGACCTGCCGCACGAGCAGCGCCTGCGCGACTGCCTGGGCATGGAATCGGCCGACGGCCCGCGCGAGGTGCACCTGGGCATCATCGCCCGCGACATCCTGGGCCGCGACCACGCCCCTTTCTGATATGCATTCCCTAAGGAACATCGATGGGACCCCTGCACGGCATCAAGGTGATCGAACTGGCGGGCATAGGCCCTGGTCCCATGGCCGCGATGCTGCTGGCCGACATGGGCGCTACCGTGCTGCGGGTGGACCGCAAGGAGCCCGGCGGCCTGGGCGTGCCGCGGCCGCAGAAATACGACCTGCTGCTACGCAACCGGCGCTCTGTGCCGGTAGACCTGAAGGATCCGGCGGGCATCGCCTTCGCGCTGGACCTGGTCGCCGGCTCGGACGTGCTGATCGAGGGCTTTCGCCCCGGTGTGACCGAGCGGCTGGGCCTGGGGCCGGATGCCTGCCTGGCGCGCAACCCGAAGCTGGTCTACGGCCGCATCACCGGCTGGGGCCAGGACGGCCCGATGGCACAGGACGTGGGCCATGACCTCAACTACATCGCGCTGACGGGCGCGCTGCATGCCATCGGCCGCGCCGGCCAGCCGCCTGCCCCGCCGATCAACCTGGTGGGCGACTTCGGCGGCGGCACCATGTACCTGGTGATGGGTGTGCTGGCGGCGCTGGTCGAAGCAAAGACTTCCGGCAAGGGCCAGGTCGTCGATGCCGCCATGGTCGATGGCGTTGCCAACCTGATGACGCAGCCCTACGGCACCTTTGCCGCCGGCATGATGAGCAACTACCGCGGCACCAACATCACCGATTCGGGCGCACCCTTCTACGATGCCTACGCAACCGCCGACGGTAAATTCGTCTCGCTGGCCGCGGTGGAGAAGAAGTTCTATTCCGCAGCGCTGAAGGTACTGGGCCTGGAGCATCTGCTGGCCGGCCAGTGGGACCGTGCCCAGTGGCCGGCCGCGAAGGCGCAGATCGGCGAAGCCTTCGCCACCCGCACCCGCGACCAATGGTGTGCCGCCTTCGACGGCACCGAATCCTGCTTTGCCCCGGTGCTGACGCTGGACGAGGCGCCGCAGCATCCACACCTGAAGGCGCGCGGCACCTATGTCGAGATCGACGGCGTGACGCAACCCGGCCCCGCGCCGCGCTTCAGCCGCACACCGAACGCAACGCCCAAAGCCTTCAATCCCTGGAAGGCCGAAGATGCGGACGACATCCTGGGCCCCTGGCTCGACGCAGCCGCCCTGGCCGCAGCGCGGCAAGCCGGCGCGATCGATTGACACGGCCCGCATGAACTGACCTTACCTTCACAAGGAGCGCGACATGACCCTGGACCGCAGAACGATGTTGGCCGCCGGTGCGGCCCTTGCAGCCTTGCCCGCCGCTTCCCGCTTCCCGCTTCCCGCTTCGTCCAGGCACATACCTGAATTGGAAATGACTCGATCCCGCGCGATCGACGGCGGTTTTCAATTTAAATAGTTGACTATTTAAAATCCGTCGCGATAATAGGTAGACATTTAGAAGTTGCCGTGCACCCCCGGCACCCGAGACACACTTGAACTGGCCCACCGTGTTCTACAGCGAGGAAGAACCCATGGCGCCCGATGCGTATTCGAAGATCGGCCCGAAGAGCTCAGGCGCTGGACCGAGATGGTCGCCCTGAGCGGCGCAAAGTTCGACTGACACACCCTGAAACCCTTGGAGACATCCATGACAAAGACGAGCATCCCCACCGCAACGTCCTTCCCCCGCGGCCTGGCCCGCCGCCATATCCTGTGGGCGGCCGCCGGCACTGCGGCCCTTGTGGCCGCTTGGCCCTTCGCGGCCCGCGCGCAGAGCGACTATCCGAACAAGCCGATCAAGATCGTGGTGCCGTATTCAGCCGGCACCGGCAGCGACGCTCTGGCCCGCACCGTGGCCCAGAGCATCACCGAGAAGACCGGCAAGACGGTGATCGTCGAGAACAAGGAAGGCGGCGGCAGCCTGATCGGCACCAAGTCGGTGGTCGCCGCTGCGCCCGACGGCTACACCATCCTGATAGCAGCCAATCCCATGGTCATCGTGCCCAGCCAGAGCGCCAACCCGCCCTACGACCCGGTCAAGGACTTTGTGCCGGTGGCCAAGGTGGCAGTGATCCCGCTGGTGCTGGCGGTGTCGCCGGCCCTGAAGATCAACAACGTCAAGGAACTGCTGGCCTATGCCAAGGCCAACCCCGGCAAGCTGAACTATGGTTCATCGGGCCCGGGCACCATCAGCCAGCAGGAGATGGAGCTGTTCAAGCAGGCCGCCGGCCTGGACATCCCCGAGATTCCGTACAAGAGCACGGCCCAGGCCATGACCGACCTGATCGGCGGCACGCTACAGCTGTTCCCAGTAGTGGTGCCGCTGGTGTCGCAGCACATCCAGTCAGGTCGCGCCAAGGGCCTGGCGGTGTTCGACAGCCGCCGCTCGCAGCTGTTGCCAGAGATCCCCGCGATCACCGAAGACGGCGGCATTCCCGGCTATTCGCCCACGCCGGTCTGGTACGGCTTCGTCGCGCCGGCAAAGACACCTGACAGCGTGATCAACATGCTCGGCGACTACATCAACAATGCCATGAACTCGCCAGACGTCAAGGCCAGGCTGGTGGTGCTGGGCGCACAGCCGATCACGGTGAGCAACCAGCAGTTCGGCGCCGACCTCAAGAGCGAGTACGAGAAGGCCGGCGCGCTGGCGAAAAAGCTCGGGACCTTCAAGTAAATCGGGGCCTCACGCGTCGCGTGCTGGGCCAGGGCCAGAACTTCTACATTGAGAGCCGGCCCGGCGCTTCGGCGCGCGTGGGCATCTTGTGCGCTGAAAGCGGCACTGGCACACGCCGTGGGTGATCAGGCCCGGCTTTCCTCGATCAACGCGACGATGCTGCCCATCGTGGCAAGGCGATCGGGGTCGAAACCGCTGGCCGCGAAATCGATCCCGTAGTTTTCCTCCAGATAGACCACGATCTGCATGATCGCCAGCGAATCCACCAGGCCCGAGCCGACCAGGTGATCGTCCAGCGCCAGGCTTTCAACCGGTTTGCCGGGTTTCTGGATCGTGCGCAGAAACTGCCGCAGGCTGGTCAACAGTTCGGTTTGTGCGTCAGTCATGACACAGGTCCCGGCTTGGCCATCGACAACGGCAACAATCCGCCCCCGCGCGGGCCTGGCGTGTGCGCAAGGGAAACATGCCGGTCATTGTGTCGGCCCGTCGTCGAGTAGCCGCACCAGATCCAGTGACGGCCGATCGATACACGCAGCCTTGACCGCCTCGCGGTTGACTTTTCCGCGCGAGGTGCGCGGTATCTCGGCAACCGCCCACCAGCGCGCCGGCATCTTGGGCTCGGCCAGATGGTGCTTCATCCACACGTGCAATGCACGCACGGTGCTGTCCTGCTCGTCATGGAGCACCACGGCCATGCCCACGACCTGCCCCTACAACGCGTCATCGAGCGCAAAGGTGCAGACGTCGCTGGCCAGCGCAACGCGCTCCACCACCGCGTCGATGTCCGACGGATAGATCTTCATGCCACCCTTGTTGATCTCGTCGCGCTCGCGCCCGCGCAGCGACAGGCGGCCACGTTCATCGAGCACGCCGATATCCCCGGTGAAAAACCAGCCGTCGATGATCGCCAGGGTGGTCAGGTCGTCGCGCTGGAAATAGCCCTTCATCAGGGCCGGCGTGTTGAGCCAGACATAGCCGGTCTCGCCCACCGCACATTCGGCGCCGGCATCCAGCGGCACGCCGGTCTCGGCGGTGCGCAGCACCTTGATGACGGCACCCCAGCCTTCGCCGATCAGGCCGTCCTCGGCCGGTACGTCGGCATCACACAGACCCGCGACCCAGCTGCCGGTCTCGGTGATGCCATAGGCATTGCAGACCTGGCGGGTGCCGGTCCAGCCCCGAATATCCTGCCACATGTGGGCCGACAGCGGCGCCGAACCGACATGCACACGCCGCAGGCTGCCGGCCTTGGGCCGCCGCGACAGCTTGAGCGCCATGCGCCAGACCGAGGGCACGGACGACATGAAGGTGATGCTGTGCTCGTCGAGCAGCGCGCCGAGCCGCATGATGATGTCGGGCCGAAATGGCGGCGTGATGAACAGGTCCTGCCCCGACAGCCACGGGAACAGGCAATTGCAGATCAAGCCATGTCCGAAATGGGTCGGCAACATGCACAGCGTGCGGGCGAAAGCCTCAATACCCAGATGCTCGCGCAAGGCAATCCAGCGTGCACGCAGCGACCGGTGGGTATGCACGACGCCCTTGGGCGCGCCGGTCGAACCCGAGGTGAAAAGGATCAGCGCATCGTCGTCCAGATGGCTCAGCCCGGCCGCTTGCCTCGGCGTTGCCGGTATCGGTCGTCAGGATCACCGGGACCGCCGCGTCGCCCAGCGCCTGCATCACGGCCGATTCGGTGGCATCATCCACCACTGCCAGGCGCGGGCTGGCGGCAACGACCAAGGTTGTTATCTCGACCGCGGTCAGGCGCGCGTCGATCGGCACCGCGCAGGCGCCCAGACGCCAGATCGCCAGCAGCTCGGCGAAAAATTCCAGCCGGTTGCCAAACGGCAGAAAAGCATGGGTTGGGGGCCGATTTTCCTCGAATTTTCAACTACAAAGTGCATCCAGCGGACTGGCCGTGCCACCCGCTGCAACCTTGAGCACATGCGTGTAAATCATGGTGGTGCTGACATCCGAATGGCCCAGCAACTCCTGCACGGTGCGGATGTCCGTGCCTGCTTGCAAAAGATGTGTGGCAAATGAATGGCGCAAGGTATGCACCGACACTGGCTTGCAAATACCTGCCTGCGTCACCGCCTTTTTAAGCGAGCGCTGCAATCGCTCTTCAAACAAATGATGTCGTCGCTCGACGCCACTGCGCGGATCAATCGACAGCGTGGGCGACGGAAACATCCAGAACCAACCCCAGGTCTGCCCCACCTTGGGGTATTTCTGCTCCAACGCATGCGGCGTTTCAACCCCGCCGCGCTGTGCCTGACGATCTGCTTCCCACACCGCGCGCGCTGCCAACAATTGCAGGCGCAGGGCTGGTGCCAGGGAGCGCGGCAGCATGACCACACGATCTTTGTTGCCCTTGGCCTCGCGCACGATGACGACATGGCGGTCAAAGTCCACATCTTTGACACGAAGACGAATCCCTTCCATCAGGCGCATGCCCGTGCCATACAGCAAACGTGCCAACAAAGCCGGGATGCCCTCCATCTGAGCCAGCACACCTGCAACCTCGTCTTTGGTCAACACACTGGGAATGCGGCGTTTGGCTGCAGGGCGGTTGATGCCGTCCATCCAGGGTAAGTCAATGCCCAAAACTTCACGGTAGAGAAACAGCAAGGCGCTCAAAGCCTGGTTGTGGGTGGAAGTCGAAACCTTGCGCTCGGTGGCCAGCATAGTGAGAAACGCCTCAATTTCAGGTGCACCCATCGTGCGCGGATGCTTCATCTGGCCGCCACGCCCATGCCAGCGAATGAAAAATCGCACCCAATACAGATAAACTTTTTCGGTGCTCAGGCTATAGTGCATGTACCGGATGCGCTCGCGCAACTGATCCAGCAGGCGGAGCGATTGCAGCGGAGGAGTGCTGGGTTTCATGGAAAATTTATACCTGGTTATTTATCCAGTATATCGGCTTGAAACCAGGACTGCAAGCCACTATCAGGAGTTCTTGATGTCCAGATTAATCCGCAGCGACCAGAATATTTCGCAGCTTTTGCCGTGTACATTACGTTAGGCAGCACAAAAACAGCCCGCTGTCTTTCGAGTTGACGTGCGATTTTTCGGTAGCTACACTAAAGCGTGCGCATCGACTTCGACCCGACCAAAGACAAGCTCAACGTTGCCGACCATGGTCTATCTTTGTCGCTCGCTCGGGAGCTCGCCTGGGAAGAAGCTCTCGTATGGGTCGATGAACGCTACGAGTACGACGAACTCCGCATGGTCGGCCTAGTCCCAGAAGGCAACCGTCTGTATTACGTGGCATTTGTTGATCGCGGCAAGACACGTCGAGTCATCAGCCTTCGCCACGCCGAACGCCGAGAGGTCAAGCACTATGTTGAAAACCAACCTTAAGCGCGTGATTACCATGCCCACGGAGGCCGAGAACCGGAAGATTCGGCGCGCGGCAAAGGCTGATCCGGATGCATTGCCACTCACGGACGCGCAGTTGAGCGCGATGGTCCC
>JAYUQC010000195.1:0-24576 GCA_043759735.1 Rhodoferax sp.
GCTGCCTCGCGGCGGCCGAAACGGCCTCGCAGCCTCGCGAAGGCAGGCCTGCCACCAGTTACGCTGATAGGCGCATCTCAAGTCCGACAGGCTCCTAGGCCGCTGCGGATGAAACGGCAGCGGTTCAGGATGCCGCGCAGTTTGCTCGCCAGGTGCGTGATCGGCTGGGTCTGAGCCAGGCCGAGTTCGCGCTGCGCGTTGATGTGTCGCTGGAGACCATCCGCACTGGGAGCAAGGCAAGCGCAGCCCGACCGGGGCCGCCAAGGCGCTGCTGCGCCTGCTGGACAAGGCGCCTCAATGGGCCTTGCGGATGCTGCGCTGATCGCACCTCACATACTCCGCCGATACTGTCCGCCCACCTCGAACAGCGCATTTGTGATCTGCCCGAGCGAGCAGCAGCGCACCGCATCCATCAGCACCTCAAATACGTTCTGATTGGCGATCACCGCCTGTTGCAGCCGTTGCAGCGACACCGGGGAATCGGCGGCATGCCGGGCATGGAAGTCAGCCAGCCGGGACAGCTGGGACTCCTTCTCGTCTTCGGTTGACCGGGCCAGCTCGATCTGCTGGGGGTTGGGGTCCTGGTGCGGGTTGCGGAAGGTGTTGACACCGATGATCGGGTACTCGCCGGTGTGCTTCTGCATCTCGTAGTGCATCGATTCCTCTTGAATCTTGCCGCGCTGGTAGACCGTCTCCATCGCCCCGAGCACGCCGCCGCGCTCGGCGATCTTCTCGAACTCCTGGAGCACCGCTTCCTCCACCAGTTCAGTCAGCTCGTCGATGATGAACGCGCCCTGATTCGGGTTCTCGTTCTTGGCCAGGCCCCATTCGCGGTTGATGATCAACTGGATCGCCATCGCCCGGCGCACGCTCTCCTCTGTCGGCGTGGTGATGGCCTCGTTGTAGGCGTTGGTGTGCAGCGAGTTGCAGTTGTCGTAGATCGCGATCAGCGCCTGCAGCGTAGTGCGGATGTCGTTGAACTGGATCTCTTGCGCGTGGAGTGAGCGGCCGCTGGTCTGGACATGGTATTTCAGCTTTTGCGACCGTTCATTGGCACCGTATTTGTCGCGCATCGCCACCGCCCAGATCCTGCGGGCCACCCGGCCCAGCACGGTGTATTCGGGGTCCATGCCGTTGCTGAAGAAAAAGCTCAGGTTGGGCGCGAAATCATCGATGTGCATGCCGCGCGCCAGATAGGCTTCGACGAAGGTGAAGCCATTGCTCAGCGTGAAGGCCAGCTGGCTGATCGGGTTGGCGCCGGCTTCGGCGATGTGGTAGCCCGAGATCGACACCGAGTAGAAATTGCGCACGTTGTGGTGCACGAAGTACTCGGCGATGTCGCCCATCACCTTGAGTGAAAACTCGGTAGAAAAGATGCAGGTGTTCTGGCCCTGGTCTTCTTTCAGGATGTCGGCCTGCACCGTGCCGCGCACATTGGCTTGCGCCCATTCGCGGATCTTGGCCAGCTCGGTGTCGGTGGGGTCGCGGCTGTTGTCGGCCTTGAACTTGTCGATCTGCTGGTCGATGGCGGTGTTCATGAACATCGCCAGGATGCTGGGCGCCGGGCCGTTGATCGTCATGCTCACGCTGGTCGCCGGGTGGCACAGATCAAAACCGCCGTACAGCACCTTCAGGTCGTCCAGCGTGGCGATGCTGACCCCCGAATTGCCTACCTTGCCGTAGATGTCGGGCCTTCGGTCGGGGTCGTTGCCGTACAGCGTGACCGAGTCAAATGCGGTGGATAGACGTTTTGCCGGCATGCCCTCGCTGACCAGCTTGAAGCGCCGATTGGTGCGGAACGCATCACCCTCACCGGCAAACATCCGGGTCGGGTCTTCACCCTCGCGCTTGAAGGCAAAGGTGCCGGCGGTGTAGGGGAAGCTGCCCGGCACGTTGTCCAGCATCAGCCATTTCAGTAACTCGCCATGGCATTCGTATTGCGGCAGCGCCACCTTGCGGATCTTGCTGCCACTCAGGGTGGTGTGGACCAGGCCGGTGCGGATCTCCTTGTCGCGGATCTTCACCACGTATTCGTCGCCGGCATAGGCCTTCTGCATTTCGGGCCACTGGCCCAGCAGCTTGGCCGCCGCAGGGTCTTGCTTGACCGCGCGCTGATCGGCCAGGCGCAGCACGGTGTTCTTCGCGCCGTCGCGTGCCGCGTCGTCGTCGTGCAGCATGCGGGCGGTTTGGCGCAGCTGCTGCAACTCACGCGCCAGGCGTGCCTGCTGGCGGGCGCGCGACTTGTAGCCCCGCACGCTGTCGGTGATCTCGGCCAGGTAGCGGGTGCGCGCCGCTGGCACCACCGGGGTCTGGTGGGTGCTGTGCCGGGTGGCCACCAGCGGCAGGCGGCCTTCGCGCAGCGGCAGGCCCAGCGCCGCCAGCCGCGGCTTCAGGGCCTGGTAGAGCGCGGTCACACCGTCGTCGTTGAAACGGCTGGCCATGGTGCCGAACACCGGCATCTGGTCGGGCATCACCGTGAAGGCCTCGCGGTTGCGCTGCACCTGCTTGGCCACGTCGCGCAGGGCGTCGAGCGAACCCTTGCGGTCGAACTTGTTGATGGCCACAAACTCGGCGAAGTCGAGCATGTCGATCTTCTCCAGCTGGCTGGCGGCGCCGAACTCGGGCGTCATCACATACATCGGCAGGTCCACCAGGGGCACGATGGCCGCATCACCCTGGCCGATGCCCGAGGTCTCGACAATGATCAGGTCGAAGCCCGCCGCCCGGGTGGCGGCCAGCACGTCGGGCAACGCGGCGCTGACCTCGCTGCCGGTGTCGCGCGTGGCCAGGCTGCGCACATAGACTTTCGGACCATCACGCCAGGGTCCGATCGCATTCATGCGGATGCGGTCGCCCAGCAGTGCGCCGCCACTCTTGCGCCGCGACGGGTCGATGCTGATCACCGCGATGCGCAGCGTGTCGTCCTGGTCAAGCCGGATACGGCGAATCAGTTCGTCGGTCAGACTGGATTTGCCCGCGCCGCCGGTGCCGGTGATGCCCAGCACGGGGGTCTGGCTGGTTTTGGCATGGGCGTGCAGATCGGCCAGCAGCGCCGGATCTGCTTGCTGGTTCTCCAGCGCGGTGATCAATTGCGCCAGCGCGCGCCAGGCTGCCTCGCCGTGGCCCTGCACGGCAGTCAGGGCTTTGGGCGCGTAGGGCGACAGGTCGCGGTCGGCGCGCATCACCATCTCGCCGATCATGCCGGCCAGGCCCATGCGCTGGCCATCCTCGGGGCTGAATATGCGCACGCCCTGCTCGGCCAGGGCCTTGATCTCGGCCGGTACGATCACGCCGCCGCCACCGCCGAACACCTGGATGTGCTCGCCGCCGCGGGCCTTGAGCAGCTCGACCATGTAGCCGAAGTACTCGTTGTGGCCGCCCTGGTAGCTGCTGACCGCGATGCCCTGCACGTCCTCCTGCAATGCGGCAGTCACCACCTCGTCCACCGAGCGGTTGTGGCCCAGGTGGATCACCTCGCAGCCCATGCCCTGCAGGATGCGCCGCATGATGTTGATCGCCGCGTCATGGCCATCGAACAAGCTGGCCGCGGTGACAAACCTGACCTTGTGCGTGGGCCGATAGTTGGCTACGGCCTTGTGGTCGGCGGACATGTCGGTCATCGTGCACTCCAAGTGGGCACCGGGATCGGCGCCAGAACCATCCATATTAATTGACGTTTACGTCAACGCCAATCAACTGCGCTGGAACTGCACCGGCACCAGCCTCACAATTTTCCCGCCAGCCACATGCCCGGCAGCATGGCCAGAACAAACATGACCGTATCGATCTGGCCGGTCATCAGCGAGGCCAATGCCGTCGCCGGGCTGTAGCCGCTCAAACCCCAGCCAATGCCGAACACGAGAGCGCCGGCAATCAGCCGACCATCGATGCGGTTGCGGGTGGACAGCACAAACGCACTGGTAAACCAGGGACGGACACTGGCATAGGGCGTCAACGTGAAAGCCAGCAGCGCCACGGCCAACGCGCCGATCACCACGAACAGCAGCGAGGCGTCCCACTGCCCTGGAAAACTGCCGACAAGCATCTCCTTGAGATCCAGAAAGGCGATCACCTTTTCTGGCTGCGTCATGCCCGACAAGGTCAGGCCGGCGGAAAAAATGACGCCGGCCACAAAGGCAATCAGCACTGCCGGCGCATGACTGCGTGGCCTGGTTGCGCCGGCAGGCAACGCCCCTTGCGCGGCGTTGGTGGCAGAGACTCTCCCAAGAAAACGCCGGGCCGCTCCCAAGTTTTCTGGCACCCCCTCGGGGGGCCTGGCGGAGCCAGGGCTGGGGGCGGTCTTGAGAAAACGCCGGGCCGCTCCCAAGTTTTCTGGCACCCCCTCGGGGGGCCTGGCGGAGCCAGGGCTGGGGGCTGTCATAAGCATCTCGGCAGAGAACAAGCTTGCCGATTCGCGCAAGACAAAGACATGCAGCTGTGACGCGTCACTTCCCGAACAGCCATGTCAGCCCTTCGAAAAACGACTGTACCCACCACGCAGCCTGGGGTATGTGGGTCGTGATCAGAACCGTGCCGACGGCCGCAAACGCGAACGTGAAGACTGCCGCCAGGGAGCGCCCGGAGCGCCGCCCCAGGCCCACGATGGCGTGCCCGCTGGCACTGCCCGACCCCAGTACCGCGCCAAAACCGACCAGAAAACCAGTTGGAACCAATACCAGCGGGTGCCGGATCTCGACGTGGGGCACGTGAAGCGCCCAGGCAAAGAATGCACCGCCGCCGACCAATCCAAACAGGAACGCCCAGCGCCACGGTGACGACTGCCTGCGGGTCGTCAAAACCCCGTGGGCGATGGCGCTCACGCCACCGGAACGACCTACGCCGGCCAGCAAGATCCAACAGGCCAGCCCGACCAGGACACCACCCTGCAGTGCCTGTGTGTAATCATCCACGGCGATGCTCCAAAGTCCTAAACTAGACCAGAGCATACCGTGACTGCAACCCCTGTGAGGACCCGCCATGCAGCCGATCCAACTTTTTGATTCCGCATCCAGCACCTATACCTATGTGCTGTTTGATGAAACCTCGCGCGACGCCGTGATCATCGACCCGGTCGACGAGCAGGTCGAACGCGACCTTGCGACGCTGCGCCAATACGGCCTCAGGCTGTTGTGGACGGTGGAAACCCATGCCCATGCCGATCACATCACCAGCGCCGGGATGTTGGCAGAACATGCCGGCGCGCGAACTGCGGCGCCATCGGGCTGCGGCATCACGACCGCAGCGGTGCAGTTGCAGCATGGTGATCTGCTGGATTTTGGCCGGGAGAGCCTGCGCGCGGTACATACTCCGGGCCATACCGCCGGCAGCATGAGTTATGTCTGGCGCGAGCATGTCTTCACTGGCGATACGCTGCTGATCAACGGCTGCGGCCGCACCGATTTCCAGTCGGGCAGTGCCTCTGCGCTGTACCACAGCATTACCCGGGTGCTGTTCGCACTGCCCGACGCCACGACTGTGTGGCCGGGACATGACTACCAGGGACGCACCCATTCCACCATCGGCGCGGAAAAGGCGGGCAACGCCCGGGTGGCCGGCAAGACCGAGGAGCAGTTCGTCGCCATCATGCAGGGGCTTGATCTGCCCAGACCCAAACGGATCGACGAAGCCGTGCCGGCCAATCTGACCTCGGGTATCCGCCATGACGCCGAAGGGCAGACGGCGACTGACGCCGCCAATCCGGTGCTGGCGCAAGCCATCAAGCCGGCCCAGGGCTACGCCGGCGATATCAGCCCCCAGACCGCGTGTGCCTGGTGGCAGTCGGGCGATGCCGTGCTGGTGGATGTGCGCACCGATGCCGAACGCGAATGGGTCGGGTTCATTCCAGACGCGGCGCCGATTGCCTGGAAGCAGTGGCCCGGCATGGCGATGAACCCGCAATTCGACCAGGCGCTGCAGGCCGCAGTGCCGCAGGGCAAAAAGGTCGTGATGCTGTGCCGCAGCGGCGTGCGCTCGATTGCCGCGGCCAGACGCGCGACCGAACTCGGGCTGCAGGCCTACAACATCCTGGAAGGCTTCGAGGGCAATCCGGACTCTGCCGCCCATCGGGGCAATCAGGGTGGCTGGCGCAATCATGGACTGCCGTGGCGCCAGAACTGAGCCCGACAGCCGACGATGCGCCGGTGTTGCGCGCGGCCAGGGCATTTGAGGCTAGCCGTAATTTTCCGACCGTGGCGCCGACCATGCAGCACACATGACCTTCCTCGCCATCGACATCGGCAATACCCGGCTCAAATGGGCGCAGTTCGACGCGCCAGCGCCGGGCGCGCGCCTGATCGCCCACGGCGCCGAATTTCTGGACAACATCGACAAACTCTCGGAAGGTGCCTGGGCACCGCTGGCCGAACCCGGCAGCATGCTCGGCTGTGTGGTGGCCGGCGAGGGGGTGAAGCGGCGGGTCGAGGAACAGCTCGAACTGTGGGACGTCGCGCCACGGTGGGTCGTCGCCAGCGAGGCCGAGGCCGGACTACGCAACGGCTACGATTTTCCGAGCCGACTGGGCGCCGACCGCTGGGTCGCCATGATCGGCGCCTGGCACCACATGCTGGCGCAGGGGCAGCCGCTGCGACCCATTGTTGTGGCCATGGTCGGCACCGCGGTGACCGTCGAAGCTATCGATGCAAACGGACGATTCCTGGGCGGCCTGATATTGCCCGGCCACGGCATCATGCTGCGCGCGCTGGAGTCCGGCACGGCCGGTTTGCATGTGCCCACCGGCGAAGTGTGCGACTTCCCCAGCAATACCAGCGACGCACTGACAAGCGGCGGCACTTTCGCGATAGCGGGTGCCATGGAGCGCATGGTACATAACGTGCGGGCCCATTGCGGTGCCGAACCACGCTGCTTCATGACCGGCGGCGCGGGCTGGAAAATGGCGCCCAGCCTGTTCAGCCCGTTCGAGATGACCGACAACCTGATCTTCGACGGGCTGCTGCAAATGGCGTTCGCGCGCCAGAATGCCCGGCTGTACTGAGAGCGCCCCCAGCCCTGGCTTCGCCAGGCCCCCCGAGGGGGTGCCAGAAAACTTGGGAGCGGCCCGGCGTTTCTTGTGAGCGCGAAAGGCCGACGGAGGTGGCCGTCAGCCCGGGTTCGCGCCGCGCAAGCCCGCAAGGCCTTGAAACAGCGCCTGGCGCGCCTGTGCAACTACCTGGCCGCGCCACGCATCGGTGTCGACATAGAACGCATCCATCATCTGTTGCTTGATGCGGCTGGCCAGGTTGGCATCGGCATCCGGATGGTTGTGCAGCCAGTGCTCGGCGCGCAGCGCGTTGATCACGTCCTGGATCGGCAGCGTGCCGTACTCCATCGCGATGGCGGTGTACTCGGCCTGCGGACATTCGTCGTAGGCAGCGTTCCACATCAGCCCGGTCAGGCGGGCGGAACTCGAAGTGCCATCGTAAAAAGAGGTTATCGGGGTCGCGCCGTCGCCACCCCACCAATCGCGGGCCCGCTGCAGCGCAACCGGATCGTCCTTGCAGGCGAAGATGCGCTCGCCCAGCCCACTGGGACCCAGCCCGGTATGCAGGTCGATCCAGGCCAGGCGACGGGCCGCATTGGCATGACGCCGCAGCACCTGGCGCACGGTCCGGTTGCTCCAGGTGGGCGCGGTTCCACCATAGAACAAACCGTCGGCATGCGCATGCTGGCCCTGGGTCACCGCGGCCTGGAACCGATCCGGACCATGCTGCTGGACATACTGCGCTATCGTCTGCGCATTGGCCGCATCCGGTGGCCAGGCGACTGGCAACAGCATGGCGTGCAATTCGTCGTAGGCCTCGTTGGCCGGCAGCGGCTGGTTGTAGTCGCTGAAATTGCGGTTCAGGTCTACGTTCTCCTGCGTCACCCGCCGCACGTGGGAGAACCCGTAGGGATTGAGCGCATGGATAAACAACACTGCGACGCCCGAGGATTGCACGGCCGCCAACCACTTTGCGTCATGCAGCGTTGCCACCTGTACACCGCTGCCGCAATAGCCTTCGACACCGTGGCAGGCGCTGGAGACGATCAGCATCGCATCGGATTGCGGGTTACCAGCCACCGCCACATCCATTGCCAGTGCCTCGCCATCACGGCCTTTCAACGGATGGTCGTACGACGTGATCGGCAAGCCCGCTGTCGCCGCAGCCTCGAGAAATCGCGTGCGCGCCTGGGCATAACTGGACGAAAACGCCTGCTCCAGGCCGATCATGGCTTGGCCACCAATGGCTTTTGCGCCAGCCACGCTTCGGCCAGTCGCACCCAATAGGTTGCGCCGAGCGGAATCAGATCGTCATTGAAGTCGTAACTCGGGTTGTGCAACATGCACGGACCGGCGCCATGGCCGGCTTCGCGATGCCCGCCCTCGCCATTGGCGATGAAACAGTAGGCACCGGGTTTGGCTTGCAGCATGTAGGAAAAATCCTCGGCTCCCATGGTGGGTTCCTGCACAACGACGTTGTCGGCTCCCACAATGTCCTGCATCACCTTGCGCGCAAACTCGGCCTCCGGCGCCGAGTTGATGGTGGGCGGGTAGTTGCGCGCGAACGAGAAAGCGCATTGGGTACCAAACGCCGCGCAGGTGTGCTCGGCGATCTCCTGCATGCGTTTCTCGATCAGGTCGAGCACCTCGATCGTGAACGTGCGCACCGTTCCCTGCATCTCGCAGTAGTCCGGTATCACATTGGTGGCTTCGCCGGCATGGATCATCGTGACCGAGATCACGCCGGCGTCGATCGGCTTCTTGTTGCGACTGATGATGGTTTGAAATGCCTGCACCATCTGGCACGCCACCGGCACCGGATCAATGCCATTGTGCGGCAACGCCGCGTGACCACCCTTGCCGGTGATGCGGATCTTGAACTCGTTGCTCGACGCCATCACCGGCCCGGCGCTGACGGCGAACTGGCCAACCTGGTAGCCCGGCCAGTTGTGCATGCCGAACACCGCCTCCATGTCGAATTTCTCGAACAGCCCGTCCTTGATCATTTCGCGTGCGCCACCACCACCCTCTTCTGCCGGCTGAAAAATCAGGTAGACCGTGCCGTCGAAATTGCGGTTCTTGGCAAAATGCTGCGCCGCAGCGAGCAGCATCGCGGTATGGCCGTCATGGCCGCAGGCGTGCATCTTTCCGGCGTGCTTACTGGCATGGCCAAAGGTGTTGAACTCCTGCATCGGCAAGGCATCCATGTCGGCCCGCAGCCCGACCGCGCGCTGGGACGTGCCGTTCCGGACGATGCCCACGACACCCGTGGTTCCCATGCCGCGCAGGATGGGAATACCCCACTCGGTCAGCTTGGCAGCGACCACATCGGCGGTGCGCACCTCCTGGAAACACAGCTCGGGGTGGGCATGGATGTCCCGTCGTACGTCGGCGATAGCCGCGGCCTGGGTCAGTATGGAATCGATGATTTTCATGCAAGGGCTCCCGATGTGGCAGCAGCGACCGCCCCGCCCATGGCATGGGTAGCGGCGCCGCTACGGATTGTTGGTCTAAGATGGCGTTGGGTAACGCCTGGACGACAAGTCTACCGCTCGGCCGGGTTCGGCGCTTGTCCTTGTCAGCGCGCAGCATCCGACGCACCACTGAAAGCGCATAGGGAATCGACCATGAACGCCACTACCGCCACTACCGTCCTGGGTGGTTGCCCGCACGACTGCCCCGACACGTGCTCCTTCATCACCACCGTGCAGGACGGCATTGCCGTCAAGGTGCAGGGCAACCCGGCGCATGGCCAGACTGATGGCGTCTTGTGCACCAAGGTATCGCGTTACACCGAGCGCAGTTATCACCCGCAGCGGATCCTGCAGCCGCAACGGCGGGTCGGGGCCAAGGGTGAGGGCCGTTTCGAGCCGGTGACCTGGGATACCGCGCTGGACGACATCGCGTCCCGACTGCGGCAAATCGCAGCGCGTGGCCCCGGCGCCGCGCAGGCCATATTGCCCTATAGCTATGCCGGCACGATGGGACTGGTGCAAGGCGAAAGCATTGCCGGGCGTTTCTTCAACAAGCTCGGTGCATCGTTGCTGGACCGCACCATCTGCTCGAACGCGGGCGGCGAGGCGCTGCTCCACACGCTGGGCGGCAAGGTCGGCATGCGGGTTGAATATTTCGCCGAGGCCAAGCTGATCCTGATCTGGGGCAGCAACTCGATCGCCAGCAACCTGCATTTCTGGCGCTATGCGCAAGTGGCCAAGCGCAATGGCGCCAAACTGATCTGTATCGACCCGCGGCGCAGCGAGACCGCCGACAAATGCCATGAACACATCGCGCTGATGCCCGGCACCGACGCCGCGTTGGCGCTGGGCCTGATGCACGAGTTGATCTGCCACGACTGGCTGGACCATGACTACCTCGCCCGGCACACGCTGGGCTGGGAGCCGATGCGCGAACGCGCGCTGCAATGGACACCCGAACGCACGGCCGCCGTGTGCGGCATCGAGGCAGAGCAGGTGCGCGCGCTGGCCCGCGACTACGGCGCCTGTGTCGGTGGCACCAACGGCTCGGCTGCGATCCGCGTCAACTACGGCATGCAGCGGGTGCGTGGCGGCGGCAATGCGATGCGCGCCGTCGTCAGCCTGCCGGCGCTGATCGGCGCCTGGCGCCAGCGCGCGGGCGGCGTGTTGCTGTCCAGCTCCGGGCAGTTTCCGGTGCAGCGCGCCGCGTTGGAACGACCCGACCTGCGCCAGGGAAAGCCGGCCCGCACCATCAACATGGTCCAGATCGGTAATGCGCTGCTGCAGCCAGCCAGCGCGGCCTTCGGTCCGGCGATCGAGGCCATGATCGTCTACAACAGCAATCCGGTGGCGGTCGCACCCGACTCGGGTCAGGTGGTGAAGGGGTTCGCGCGCGAGGACCTGTTCACCGTGGTACTGGAGCATTTCCAGACCGACACCGCCGACTACGCCGACTACATCCTGCCGGCCACGACGCAGCTCGAGCACTGGGACATCCTGCTCAGTTACGGCCATACCGACGTGGTACTGAACCGGCCGGCGATCGCGCCGCTGGGCCAGGCGCAGCCGAACACGCAGATATTTCGCGAACTGGCGCGCCGGATGGGTTACACCGAGCCCTGTTTCCAGGACAGCGACGAGGCGCTGTGCCACACGGCCTACGGCGAACGTATCGATTTCGACGAGTTGCTGGCGAACGGCTTTGCCCCACTGCGCCTGCCCGAGGCTCCGTTTGCCCATGGCGACTTCCCCAGCGCGTCGGGCAAATGTGAGTTTTTCAGCCAGCGCCTGGCAGATGGCGGCCAGGACGGATTACCCGACCATCTGCCGAATTACGAAACGCCGGGTTCTTCACCCGACTACCCGCTGGCGATGATCTCGCCGCCGGCGCGCAACTTCCTGAATTCGAGCTTTGTCAACGTCACCAGTCTGCGCGACATCGAGGGCGAACCGCTGCTGGAGATGCATCCTGCAGACGCCGCCGCGCGTGGTCTCGCGTCGGGCACGACAGTGCGCGTGTTCAACGACCGGGGCGAATACCGCTGCAAGATGGACATTTCGCGCAGGGCGCGGCCAGGCGTCGTCAATGGCCTGGGCGTCTGGTGGCGCAAGTTCGGCATGGACGGCAAGAATGTGAACGAACTGACCAACCAGAAACTGACGGATCTGGGGCGGGCGCCGACCTTCTACGACTGTCTGGTGCAAGTCCAGGCCGGTTGACGTCGCTTGGCGGGCCGGGCTGGCAGCCACAACACCCTCTGCGCCAGGCAGTGCGCCAGCCGGCAGGGATGCCCACCGCGCGCGCCCGTCCGGCTGGCATCACGTCAGCCGCGCGTCATGGGCGGTGTGCGGAATCCTCCAGCACCATCTGCGCGGCCTTCTCCGCCACCATGATGGTTGGCGCGTTGGTGTTGCCCGAGGTGATGCACGGAAACACCGATGCGTCGACAACCCGCAGGCCCCGTGTTCCATGCACCCGCAGCCGGCTGTCGACGACCGAGGACTGTGCTGAAGGCCCCATGGCACAGGTTCCAACGGGATGGAAGATGGTGTCGGCGCGAGCGCGAAAGTCTGCCAGCAATGCCTCATCACCCTGGCAGCTCGCGCCGGGTCGGGTCTCCGACGCGATCACATCGCGCAGCGGCCCGGCGCCCGCCAGCCGGCGCAACAGCCGGGCACCGGCCTGAGCCTGCGCCAGGTCCAGGTCGGTGGACAGGTAATTTGGCACGATGCGGGGTGGCTCCATCGGGTCGCCGGAGGCGATCGCCACATGGCCCCGGCTGGTCGGCCGGCAACTGTGCACCGACATCGAGAAACCGGGAAAAGGATCCGGATTCAGTTGCCTTCGCCGCCCCGCGTCGCGCGTCGCATAACTGGCCGGGTTGAAGTACAGCTGCAGCTGCGGCACGCGCGCGCCCGGCGTTGCCGGCACGAAACCGCCGGCCTGGTTCACGCTCATCGAGAGCGGGCCACGGCGCTGCAACGCAAACTGCAGGGCCGCGCGGAGCCTGCCGGTCCATGACCCCAGCTCGCAGTTGAGCGTCGGCACGCGCGAGCGGTATAGGTGGGTGATGTGCAGATGGTCCTGCAACCCGTACCCCACCATCGGCAGTTCGACCGCGACCGGAATGCCGTGGTGCGCGAGCAGGGCCACATCGCCGATACCCGAGAGTTGCAGCAACTGCGGTGAGTTGATCGCACCGCCGCACAGGATGACCTCGCGCCGTGCCTGCGCCTGCACTACCTGGCCGTGCTGGCGGTATTCGACACCCACCGCGCGCCGGTCCATCATCAACACCCGTTGCGCGTGGGAATGCATCTGCAGCTCCAGGTTGCCGCGATGGCGCGCGCGATGCAGATAAGCACGGGCCGTGGATTCGCGCCAGCCCCCACGCGTCGTGATCTGGTAGATGCCGACACCGAGCATCGCCGGCCCGTTGAAGTCGTCCGTCTGCGGAAAACCCAGCGCCTGTGCGGCGGCCAGGAATCGCGCGCACAAGGGATGCACCTGCTGGTCGATCCGCTCGACCCGCATCGGACCACCCACGCCGCGCAGTTCACCGGCGCCATCGGAATGGTCTTGCGCGCGCAGAAAATACGGCAACACGTCGCGCCAGCCCCAGCCCGGATTGCCGAGCGCGCACCAGTCGTCAAAATCCTGTGGCAAACCCCGCACATAGGCCATGGCGTTGATAGATCCCGACCCGCCCACGATCTTTCCGCGTGGCCAGTAGGAACTGCGCCCGCCCAGGCCCGCTTCGGGTTCGGTCTGGTACATCCAGTTCACCCGCGGGTCGCGGAAGGTGCGCGCATAACCGATCGGCAACTTCACCCAGAGCCTCCGGTCAGTGCCGCCAGCTTCCAGCAGCAATACCGAATGGTTCCGGTCGCGCGTCAGGCGGTCCGCCAGCACACATCCGGCAGAGCCGGCGCCGACGATGATGGTGTCCCAGGAGGTGGCGGGCATGGGCAGTCAGTGTCGCCGCCAGCGCGCGATGTTGCAAGAGAAGGCTCAGACGGGCGGCCCGGCCCCCAATCGCAGTCCTACACCATACTCCAGCGCCGCATCGCGCAGCGTCGCCAACTGGTCGAACGCATAGGTGCTGAACACCAGCAGATCGAAACTGTCCATACCCCGTCGCAGCGCGGTGCACGGCACATGGTGGTGGCCGGTCTGGCGCAATTCGCCAACCGGCCATGCGGCCTCGCGCAGGTCGAGCGCGAACAGCTTGGACAGCGTGTCGCGGCAATGCGCGCCGTCGATTTGGATACGGCAACGCGCATGGCCCAGGTCGGTCACCGAACCGAGGTGCGCCGGGATATGGCCGCGCAGTTCCTGCAATCGGCTGGGACCGGGCGACGTCAGCAGCAGATATTCTTCCGGGCCGGTGCACATCAGCACGCCGGCCTGGACCTGCGCCACCTGGCCGCAACGTGCTGGTGCCGCGGCGCCCAGGGTTTTGGCCATCACGTTGCGCAAGGCGATGCTGCCCGAGGGCCAGGTCGAGATCAGCAGCAGGCCCGGCACGGTATCGGCATGCAGTCGAACACCGACCTGACCGGATGCCGTCGGTTGCTCACCGGCCTTGTGGCCTTCGAACGGGCTGCGGTGCCGGGACTCGATGGGTGCCGGCGACTCAGACACGGTAGCGCTCTCCGTCCTGGTCCAGGAAACACGGGTCCACCACCCGCAGCCGATACTGGCGGCCATGCACTGGCGAGGCGGCGATCACCTCCTGGCCGACATGGCGCAGGCCCCCTTGCAGCAGCCCGAGCGCAATCGCTTTGCCAACGGACTTCGAATAGGTCGTGGAGGTGACATGGCCACGCCCATGGCCCTGGATGGTATCGTTCGCGAAAAACAGGATCGCGCCGTTGTTCGGCGGCTGGTTCGCGTCGACCGCTTCGAGCCCGACGAGTGTCGGCCTATCCATCCGCGCCAGGTTCTCGCTGGTCTGCAGCGCGCCGCCCCAATACGGTTTGAGCGTACTGGCCATGCGGCCCATGCCCATGTCGCCCAGGGTGGTGCGGCCGTCCATCTCGGAGCCGACCACATGGCCTTTTTCGATCCGCAGCGAGCCCAGCGCCTCCAGGCCGTAGGGACGCAGGTTCCAGGCCTTGCCCACTTGCAGCAGGTGGTCCCAGACCTGGCGGCCATGGTGCGTATGCGTATAGACCTCAAAGGCCCGTTCGCCGGAGAAGGTCAGCCGGATGATGCGCAGCGGCACGCCGGCCAAGGGCCCGCTGCCGATCGCGTCCAGCAGGCCCATGTGCGGTATTGTGTCATTGCTGCAGTCGATATCAGGGAACGCGGCCTGGAGCACCTCGCGTGACTTCGGACCGGCCATGCTCATCGCCGCCCACTGGTCCGACACCGACGCCACCGTGACCCGCAGCTCCGGCCACACCACCTGCAGCAGGAACTCCAGGTGGCTCATGACCTTGGCCGCCTGCGCGGTGGTGGTGGTCATGAAAAACTCGGTTTCGGCAATGCGGCTGGTGGTGCCATCGTCCATCACGATGCCGTCTTCGCGCAGCATGAAGCCGTAGCGCGCCTTGCCCACCGGCAGCTTGGCAAAGCCGTTCACGTAGACCCGGTTCAGGAACTCGGCCGCATCCGGGCCCTGTACATCGATCTTTCCCAGCGTGGACACATCGGCGATGCCGACCTGTTCGCGCACGAAGGCCATCTCGGCCTTGTAGGCTTCGGACAGGTTGGCGCCGTGGCCGTGGTACCAGAGTGGCCGCTTCCAGGCGCCCGCTTCCATCATGTCAGCGCCGTTGGCCAGATGCCAATCGTGCATCGCGGTGCGCCGCACCGCCGCCAGGTGGCTGCGCACGCTGCGCCCAGCCAGCGCACCGATGGTCACCGGTGTGTAGGGCGGGCGGAAGGTGGTGGTGCCGACTGCGTCCAGACCCAGTTCGCGTTTGGCCGCCATGATCGCCAGCGCGTTGAGGTTAGACGTCTTGCCTTGGTCGGTGCCCATTCCCAGCGTGGTGTAGCGCTTGAGGTGCTCCACCGAGCGGTAGCCCTCGCGGTGCGCCAACGCGATGTCGTCCACCGTCACGTCGTTCTGAAAATCGACGAAGGCCTTACCCCGGCGCCTGGGCAAAAGAATAGGAGGCACGGCAGTGAACGCCATTGACGCTGCCGTCTCGTGTACGGGCGCCGCGGGGCATATGGCGTCGACGTTGCTGCCGCTGTTGGCGGCAAGCTGCTGTGCGGCCTGCCAGCCACTGTGCAGCGCCGCGTGCAGGTTCTGGCTACCGACCATGGCGCCGGCGCCGAATTGGTTCTTGTCGAACCCGCCAGGTACAAATCCCGCGAGGTCCGGGCGATATACCGGCTTGATGTCGCGGTGCGAACTCAGGTGCACGCTGGGCGTCCAGCCCCCGGACATCGCGATCAGGTCCACATTCAGCGCGGTGCCCGGACCGCTGGCAGTGCCCTGGGCCATGTCGTAGGGCACCAGGGTGCAGCGGCCGACACGTTGTCCGCCGTGCGCGCGCGCCACGGCAGTAGCCAGGCGCACCTCGATGCCCGCAGCCTGCGCCTGCTGCAGCACGGCGTTGCCGACCTGCGGACGCAGATCGGCAATGCACACCGACGCGCCGGCCTTGGCCAAAGCGACCGCGCTCATGTAGGCCGCATCGTTGTTGAGTGCAAAGACCGCCGTGCGACCCGGCAACACGGCATAACGGTTGACATAGATTCCGACAGCGCCAGCAAGCATCACGCCCGGCAGGTCGTTGCCGGCAAACACCAGCGGGCGCTCCAGTGCGCCGCAGGCCATGACCACGTGGGTCGCGCGCACGATGTGCAGGCGCTGGCGCGGCATGCCGCGCGATGCGTCGGCAACACCGGGCTCGGAACGTTCCACGACGCCAACCGTATTGCCGTCGTACAGGCCGAATGCGGTGGACCGGGTCAACAGCCGGACCCGGCCGGTGGCCTGCAGGTCGTCCAGTATCTGCGCCAGCCATTGCGCCGATGCACTGTCGGTTGCTTGCCCGAGCAGTGATCCGCCAGGCAGGACATCCTGCTCGACCAGTACGATGTCCAGCCCGGCGCGCGCCGCGCCGAGCGCGGCGACCAGGCCGGCCGGCCCCGTGCCCACGACCAGCACATCGGCAAAAGCGTGGTGGCAATCGTAACGGTCCGGATCGGCCTTGGTCGTTGCCTCGCCCAGGCCCGCAGCCTTGCGGATGAAATGCTCGTAGAACATCCAGGCCTTGCGGGTGGGCCCCATGAAGGTCTTGTAATAGAAGCCGGCCACGAACACCGGCGCGAGCAGGCCGTTGACGGCCATCAGGTCGAAACCGACCGACGGCCAGGCGTTCTGGGTCCGCGTCTGCAAGCCCTCGTGCAACTCGAGCACCGTGGCCGCAATATTGGGTTCGCGGCGCGCGCCATTGCCCACGGTGAGCAGGGCATTGGGCTCTTCGACGCCGGCGGCCAGGATGCCGCGCGGACGGTGGTACTTGAACGAGCGTGCCACCAGATGCTTGCCATGCGCCAGCAGCGTGGCAGCCACGCTGTCGCCGGCAAGGCCGGTCATGAACTGTCCATCATGCGACAGCGTGATCGGCCGCGCGCGGTCGACCCGCCCGCCAGCGGCCAATCGGAATGCGCCCGCTTCGGTTGCCGCGGCGCTCATCATGCAACCTTCATGCTGCGCACTGGGCAATACGCCCTTCATGCGACGGACCTCTCGCGCGCCGGCATCACGGCCAGGATGTCGTGCGTCACGGTATGGCGCTTTACCACCAGCCAGCGCCGGCAGGCCAACGTGTGTTGCCAGAATTCCAGGTGTTCGCCCTTGGGGTTGTCGCGCATGTAAACCGCCTCGACCCAGGCGTCGTGGTGCTCGGCGCCGAGCGGCGGGTAGACCTTGGTCGCATCGCCGAAATAGCTGAACTCGTCGTGGTCGCGTTCGCCGCAATAGGGGCAGTGAATTCTGAGCATCGCGTGCCGCCTATTGCAGATGGTTGTAGGGGCCGTAGCCGGCCTCATCGATAGCCCGGCCCTGGGCGAAACGGTCCATCGTGAAACCGGCATTGAGCGGGTGCGCCCGGTTGTGCGCGATGGTGTGCGCGAAGCACCAGCCCGATGCCGGCGTGGCCTTGAAACCGCCGTAACACCAACCGCCATTCAAGTAAAGCCCCGGCACCGGCGTCGTCGTGATGAAGGGGCTGCCGTCCGGCGTCATGTCCATGATGCCACCCCAGTGGCGCAGCAGGCGCAGCCTCGACGCGAAGGGTATCAGGCTGGCCAGGCCCTGCGTGGTTTCCGCGATATTGGGCAGGTTGCCGCGCTGCGCATAGCTGTTGTAGCGATCGATATGGCCGCCAAACACCAGGCCGCCCTTGTCGGATTGCGACACATAAAAATAGGTCGCCGACCACACCACCACATGGTGCACCACCGGCTTGATCGATTCGGTGACAAAGGCCTGCAGCACATGGCTTTCGATCGGCAGGCGCAGGCCCGCCTTTTGCGCCAGTACCGAGGTATGCCCCGCCACTGCCACCGCGGTCTTCTCGGCACCGATGTCGCCGCGGGTGGTCTTGACGCCAACGATGCGTTCACCCGCCCAGATGTAGTCCAGCACTTCGCAGTTCTGGATGATGTCCACCCCGAGCTGGTCGGCAGCGCGGGCATAACCCCAGGCCACCGCGTCGTGGCGCGCGGTGCCGGCATCGGGCTGCAACATGCCGCCGTAGATCGGGAATCGCGCCTGGGATGAAAAATCCAGGTAGGGCGCCTCCTTGCGCACCTCTTCGCGGGTCAGAATTTCGGCCCGGATGCCGTTCAGGCGCATCGTGTTGGCGCGGCGAACCAGGCCGTCCAGCGCGGCCTGCGAACAGGCCGCGAACAGGTAGCCACGCGGCGAGAACATCACGTTGTAGTTGAGGTCCTGCGACAGGTCGCGCCACAGGGACATCGAGTGCTCGTAGAACGCCGTGTTCTCCTGCATCATGTAGTTGGAGCGCACGATCGTGGTGTTGCGTCCTACGTTGCCGGAACCGATGGCCCCCTTCTCCAGGATTGCGATATTGCGCAGGCCGTGATTGCGCGCCAGGTAATACGCGGTCGCCAGGCCATGGCCACCGCCGCCGATGATGACCACGTCATAGGTCTTTTTCGGTTTCGGGTCGCGCCAGGCGCGTTCCCACGCCTGGTGACCGCCCAGGGCGTTCTTGAACAGCGACCAGGCCGAATAGCGCTGGGCCATGCCTACATCCTCATGCGTTTCGCTTCCGGATCGAACGGGGGTTCCGACTGCAGCCGCGCGGGAATGCGTTCACCCAGGATCTCGATTTCCATCTGCATTCCCGGCTTGACCAGTTCGGTCGGAATATAGCCCTGCGCCAGGGACTGGTCGACCCAGTGGCCAAAACCGCCCGACGTGACCCATCCCACGACCTTGCCGTCGACCCAGATCGGTTCGTCGCCCATCACATCGGTATCGACGGCATCGACGACCATGCAGACGCGGGTGCGCTTCGGTCCCTGTTGCTTTTCGTGCACTGCCGCCGCCTTGCCGATGAAATCGGGCTTGTCGAGCTTGATGAAGCGGTCCAGCCCGGCCTCGAACGGGCCGTAGATTGGCCGGAATTCGCGGAACCAGGTGCCGAAGTGTTTTTCCAGCCGCAGGCACAACAAGGCGCGCATGCCGAAGTTCTTCAGGCCAAGGTCGGCGCCGGCATCCAGGATGCTCTGGTAGAGCCGGCGCTGGTACTCGGGCGCAACCCAGATCTCGTAACCAAGGTCACCGGTGTAGGTCACGCGGTTGACCTTGGCCCGCACCGTGGCCACCTCCATCTCGCGGTAGTCCATGAACCTGAACGCCGCATTCGACATGTCGTCGTCGGTCAGCCGCTGCAGCAGTTCGCGCGATTTCGGACCGGCGATCGACAGGCCGATGAGTTTCATTCCCAGCGCCTCGACCCGCACCGACCCGTCCTGGGGCAGGTGTTGCTCGAACCAGCGCATGTGGTAGATCTGCGCCTGGCTCGAACCCCACATCATGTAGCGAGCGTCGGCGGCCTTGGCGACCGTGAAGTCGCCGATGATCCTGCCCTGCGGGTTCAACATCGGTGTCAGCATGATGCGACCCTGTCTGGGCATGGTGTTGGTCATCATGTGCAACAGCCAGGCCTCGGCGCCCGCACCTGTGATTTCGTATTTGGCAAAGTTCGCGATTTCGGTCACGCCAACTGCCTCGCGCACCGCCTTGCATTCAGCCTTGATCGGTTCGAAGTCATTGGAGCGGCGGAACGACACGATGTCCTTGGCCTCGCTGCCCTTGGGCGCGAACCACAGCGGCGTCTCCATGCCCCAGGAATCGCCCATCACCGCGCCTTGCGCAATCATGGTGTCGTACAGCGGCGTGGTCTGCAGCGGCCGGGCGGCGGGAAGTTCCTCGTTCGGGAACCGGATGCTGAAGCGGCGCGCATAGTTCTCCCGCACCTTGGCGTTGGTGTAGGTGCGGGTGGCCCAGTCGCCATAGCGCGCGACGTCCATGCCCCAGATATCAAAGCCCGGGTCGCCGTCCACCATCCAGTTCGACAGGGCCAGGCCGACGCCGCCGCCCTGGCTGAAGCCCGCCATGACACCGCAGGCAGACCAGAAGTTGGTGCGCCCACGCACCGGGCCGACCAGCGGATTGCCATCCGGCGCAAAGGTGAAAGGCCCATTGATGACGCGCTTGATGCCCACGTTCTCCAATTTCGGGAAGTGCCGGAACGCCACCTCCAGCGACGGCGCAATGCGGTCCAGGTCGGGTTGCAGCAGTTCCTGCCCAAAACTCCAGGGTGTCTCCTTGGGCGACCACGGCACGCAGGCTTTTTCATAGGCGCCGAGCACGATGCCCTTGCCTTCCTGGCGCAGGTAACACTCGGCGCCGAAATCGATCACATGGCCGATCTCCTTGCCCGCCTGCTTGTTGTAGGCGACCACCTCCGGGATCTCGTCGGTGACCAGGTACATGTGTTCCATGGCCAGCACCGGCAACTCGATGCCCACCATGCGGCCGACCTCGCGCGCCCACAGGCCGCCGGCGTTGACGACATGCTCGCACTCGACCACGCCCTTGTTGGTGACGACGCGCCAGCCGCCATCGGACTTTTGCTCCAGACTCTCCACCTTGGTCTGCACCTCGATCGTCGCGCCCCCGAGCCTGGCCGCCTTGGCATACGCATAGGTGGTACCGGAAGGGTCGAGGTGGCCTTCGTTGGGATCGAGCAGGGCGCCGATGAAATGCTGCTCCTCGATGAACGGGAAGTAATTCTTCGCCTCGGATACCGAGATGATCTCGGTTGTCATGCCCAGGTAGCGTCCCTTGGCCACCGTGGTCTTGAGGAATTCCATGCGCTCGGGTGTGTCGGCGAGCATGATGCCGGCCGACAGATGCAGGCCGCAGGACTGGCCGGATATCTCTTCGAGCTCCTTGTACAGACCGACGGTGTAGCTTTGGAGCATCGCCACGTTGGGGTCGCCATTGAGCGTGTGGAAGCCGCCCGCCGCATGCCATGTGGAGCCGGATGTGAGCTGATCGCGCTCGAGCAGCAACACGTCCTTCCAGCCCTTCTTGGTCAGGTGGTACAGGACCGAACAGCCCACAACGCCGCCGCCTATCACCACCACTTGTGCTGTTGTCTTCACGATTCAACGTCTTTCAGTTTTGCCCTGGACTGCACCATGTCGGCCCAGGATTTTCGAACGATACGCCATGATAATGACGCGCAGAGCCGTACCGGGCACGGATGGCCCGCTCGGCTGCGGTGGTCAAAAATCGGTCGGGGCTCCGCCTTCTTGCTTGCGCCGCGCCACGAACGCATCGAGTTCCTCTTCGATCGCGGGGTCCATCGGCGGCCGTTCGTATGCAGCGAGTTCTTTCTGCCAGACCGCGTTGGCCTTCTGAAATGCGGTCGGGCTGCCGGCTTCCTGCCAGGTCTCGAAGTTCCTCCAGTCCGAGATGATCGGCGAATAGAACGCGGTCTCGAACCGTTCCAGCGTATGGGCGGTACCGAAATAATGCCCGCCCGGACCCACCTCGCGCACCGCCTCCAGGCCCAGCCCGGCCGGACTGACATCGAGCGGCGTCAGGAACTCGGCCACCATCTGCAGCAGGTCCACGTCGACGATGAACTTCTCGAACGAGCAGGTCAGCCCGCCCTCCATCCATCCCGCCGAGTGCATGATGAAATTGCCGCCGCCCTGGATCACCGCCCATAGCGAGAACACAGACTCGTAGGCCGCCTGCGCGTCAACCGTGTTGGCGGCGCAAACATTGGAGGTGCGGTACGGAATGCCGTACTTGCGGCACAACTGCCCGCCAGCCAGCACGGCCTTCATGTATTCGGGCGTGCCGAAGGCCGGTGCGCCGGTCTTCATGTCCACGTTGGACGTGAAGCCGCCGTACACCACCGGAGCACCGGGACGCACCATCTGGGTGAAGGCAATGCCCGCCAGAGCCTCGGCGTTCTGCTGCGCCAATGCGCCGGCAATCGTCACCGGCGCCATGGCACCGGCGAGAGTGAACGGCGTCAGCATGATGATCTGGTTGCGCGACGACATCTCGATGATGCCTTGGAGCATCGGGGTGTCGAGCCGCAGCGGCGACGAACTGTTGATGATCGAAAACAGCGACGGCTCGGCCTCCATCTGTTCCCGGCTGATGCCGCGCGCAATCCGCGCAATCTCCAGTCCATCCTGGTTGCGCTCCTGACCCAGCGAATAGACATGGAACGGCTTGTCGGTGAGCTTGGCAATGTCGGACAGGCAATCGAGATGCCGCACCGAAGCGTGGATATCGACCGGCTCGACCGGATAGCCGCCGCTGGCATGCACGATGTCGTAGCGCTGCGCCAGCCGCACCATGTTGCGGAAATCGACCTGGTTGCCGGCCCGGCGTCCACCTTGCAGATCCGAACAATTGGGTGGGCTGGCAACCTGCGCAAAGGCCAGGTTCTTGCCGCCGATCGGCACATTGCGCTGCGGGTTGCGCGCATGCAGCGTGAACTCGGACGGGCAGGTCTTGATGGTTTGCAGAATCAGGTTGCGGTCGAAGCGCACCCGCTCGGATCCTTCGCGCACCTCGGCGCCGGCCTTTTTGAGGATCGCGCGCGCGCCCGGGTGCATGAAGTCCATGCCCATCTCTTGCAGGATGGTCAGCGAGGTATCGTGTATCGCCTCCAGTTCGTCTTCCGACACCACGGGCGTTGGGGGAAAACGGTGTTTCAGGCTACGGTATTTGGTGGTCGACACTGCAGCGCGGGCGACGCCGGTGCCACGGCCACCCGCGCGCCGACGCCCGGGTGCGGGAGAAACTGCTGCTGCGCCTTCGGTCATGGATACCGCTCCTGCCATCTGCAATTGACGATGGGGCGAGTATCAGGGCAATCGCAGTGCCGAGTGGCCCGATGTTTAGGCCCGCCGTCCATGAGCAGAAATCATGGCTTGGCGCAGGCCGACAAACAAAACGCCCGCTAAATTAGCGGGCGTTTTGTTCGCAGCTTCTACGGCTGACTGTTTGGTTGCGCGAGCAAGATTTGAACTTGCGACCTTTGGGTTATGAGCCCAACGAGCTACCAGGCTGCTCCATCGCGCGGTAATCTGGGAGTATAGACGATCATTCGACCTTATCGGCGTCTTCCACCAATTCTTCTGCAACTTCGGGACGATCGACCAGTTCGACGAACGCCATGGGCGCATTGTCGCCAACGCGAAAGCCCATTTTCAGAATACGGGTGTAGCCACCCGGGCGCGCCAGGTAGCGCGGACCCAGCACGTCGAACAGCTTGGTGACGCTGTCACGGTCGCGCAGACGGTCGAACGCCAGACGGCGATTGGCGACAGTCGCGACCTTGGCCAGGGTGATCATCGGTTCGATGACGCGACGCAGTTCCTTGGCCTTGGGCAAGGTCGTCTTGATGGCCTCGTGCGCGATGAGCGAGTTCATCATGTTTTGCAGCATCGCCAGCCGGTGCGAGCTGGTGCGATTGAGTTTGCGAAGTCCGTGTCCGTGACGCATGGTGTTTTCCTTTTGCTTCTTTATGAGTGGCTAGCCGTATCAGGTACTGCCGTGGCACACACGGACCCTTGCGGGCCGGTGCAATTAACGCTTTTCCAGTGCCGCCGGTGGCCAGCTCTCGAGCTTCATGCCCAGAGTCAAGCCTCGCGAGGCAAGCACTTCCTTGATTTCGTTGAGCGACTTGCGGCCCAGGTTCGGGGTCTTGAGCAGCTCGTTCTCGGTACGCTGGATCAGGTCACCGATGTAATAGATGTTCTCGGCTTTGAGGCAGTTGGCCGAGCGTACCGTCAGCTCCAGTTCGTCCACCGGGCGCAACAGGATCGGATCGAACTGCGTATTGCCGCGCGGCGCCGGCGCATCGAATGCCGCCAGTTCGCTGCCCTCGAGCTGGGCGAACACCGCCAGTTGCTCGACCAGAACCTTGGCCGAAGCGCGCACCGCGTCTTCAGCCGAGATGGCGCCATTGGTCTCGATCTCGACGACCAGCTTGTCCAGGTCGGTCCGCTGCTCGACGCGGGCGCTTTCAACCGTGTAGCTCACGCGCTTGACCGGAGAGAAAGAAGCATCCAGCACGATCCGGCCGATCGACTTGGTCGGCTCGTCGGCATAGCGGCGCATTGTGCCCGGCACGTAGCCGCGGCCCTTCTCGACCTTGATCTGCATGTCGAGCTTGCCGCCGTGCGAAAGGTGCGCGATGACGTGGTCGGGGTTGATGATCTCGACGTCGTGCGCCGGCTCGATGTCGGCCGCCGTGACCGCGCCGTTGCCCTCGCCGCCCTTCTTCTTGAGCGCGAGGATCGCCTCGGCGCGATTGTGGAGGCGGAACACTACGCCTTTCAGGTTGAGCAGGATGTCGACTACGTCCTCGCGTACCCCGTCGAGCGTGGAATACTCGTGCACCACACCGGCGATTTGCACCTCCGTCGGGGCGTAGCCCGGCATGGAGGAAAGCAGTACGCGGCGCAGCGCGTTACCGAGCGTATGCCCGTAGCCGCGCTCGAAAGGCTCCATCGTCACGCGGGCGTGGTTCGGCGAAAGGTTTTGAACGTCGACAATACGCGGCTTCAGAAATCCCGTTTGGGGCATG
>JAYUQC010000196.1:0-3154 GCA_043759735.1 Rhodoferax sp.
GTTCCGCCAGGGTGCGGTGTACCGGCTTGCTCTCAACGCCGCGCTGCGAGAACTCGATCACCTCGCCATCGTCGGCCGAGACAAAACCGGCCGGGCCGAACAGATTGGCCTGGCGCAGGCGCCGCTTCGTCATCGCGTCATCGTCGTCCTCGAATCCGAAATGGGTCCACTCGAAATTGAACGCGCCGTGACCGTCCGGCTGGATATGGCGCGTTGACACGCTGTTCACCTGCTGCTGCAGGATCACACTGGGGAACAGCGTCGTCATCACCGCGGTCGGGCCACCCCACCAGGGTTCGGGCACGATATCCAGGAAACGGTCATCATGCAGTTGCATGCCCTCCTTGTAGCTCGACACCTGCGTCACCTGGGCGGCGGCGCCGGCCTGACCCCGCGTGGAGATCATCGCGGCGTGACGGTGGTGGCGGTCCATCTTCAGCTCCGACTTGTTATCGGCACGCCACAGGCCGAAGGTCACGAACCAGGTGTGCAGCAGGCCCGGGTGGTAAGGGTCCTTGATGTTTTCCTGCATCAGTTTCCAGTTGCCCGGTATGCGCTGGCGGTTGTAACCCAGTACCTTCAGCTTGCGGCCGTTGAACAGGCGGTCGAAATAGCCCAGGATGACTGGCCCCATGAAGTCTTCCAGCGACTCGACAGCGTGGTCGAACGAGGCAAACACGACGCCGCCACGGCAGGCCACCTTGAGTTGCGTCAGGCCGTTCTGCTTCAGGTCGAAATCGGCCGGCATACCGCCGTTGACCTTGCCGTCCTGGCGCACGCCGCGGCGAAACGGCACGCCCTGAAGCTCACCCGACAAGGTGTAGCTCCACTGGTGGTAGGGACAGATGAACTCGCTGCGGTTGCCATGGCGCTCGCGGCAGAACTGCATGCCGCGGTGCGCGCAGACGTTCTCGACCACGTGCACCGCACCCGCCTTGTCGCGCACCAGGATGACCGAGCGCTCTCCGACAACGGTGCGCTTGAAATCGCCCGGGTTGGGGATCTCGGCCTCCAGGCCGACATAGTTCCAGTGACCGCGGTAGAAGAAACGATCGAGCTCACGCTTGTGCAACTGCTCGCTGGTGTAGACACCAAACGGGATCCGGCTGCTGCCCTCGTTTTCCCAGGTGATGGCGTCGGGAAACACGCTGGGTTGTTGTTCCTGCTGCTGCATGCCCACACTCCATGGTTAGGTCGCGGCAGGCCATGCGCCGCGCCAGCACCATGATAGCCACCGGCCGTCACGCGCGCTTGTTCGGCCAGCCCAGGGCGAAGCTACGCGAAAAAAGTGGCCGCGGGGGCGACGGCCGGCGGCTGCGCGCTACGGGGAGCCAGGGCTTGTTCAGCCACACGCGGCCTGCAACACATCACGCGTGCGCCGCGCCTCGTTGCGCGCAGCGGCCGCGAAATCGGCACCCGCCGAGGCATACAGAATGGCGCGCGACGAGTTCACCACGATCGGCCCGGTGCTGCGCCCGTTGGCGCCCCGCCAGCCGGCGCGCACCGTGCTGGCCGCGTCGCCGCCCTGGGCGCCGACACCGGGAATCAACATGGGCAGGGTCGGTGCCAGTTCGCGCACACGGGCAATCTCGGCCGGGTAGGTGGCGCCCACCACCAGGCCGAGCTGGCCGTTGGTGTTCCACAGGCCCTGTGCCAGCCGCGCAATATGCTCGTACAAAAGGGGCTTGCCGTCGACGCCGGCCAGGCGCTGGTTCTGCAGGTCGCCGCCCCCCGGATTCGAGGTGCGGCACAACAAAAAGGCTCCTTTGTCGTGGCGCTTGAGGTAGGGTTGAACCGAATCGAAACCCATGAACGGCGACAGCGTCACCGCATCGGCGCCGTAACGCTCGAACGCCTCGATCGCGTATTGCTCGGCGGTGGCGCCGATGTCGCCGCGCTTGGCGTCCAGGATGACCGGTACGTCGGGCGCGCAGCGGCGCATGTGGGCCATCAGTTGCTCGAGTTGCGCCTCGGCGCGGTGCGCCGCGAAATAGGCAATCTGCGGCTTGAAGGCCAGCACCAGATCGGCGGTGGCGTCGACGATTGCGGCGCAGAAGTCGAAGATCTTGCTGGCGTCGCCGCGCAGCGTGTCCGGGAATCGGGCTGGTTCCGGGTCCAGGCCCACGCACAGCAGGGAGCTGTTGCGGCTTTCGGCCAGGGCGAGTTTGTCGATGAAGTTCATACGGATGCAGGCGATGTTTGCATCTGCGCGCGCGCCAGGCACAGATCGGCCCAGGCATTGGCTTTCTCCAGCGGCGCGCGCAGTAGTTTGGATGGATGGTAGGTGACGATGACGGGCAGCCCGAAGTAGTGGTAGACCTTGCCGCGCAACTGGCCAAACGGCTGCTGCAATACTTGCGGATAATCCCGCGCCAACAGCGACATGGCGGCGAACCGGCCCATCGCCACGATGACCCGCGGCCGTGTCAGCGCGATCTCGCGCTGCAGGTAGCGCGCACAGCGGACCAGTTCGTCAGCACCCGGATTGCGTACCGCGGCCGGGCGGCATTTCACCACCGAGCTGAGCCGGGCACCGGCGCTTGCCTGCCCATGGCGCGTGCACTGCACGGCATGCAGCATGTTGTCCAGCAACTGGCCGGCCGGACCGACAAAGGGCGTGCCGGCACGTTCCTCCTGCTCGTCGGGCGGCTCGCCGACGATCAACCAGTCGGCCTGGACGGGCGCGGGATCTATCGAAAAAACGGCGGCCTTGCGCCCTTCGCACAGGCCACAGGCGGTACAGCCCGCAACGGCCTGGCGCAGCTGCGCCCAGTCCATCTGGTCGATATCCGATGCCGCCGTCGTCGGCGCCAGTGGTTGCGCGGCCTGTTGCACGAGCGCTGCAACGGCAGCGGCCCCGGCCGCGCCGGCGGGGCGGGCAAGGCGGACCGGCGCAGGTTGCGCGACGGACAGATCGACACCGCCCGTCGCAGGCGCTGCGATCGGCGGCGCGGCGCCCACGTCGGCAAAGTCGGCCAACGGCCACCATACCGGCACCTTCATTTCTGCCAGCATCGCCCGTTGGCGTGGATCCAGATTCAGGCTCATCAGGCATGCTCCATGCTGCGCATTGCGCAATTCGCCCTTGGGAACGGCCCGGCGGCGCTCATCAGGCATCCTCCATGCTGCGCATTGCGCAATTCGCCCTTGGGAA
>JAYUQC010000197.1:0-8567 GCA_043759735.1 Rhodoferax sp.
CTTGCGCCCGCATCGCGCAACTCACTGCGCGCCCTGCGGGCGCTCCGTTCAGACAGGCGCGATGAGAATGATGACGAACGCGCTTCGCGCTGGGCGCAAACCCTGCGCTCCTAGGCGCCACAGAGGCGCGCAGCGCGTTGGCCCCACGGGCCTTCGCAGCCCGCGTGCAAAAACGCGGCCCGCGCACAACGCCGGATCAAACCCATCAACGTTGGTCCGCACAGAGCCGAAGACGGACCGCTGCAGCGCGTCCGGGTTTCATGCGTCGTGGGTCGCGCGCCACGCGGTGGAGCAACTGAGATGGCAATGCATTCGACCTGGCGCCGCATGTTCCTGGGAGCATCCCTGTTGCTGGCTGCCGGTGCGTGGGCGGCGCTGCACCTGGGTGTCGCCCATTCCGAATCGGCGCCAAAGGCGGCAGCCGCCGTGCCGGTCGCGAGCGCGCCCCCCGCGCCGGCACGCCAGAGCGAGGCGCAGGCGCTGGCCAAGTCCGCCGGTTGCGAGAGTTGCCACCGCTATGACAGCGCCGCCAACGCCGCCAACGCCGCCACGCCAGACCACCGCAGCATGCACGCCAACCCGGGCGTGGTGCTCGGTTGCACCGACTGCCATGGCGGCAATGCACAGGTGCAGCGGCCCGCTGCAGCACAGCGCAACGACAAGCCGTATGGCACGGCGATGCAGCAAGCCCATGTGTTGCCGCGGTTCCCGTTGCAGTGGAGTTATCCGCTGTCCAACAACCCGCCCGGCAGCTTCACCCGGTTGAACAACGAAAGTCCGCAGTTCATACGCTTCATCAACCCGGGCGATCTGCGGGTAGCGCGCGAATCCTGTGGCGCCTGTCACCTTCCCATCATCCAGGCCAGTGAGCGCAGCCTGATGTCGACCAGCGCGATGTTGTGGGGCGGCGCCGCCTACAACAACGGCATCCTGCCGTACAAGCGCTACATCCTGGGCGAGTCCTACACCGCACTGAGCGAACCGGCAACGATCAAGGGTCCGGTGCCGGTCAATCCGCAGATGCAGGCCATGGGCATCCTGGACAGCCTGGCGCCGTTGCCGGCCTGGGAGACGGTGCCGCCGGGCGACGTGTTCCGCGTCTTCGAGCGCGGTGGCAAGGTCATCAACTCGATATTCCCGGAGATCGGTCTGCCCAACGTGACCGGGCAGGTCCAGCGGCTCGATGAACCGGGGCGCCCGGACATCCGGCAGTCCAATCGCGGGCCGGGCACCGGCAGCCGGATCGCCGTCCCGCTGATCAACGTGACCAAGACCCGGCTGAATGACCCGCACCTGTGGTTCCTGGGCACCAACGAGCAGCCGGGTGATTACCGATCGTCGGGCTGCACGGCCTGCCACACTCCGTATGCCAACGATCGCGATCCGAAACACTCCGGGCCGTATGCAAAGAATGGCCATGAAGGGAAATCGGCCACCAGCGATCCGACGATACCCAAGGACCGCTCCGGCCATCCGATCAGCCACCAGTTCACCCGCGCGATACCGTCGTCGCAATGCATGGTGTGCCACATGCACCAGCCCAATATCTTCGTCAACTCGTTCTATGGCACGACGATGTGGGACTATGAATCCGACGCGCCGTTCATGTGGCCCAAGAAGCAGAAATACCCCACTGCCGAGGAGTCACGCAAGATCCTGGACCGCAATCCGGAAGAAGCCGCAACCCGCGGTCTGTGGGGCGATCCGGAATTTTCGAAGAAGGTGTCCGAGCTCAATCCGCAACTCAAGGACGGGCAGTTTGCCGATTACCATGGCCACGGCTGGAACTTCCGCCAGATCTTCAAGCGCGACCGCAAGGGCACGCTGGTGGACAAGAATAACCAGGCGGTGTCCGACACCGACCCCGACAAATTCAAGAAGGCGGTGCACCTGAGTTCGGTTCACATGGATAAGGGCATGCAGTGCGTGGACTGCCATTTTGCGCAGGACAACCATGGCAATGGCCACATCTACGGTGAGGTGGCCGCGGCGATCGAGGTCGATTGCAAGGACTGCCATGGCAGCGCCTCGAAATACCCGAACCTGTTCACCTCCGGTCCCGCCGCCAGGCCCGGCGGCATGGACATGAAGCTGCTGCGCACCCAGGATGGCCGGCGCCGGTTCGAGTGGCGTGGCGAGAAACTGTTCCAGCGTTCGGCGCTCGATCCGAAGCTGGAATGGGAAATGTCGCTGGTCAAGGACTCGGTAACCTCCGGTCATCCCAAGTACAACGAGAAAGCGGCGCGCGCCAAGCTGATGCTCTCGGGCAAGGCAGGTCAGGACGGCACCTGGGGCAGCGCCACCAGCGGCCAGAGCTACGCGCATGACGACGAAAAGGTGGCCTGCTACACCTGCCACCTGTCCTGGACCACCAGCTGTGCCGGTTGCCACCTGCCGATCCAGGCCAATGCCAAGACCGAACGCAAGCATTACGAAGGCGGCGAAACGCGCAACTACGCCAGCTACAACCCGCAGGTGGCGCGGGACGACATGTTCCAGCTCGGCCGGGCCGGCCCGGTCAAGGGTGGCAAGGTGACGCCGGTGCGCTCGAGCTCGGCGCTGTTGCTGTCGTCCACCAATGGCAATCGAGAGCGCATCTACATCCAGCAGCCGCCGGTGGCCGCCAGCGGCTTTTCATCGCAGGCGTTTGCGCCGCACTACCCGCACACCGAGCGCAAGACCGAGACCAAGACCTGCTCGGACTGCCACATCAACCAGGCCAACGACAACAATGCCATCATGGCGCAGCTGCTGCTGCAGGGCACGAACTTTGTCAATTTCGTCGGCTTCAACGCCTGGATCGGCGCCGCCAGCCATATCGAGGCGGTGCAGGTAACCGAGTGGGATGAGCCGCAGGCGGTGATCGGCAGCTACCTGCACCGATACGCCTATCCGGACTGGTACCAGAACCACCTGAATGCACAGGCCCGACTCAAGGTCTCGCGCGACCACACGACCGGTGGCGCGGCGCAATGTGTACAACTGCGCGGCGAGTACCTGTATGTGGCCGAGGGCGCCGGCGGCATGCGGGTGTATGACGTTGCCAGCATCGCCAACAAGGGCATCTCGCAACCCATCATCAGCGCGCCGTTCTCGCCGCTGGGGCAGAACACGCACATACCGTCTGGCAATGCCACCTGCGTGGCGTTGCCGACCAACCAGCCGATCGCCCCGGCGCGCAATCAAGGCGAATTGATGCGGGTCACGAACCAGGAGCAGCCGTTCCATTCGATCTACCATTACGCCTTCATCTCCGACAGCCGCGAGGGCCTGATCATGGTGAACGTAGACACGCTGGCCGATGGCGAGCCGCGCAACAATTTTCTCAAGCGCGCGGCCACCTGGAACGGGGAGGGTGCCAGCAAAGGCGTGCTCGATGGCGCGCGGCACATCACGGTCGGCGGCCACTACCTGTACATCACGGCCCGCGCGGGACTGGTCGTCGTCGATGTCGATGATCCGCTCAAGCCGCGCTGGGTTGCCACCGTGCCGTTGCGCGATGCGCGTGCCAGTGCCCTGCAGTTTCGCTATCTGTGGGTCACCAGCGCCGACGGGCTGGAGCTGATCGACGTTACTTCCCCGCGCCGGCCGCAGCTTGTGGCCGAGGCACGGGTGGCACTTGGCGACGCGCGCAAGGTGTACCTGGCGCGCACCTATGCCTATGTGGCCGCCGGTGCCGAAGGCCTGGTGGTGGTGGATGTGGAACGCCCGACGCGGCCGCGCATCGAGACCCGGGTGCAGCAGGGCCCTTCGGCCTGGGCCAGCCTGTCCGACAGCCAGGATGTGGTGGTCGGCTCGACCAACGCATCGCTGTTTGCCTATGTGGCCGACGGTGCCAACGGCCTGAAGGTGGTGCAACTGACCGCCCCCGACACCCAGCCGAGGTTCTACGGTTTTTCACCGGCACCCAAGCCGCAGGTGGTGGCATGGCGCGGCACGCGCTCGCCCGCGCTGTCCTTGTCCAAGGGCCTGGACCGGGATCGGGCGGTGGATGAAACCGGTGGCCAGATTGCGGTGTTCGGCCGTATCGGATCGCGCCCTCTCACAGCCGCCGAAATGCAAAAGCTGTACCTGCGCCAGGACGGCAGCGTGTGGACCGTGACCGATACTCCCGGCACCTCGTATTCGCATGTCGGAGAACCCGCTGCGCCGGGCGCCGCGCGGCCGCGGCCGGGTCCGGTTGCGGTGGATGTGAAAAAGGTGCGACCATGAGCAGCGCCGGGCCGCTCCCAAGGGCGAATTCCGCAATGCGTAGCATGGAGGTGTCCTGATGAGCAGCGCCGGGCCGCTCCCAAGGGCGATCGCGCACCAGAAAAAGGAAACACGGATGAGCATTGGCCGTTTGCTGACCCGGGTCTGGCGCTTGCTGGCCGCCGCCGCAGTAGTGCATGCCAGCGCGGCGCTGGGCCAGACCCTGCCGGACCAGGCGCGCGCCCAGACCCTGGGCGTTGTGACCTGCGCCAGTTCGTTATGCCATGGATCCATCGCTGGATGGGACGGCTCGCCGGTGCAACAAAACGAATACATCGTCTGGTCGCGGCTGGACAAGCATGCCCGCGCCTACGCGCTCTTGCTGAACGACAAATCGCGCGCCATCGCCGCCAAGTTGAACCTGCCGCAACCGGCGCACCAGTCGCAGGTTTGTCTCGATTGCCATGCCCACCGCCCGGCCGAGGCAGCGCCCAAACCGGCACCGGCGCATTCGGTCGCTGACGGAATTGGCTGTGAAGGCTGCCACGGCCCGGCGCAGCGCTGGATCGCGCCGCATACGGCGCCCGGCGCCAGCCATGCCAGCAATATCCGCAGCGGCCTGTACCCGGTGGACCAGCCGCTGGCGCGAGCGAAGTTATGCCTGTCGTGCCATTTCGGATCGACCGACAAATACGTCAGCCACCGCATCATGGCGGCCGGGCACCCGCGCATGAGTTTCGAGATGGAGACCTTTACCCATTTGCAGCCGGCGCATTTCACGCTCGACGCGGACTACATCCGGCGCAAGGGCAATATCGACGGGGTGCGCATCTGGGCCATCGGCCAGGCGGTTGCGGTCAGCACCCAGCTCGACATTCTGCTCGACCCCAGGCGCGGACGCGACGGCGCATTCCCTGAACTCACGCTGTTCGACTGCCACTCCTGCCACCATCCGATGGCCGATACCCGCTGGAAGCCGTCGACCGCATTCGGCAAGAGTGTCAGCCCGGGCCTGGTGCGGCTCAACGATTCGGGGATGCTGATGGTGCGCCTGATGCTGCGCCAGGTCGACCCGCCGCTGGGTGAACGGTTCTCCCAGGCGGTGCTGCAACTGAACCAGGCAGTGGCCGGCAACGGTGACCTACGCGAAAAGGCCTTGGCGCTCAAGACGCTGGCCAATGATGCCGCGCGCCAACTCGCGGCCAACGGCGTGAGCCGCGACAACCTGCGCGCGATGGCGCTGGCGCTGGTCGACGACGGGCTGGCCGGCGCCTATCCGGACTATGCCGGCGCCGAGCAGGCGGCAATGGCACTGGGCAGCGTGGTCAACACCCTGCACAAGCTCGGTCAGCTCAAGTCGGCGGCCGAACTGAATAAAGGGCTGGAGCAGATCCGCGCCGTGCTGCAATATGACGAAGCCTACAAACCCGTCGAATTCCAGGACCGGCTGCGGCTTTTCCGGCCGTTGGTGGCCAGTCCACTGGCGACCCGCTGACAGGAGTCCTTGACCATGCTGGAACGTTTCACGGTTGCCATCATCGGATCGGGCCCGGCCGGCCTGTCCGCTGCCGCCCATGCCGCCAAACTGGGCCTGAAGCACATCCTGATCGAGGCCCAGCCGCACTTGTCGGACACCATCTACAAGTACCAGAAGGGCAAGCATGTGATGGCTGAGCCGGGATTCCTGGATTTGCGCAGCCCGCTGCATTTCGAGGCCGGCAGCCGCGAGAGCATCCTGAACCGGTTCGACGACCAGATCGTGGCCTGCGGCACGCGGATCCAGCACAACGCGCGGGTAGTGGGCATCGAGGGCGAAAAAGGCAATTTCTGGATCACGCTCGAGTCGGGCGAGCTAGTCGCCGCCGAGCAGATCGTGCTGGGCATCGGGGTGCAGGGCAATCTGCGCACGCTGGGTGTACCGGGAGAGAACTTGCCCAACGTGCAATACCAGCTCGACGATCCGCGTGCCTACGGCGGCGAGACCATCATCGTCGTCGGCGCCGGCGACGCCGCGATCGAGAATGCGCTGGCGCTGGCCGACAACGACAACCGGGTGGTCCTGCTGAACCGCAATACCGAGTTCAGCCGCTGCAAGGACGGCAATCTCAGCGCGATGCTGGCCGCGATCCGCGAGGCCAGGCTGGCCTGCCGCTACAGCACCAGCATCGATCATCTGGAGCCGGTGGTGCGGGGCGAGACCACGCAACAGACCAACGCCAATGCCACGCTGGTGGTACAGGCGGTCGACCTGTCCAAGAAGCAGAAAGGCAAGGTCGCCCCTGCGGGCCTTCGGGTCGTGCTCAACACGCCGCAGGGCGAGGAAGTTGTCGAATGCCATCGGATCATCGGCCGGCTGGGCGCGATTGCGCCGCGCAAGCTGGTGGAGGGCTTCGGCATCCACTTTGGCAGCAAGGACGCCACCGCCCTGCCGTCGCTCTCTCCGACCTATGAATCATCGGTGCCGGGGCTGTATGTGGTGGGAGCGCTCGGTGGTTACCCGCTGATCAAGCAGGCCATGAACCAGGGCTACGAGGCGATCGAGTCGATCTGTGGCCGCGCGGTCGTGCCGGCCGACCAGCCGCTGCTGGAACGGAAATTCGCCCTGGTGATGAAAGCCAGACCCGAATTGCGCGACGTGGACGCGGTGCTGCAGCTGGTTGGCTCCAGCATGCCGTGGCTGCGAAGCCTGAGCCCCTTGCAGTTGCGCGAATTGATGCTCGAGAGCGAAATCCGGTTGCCGAAAAAGGGCGAGGTCATCTTCCGGCGCAACGACTATTCCAACTCGTTCTTCAGCATCGTTCGTGGCGAGGTACGGGTCAAGGGCTCGGATGCAGACCCGGAGGCCAAGGCGATCATGCTGGGCGCCGGCAATTTTTTCGGCGAGATGGGCCTGATCTCGGGACGCCGTCGCTCGGCCAAGGTGCGCGCCGGCGAAGGCTGCATGCTGATTGAGACGCCCAGCCGCTCCATGCTGCGCGTGCTGGCCTCGGTGGACGCGGTGCGGCGCGAGCTCGATCAGGTCGCGCTGCGCCGTGCGGTGCGCAAGTACGTGGCCGAGGACGTCAGCGAGGAACAGCTTAACCGCCTGATCGAGAACTCGCAGATCCGCAAGTACAAGGCCGGCGACGCGCTGTTTTGCGAGGGCGACAAACCTGACGGCCTATACCTGATCCGAAAGGGCTCGGTCATGGTGTCGCGCCACCTGGGCGGGCGCGAGGTGGTGCTGTCCTATGTGTCGGCGGGCAACTATGTCGGCGAGATGGCGCTGATGCTCAATGCGCCGCGCTCGGCCACCGTGCGCGCCGCGGTGCCGTCCGAGGCGATCGTGCTGGAGGCCGGCAAGGTCACCGACGTGCTCGCGGCCAATACCGGCCTGCGCGACCAGCTCGACGACAAATACCTGGTGCGGCTGCAGGCCAACGAAGCGATGGAGTCGAACCAGCGCTCGGGCAACTTGATCTCGTTTCTGCTCAAGCAGGGCGTGGGCGAGGCGACCGACGTGCTGCTGATCGACGAGTCACTGTGCGTGCGCTGCGACCTGTGCGAGAGGGCCTGCGCCGATACCCATTTCGGTACCTCGCGGCTCGACCGCGAGGCCGGCCCGACCTTTGACAACCTGCACGTGCCCACCTCCTGCCGCCATTGTGAACATCCGCACTGCATGAAAGACTGCCCCCCGGATGCCATCCACCGCTCGCCCAATGGCGAGGTCTACATCACCGATGCCTGCATTGGTTGCGGCAACTGCGAAAAAAACTGCCCCTATGGCGTGATCCAGATGGCGCCGCTGGCGAACCAGCGCGGCATCAACAGCCTGTGGGCCTGGTTGCTGACCGGCCTGGGGCACGAGCCCGGAACTGCGTCACCCCGGGCGGGCGCTGCCGGCAAGGACAAGTCCACCGCCGTCAAGAAGGCGGTCAAGTGCGATATGTGCATGGACCTCAAGTCGGGCCCGGCCTGCGTGCGCGCCTGCCCGACCGGCGCAGCGCTGCGCATCAGCCCCGAAAAATTCCTGGATTACGCTGACGGCAAGACCTGACGCGCCGGTGTTGCCTGCGTGTGTGCCGTGCATGGCACGAATCCAGTCGGGTGCAAGTCCCGTTAGCCGTCACAAAACTCCCGCGACATACGGTGGCGCCACCCCAGAGTAAACTTGCCTCGACCGTCCCAGGAGTCAGCCATGACCGACCTCGTCACCGAGCTCACAGAGCGTGCAAAGGCTTTGCCACCCGAGGAGCGCGCGCGCCTGGCAGAAGAACTGCTTGCCACGCTTGACCACAGCGAAGACGGAGTGGAAGCTGCCTGGGACGACGAGATCCGCAAGCGGATTGACGAAGTCGAGAACGGAACCGTTCAGCTAGTCCCGGCGGACGAAG
>JAYUQC010000198.1:0-8558 GCA_043759735.1 Rhodoferax sp.
AGGTGGTGGCTCTGGCTACGCCGTACGGTCGGGGGCCACGGTGTGGCAGGTCGACAGCATGTGGAAGGTTTCATCGAACTCTGCGCGCAGCATGCCCCAGGTGGCGAAGCCGATGGCCAGAACCACGGTGCCGACCAGGATGAGTCTGAGCGCAGTTTTGGTGGGCTTGGACAGGGTCGGCAGCAGCTGCCGGGATTTGGGTTGCGGTGCGGTGTGGGTGTCGAGGGTCTGTGTGTGCATGGTGATCTCCGGTGGGTTTGAACAGTGGACGGACGAAGTCTCCGTGGGCTGGCATCGGAAATCCACGAATCAGTACGAAGTGCCGTCCTGGAGGACTGCGGGTACTGGATGGTGATACTTTTGGGTGTCCACTGGGGATTTTGGCCAGGTGTTGCAGCGGTGGTCATGGCGAGGGGAGGATGTACAATTTAGTGCGAACCTATTTTGGTAATGCACGAAAGGATTCATGATGGCGGGTACTACCCATGCGGCGAGCGTCAAAGTTGTTGGAGCCAATGGACAGATCTCACTTGGCAAGCAGTTTGCTGGCCGGCAGGTTTTGATCGAAGAGCAGGAAACTGGCGTGTGGCTGATCCGCACCGCTACCGTCATTCCCGACAACGAACGCTGGCTGCATGAGCCTCAGGCAGCCGCCGATCTGGCGCGGGCCATGGCCTGGTCTGGGCAGCAACCCGCCTCGGATTCAAAGACGGATGCCGTTCTCTAGCTGCAGCGCGGGATAAGTCACGCTGATGGCGGCAAATCACGGTGTCGTGGTTGGATCGCGGTAGGGATGCCCGTTACCGGACACCCCCCGCACAGATCCCAGCGTGCGCAATTAATGCACTGGGCTCCTACCTTGGGTGTTTGACGGCAAATCGCTCGCTCGGCCATGGATGAAGGATGCGGGGTTTCGGTATCCAGTCACCGGCGATCTTGCCGAAGCCACAGACGCATGACGTGGTATCGGAACAGCCCGAGCGCCTGGATGTTCGTGGGCACAGCGTGGTAAGTGCAGTAGCCCGTGACCACCGACTTCAGCCACTTTCCCTGCTCCGGGATCGTGGCATGCAGGCGCTTGCGCAGAGTCCTCTTTATCTCCTGGAGCCTCGCCCTCATCCGATCGACCCTGGTCTTGCGGTGGAGCAGGAATGCGCCACGTCGGGACCTGCCGCAGATGAAAATGAAGCCCAGGAACGTGAAAGTCTCCGGCTTGCCCATGCCGCGCCGCTGTCTGCGTCCGGCCGCATGGCGGCGGAACTCCAGCAAGCGCGTCTTCTCCCCGTGCAATTCGAGTCCAAACTGCTCGAACCGCGTTCGCATCGCGTCCCAGAAGCGCCGCGCATCAGCTTCGTGCTCGAAGCCAACAACGATGTCATCGGCGTATCGCACGACGATCGCGTTGCCGGTGGCTTCTCGCCCTCGCCATTGCTTGGCCCAGAGGTCGAAGACGTAGTGCAGGTAGACGTTGACCAGTAGCGGTGAGATCACCGCGCCCTGAGGCGTTCCCTCGGCGTTGACGCTCCATTCCCCCTCGTCCAGGACACCCGCCTTGAGCCACTTGCTCATAAGGCGCAGGATGCGCTCGTCGCCGATCCGGTGGCTGGGGAAACGGAGCAGCCATTCCTGGCTGACCGAATCGAAGAAGCTCCGAATATCCGCGTCGAGAATCCAGTTCACCGGGGTGCCGCTGATCGCCACCGACAGTGCATCAAGCGCATCGTGCTGGCTCCGTCCGGGCCGAAACCCATATGAGAACCCGAGGAAATCTTCCTCGTAGATGGCGTTGAACAATGCGACAAGCGCACGCTGGACGATCTTGTCTTCCAGCGCGGCGTACCCAGCGGTCGCCGCTTGTCGGTGCCAGGCTTAGGTATGAACCGTCGCCTGACGGGCAGCGCCCGATACCCGCCTGACCTGGTTGCCAAAGCGAATAGTCATCGGATGGTTCACGAATGACTGCTTGTGCGTCGGGCCTCCGCATCGATGGCCCGGTCTACCTGTCGGGCCAATCGGTTCCGCATAAACGCCCCTCCAATGGCTGCCACCAGCAAATACGCAACAGCTGCCGGTACAAACAGCGCCATGCCGGCACCATCCCACAGGATTGCCATGGCGGCAAAGAGCACCGGCAGTATCACGATCTCTCGCGCACGAATCAGAGGAGGCGAATCGGTGCGCGCGTAATTGACGCCGTCGATGGTGGACCAATTGGCCAGCCTCAGCACCCGCGGCGTCTTGTGTGAGGTCACGATCACGCTGACCTCGTGCCCACGTCGCGCCGGCATGGTCCGGGTATTTACCGAGAACTTGCGCTCGGTGCCGTCGCGCTCCTTGATCCACAACTCGTAGCGGTCGCTCGGCCCGATTGGACGGTGGCCATACAAGAGGTGGACGTTGGTGTGGCGGCGCAGCTCCACGATGCGCCCATGAATGGGCGGCGGCTATCGTGTAGTTTGCGGATGGCGGCCTTGGCTTTGTTCTTGACGCGCGGGCTGCGCCGTTGTCAACTACAGCTTCCTTCCCGGGGCCATCGCGGCTCCTGCTCCAACGGAGCGAAGACGTCGCAGTCGTTACCTGTCCTGGAAGCAGTTTCGATCCTTGTGGTTGCGGTCGAATACCCTGACCCCGGATTGACGGTTGTGACCGTCATTGACATTACGAAAGGTTGAACATGTACCACTACACGGATGGCGGGCTGCGCAATGTATGGCTGGCCAACGGCTATGAGATCAAGAAGGCGCCGTTTGGCGAAGCGGTCGCGTTCCATGATGGCGACGGGCTGACGCGGGCCATTTGCCAAGCGCTGGCCGGGGAAATCGGCACCTTGACCGGGGCAGAATTGCGCTACATCCGCAGTGGCGGAATGGGCCTGTCGCAGCCCGCTTTGGGCAAACTGATGGGCATTGGATGCCCATGACTGAATCTCTGGACGACGACACCGTAGCGGCGTAACGGTATCCGCGCGCGTACGCGGGTGCCGGCCACGCCGCAAACACTCGGCCAGAGGCAGCCAACGCGAGACAGGCCGTGGCGGCCGGCAGGGATAGCGCCATGCCAACGCTCTTGTCGGCACGAGTTTGCAGGACATCGGCACATACCGACAACTCAACCAACATTTTGCTGGTGTGTCGTGGCACCTTTCGAAACCAGGTGGGATACAGAATAACCCGCGATGCCAGCTAACAAGCGGGTTGGGGGACGGCAAGTCGCGTCAGGAAACGATTGATTGGTGCGGCTGGCGGGGATCGAACCCACGACCCTTGGCTTCGGAGGCCAATACTCTATCCACTGAGCTACAGCCGCTGGAGTGAGAGCCGCATTGTACGGGGTCGCCATTAGGCCGGTCGTTATAATCGCGCCTTGATTCCGACGCGCCATCCATTCCGAGGACACCATGAGCGACATCAGCCACGAAGAAGATCACACGGGACCGATCAAGACGCCCAAGCAGTTGTTGTTGACGGTGTTTTTCTCATTTGTGGCGCCGATCGTCATCATCATCGGCCTGGTGGCCTTTGTGGTCTCCGGCAACAAGCCGGCTGCAGGGACAGTAAATGTCGAGCGGGCCATCGCCGAGCGCATCCAGAAGGTCGGCATGGTCGAAATCCGCGATGCGAACCGTGCGCTCAAGAGCGGTGAGGAAGTGTTCAAGGCCCAGTGCACGACCTGCCACACCGCCGGTGTAGCCGGTGCGCCCAAACTGGGCGACGTGGCTGCCTGGGGCGCCCGAATCGCCACCGGTCTGGAGGCCCTGGTGAATTCGTCGCTCAAGGGCAAGGGCGCCATGGGCGCTCAGGCGGGCGGCGACTTCGAGGATCTGGAAATCACCCGCGCCGTGGTCTACATGGCAAATTCCGCCGGCGGCAAATTCGCAGAGCCCGCGGCTCTGGCACCGGTTGCTGCGGCATCCGCGGCAGAGGCGCCCAAGAACTAAATTACGGCGCGCCAGTGGTCAGGGCCGGACATGTTCCGGCCTTTTTCATGTCAATCCCGCCCGGCCGTTCCGAAGGGACTGACGGCGCCCCCTGGGGGGCAGCGAACGCAGTGAGCGTGGGGGCACCGTGCAATCCCGCCCGGCCGTTCCGAAGGGACTGACGGCCCCCGCTCTGCCGATGTGCGCCGAATCGACGGCGGGACGCCGCGCAATCCTTATGCGCTGGCGTGCGCCGCCAGCGGACTGACAACATAACAAAACCGCGCCGGCATGCTGGCGGCGGCCTGTGTTTCGGGCACCCACAGCCCAGACTCGATGGCGTTGGCGGCATGCAGCATGTCCAGTGAATGCACCAGTCCGAACCCGATGTCGGTCTCCAGATAGACCCTCCCCAACTCGTCAACATAGCAGCGCTGCGCGCGCACGCCCTGGCCGGTATGCGCACACACCGAAAAGTCGTCGGCCACACGCCAGACCCAGGGCGTCAGTTCCAACTCCACGAACACCCGCTGCGGTCCGTTCTGGAAATACCACTGCCCGGCATCGTCGCAACTGTAGTTGCGCCCGATGAAACCGATCAGCTTCTCATGCTGCAACAGCGATCCTTTTTCTGGCGTTTGACCGCCAACAAACGGCCCGTGCGACTGGGCGTCGGCATCGCGCAGGTACCAATTGCCTCGCGCATCCAGTCCCAGCCAGCCAAAACAATGCGGCACTTTCGGCCATTTGGCCATGGCCTGTCTGACGATGTCGTCCATGACAGCGATTATGGTCGCACGCGGGTTACAGGGCCTGCGCGAGCAACCACTCGCCCACCGCCAGCGGCATGGCGTGCACATGGCCGGGCGGCGCGCCCTGCGGGAATCCGACATGGCCACCATCGCCGGGCTGCCACAAGGTTACGCTGCGGCTCACGTCGTCATCGCGCGGCAGGCTGGCGGCCGGGACGAAGGGATCGTTTCGGGCATTGAGCAGCAATGCCGGCACGGCGATCCGGTGCAGATGGGGCTTGGCCGAGGCACGGCGCCAGTAGTCGTCGACGTCGCGAAACCCATGCAACGGCGCGGTGAAGATATTGTCGAAGGCGTACAGGTCGCGCGCCCGCGTCAGCGCCTCATGATCGAACAGCCCGGGGTACTGCGCCAGTTTGCGCATTGCCTTTGGCCGCATCGAGTTCAGGAACATCCGGCTGTAGACCAGGCGGTTGAAGCCCTGGCCGATCGCATGGCCACCGGCAGCCAGGTCCAGCGGCGCGCTGACTGAGGCCACGGCCCGCACCACCGAAGCCGCGCCATCGCCCATCTCCCCGGCCCATCGCATCAGCGCATTGCCCCCGAGGGAAACCCCCACCGCCAGCAGCGGTCCCGGGTATTGCACGCGAAAACGGCGCAATATCCAGTCGATCTCGGCAAAATCACCTGAATGGTAGGCACGCGGGGCCAGATTCAACTCGCCGCTGCAGCCGCGAAAATGGGCTACGGCGAAGGCCACACGCTGGCGCTGCGCAAAACCGGCGAATGCCTGTGCATAGTGGCTGGCAGAAGATCCTTCCAGGCCGTGGAACAGCACGATCAGGGGTGGCGCAGGTTCGACTCGTGGCAACCGAGCCGAATCGCAGCGCTGCTCGTGCGTGCCGGTGCCATCAAGCCAGTCGATATCGATGAAATCGTCGTTGTCAGGCGTGCTCCAGCGCTGGCGCCGATAGCGCGGCGCGGTATCTCGTATCCGCCGTGCGCATAGTGCCGCCCATATGGTCTGCAGATTGCCGCCCGGCAACCAGCCCGGGGCCGTGTAGTTCATGCGCTCAAGGCCTTCGCCGGGCCACCCCGGGAGCGACAGCAAGCTCGTGGGAGGCTGGCCAAGCCCGGGCTGGGGCCGTCCATCCGACGGGCCGACTGGCGGGTGCCAATGCGCGCATCAATGCAACACCTGCGGCGGCTCGTTGATTTCCTGCATCTCGTTCTGGTTGCCCGGACTGGCATGGTGCGTCACCATGCGCCAGCCCTGCGCCGTCTTGTGGTACACGTTCGTGGCCAGCACAAAAGCGGTGGCGCGACCGGCCTGCGTCATGACCTCGACCCGCTCCAACACGTTGTGCACGGCGCTGGACAAGGCATCGACGCGGCGCACCTGCTCGGGCCAGGCGCGGATGCTGCCGTTGGCGAATATGGCCTCGAAGGTGGCGCGGATCGCGTGCGCGCCCACAATACGCGGGCCGCCGGGATGCACGCAGACGATGTCATCATCGTCCGACCAGCAAACCATCAGGCGGTCGATATCGCCCGATTGCAGAGCGTCGTAGAACGCCGCTTCGGTCTCATCTGCTGTGCCGCCGAGCATGGCGGTGGCGATCTTGACTTTGGGCATGTCGGGTACGGCTATCGGGTTGGTTTGGGTGGAGCTGCCCCATTGTGCCGTCGAAAGGTGTCGACCCCGCTGGTGCGGTATTTTCCTGCCGGGTCCGTGGCCAACCCGAACGGTCTGCCGGACACGCCGGTACTGGGCTGACTCCAAGCTCCGGCGCCAGCAGCAACAAAAAACCCCTGGCTGTAGCAGCGGCAGGGGTTTTTGCGTGGATGGCCCGCCATCGGGCACAATGACGTGCGGCTCAGCGTTTCTGACGGTACTTGCGCAAGGCCGTTATCTGCGCCGCCATGACGGCCAGTTCGGATTGTGCTTTTGCGATATCCAGATCGCTCTTGGCATTCTTGAGCGCCTCTTGTGCCGCGAGCTTGGCCTCGTTGGCCTTCTCGTCGTCGAGGTCCTTGCCGCGCACCGCGGTGTCGGACAACACGGTCACAGCGTCGGGCTGCACTTCCAGTATGCCGCCAGCGACGAATACGAACTCTTCCGAGCCGTCGGCCATTTCGATCCGCACCGAGCCGGCCTTGATGCGGCTGATCAGCGGGGTATGGCGCGGCAGGATGCCAAGTTCACCGACTTCGCCCGGCAGCGCCACGAACTTGGCCTCGCCGGAGAAGATCAACTCCTCGGCACTCACCACATCTACACGCATCGTTGCCATATGCTTTCCTTGTCCTTGCAAAAGGGCGGCCGTCAGGCCATCTTCTTGGCTTTCTCGAACGCCTCGTCGATGGTGCCGACCATGTAGAACGCCTGCTCGGGCATGTGGTCGCATTCGCCGGCGACGATCATCTTGAAGCCGCGGATGGTCTCGGCCAGCGAGACATACTTGCCGGGGGCGCCGGTGAACACCTCGGCGACGAAGAACGGCTGGCTCAGGAAACGCTGGATCTTGCGGGCGCGGGCGACGGCCAGCTTGTCTTCCGGTGCCAATTCGTCCATCCCCAGAATGGCGATGATGTCGCGCAGTTCCTTGTAGCGCTGCAGCGTGCCCTGCACCGCGCGGGCGGTGTTGTAGTGCTCCTCGCCGACCACCAGCGGCGACAGCTGGCGGCTGGTCGAGTCCAGCGGGTCCACGGCCGGATAGATACCGAGCGCGGCGATGTCACGCGAGAGCACGACGGTGGAGTCGAGGTGGGCGAAGGTGGTGGCAGGCGACGGGTCGGTCAAGTCATCGGCCGGCACATACACGGCCTGGATCGACGTGATCGAGCCGACCTTGGTTGACGTGATGCGCTCCTGCAAACGGCCCATTTCCTCGGCCAGCGTCGGCTGATAACCCACCGCGGAGGGCATGCGGCCCAGCAACGCGGACACTTCGGTGCCGGCCAGCGTGTAGCGGTAAATGTTATCGACAAAGAACAGCACGTCACGGCCCTCGTCGCGGAACGATTCGGCAATCGTCAGGCCGGTCAGCGCAACGCGCAGGCGGTTGCCCGGTGGCTCGTTCATCTGGCCATAAACCATCGCGACCTTGGAGTCTTCGAGCTTCTCGAGATTCACGACGCCCGAATCGGCCATCTCGTGATAGAAGTCATTGCCTTCGCGGGTGCGCTCGCCGACACCGGCAAACACCGACAGACCCGAGTGCGCTTTGGCGATGTTGTTGATCAGCTCCATCATGTTGACGGTCTTGCCGACTCCCGCACCACCGAACAAACCGACTTTACCGCCTTTGGCAAACGGGCAAACCAAGTCAATCACCTTGATGCCAGTTTCCAGCAATTCTTGTGATGGGCTGAGTTCGTCGTAAGCTGGTGCTTTACGGTGAATAGAAGCTGTCAAGGTTGCGGCAACGGGGCCACGCTCGTCAATCGGCGCACCCAACACGTCCATGATGCGACCCAGAGTGGCTTTGCCAACCGGAACCATGATAGGTTGCGCTGTATTTTGCACGATCATGCCGCGACGCAAGCCGTCAGACGAACCGAGCGCAATGGTACGCACAATGCCGTCACCCAACTGCTGCTGGACTTCCAGCGTCAGTGTGGAGCCGTCCATTTTGAGGGCGTCATAAATTTTTGGCATTCGGTCACGTGGAAATTCCACGTCAACCACCGCACCGATACACTGAACAATTTTGCCTTGGACTTGAGCCATTTTTTGCTCCAAAAAATTAATACGAAAACTTAAATAACTTGGTATTGCTTGAGGACTGGGTCTTACGACACCGCCGCCGCACCAGAGACGATTTCAGACAGCTCTTTGGTAATCGCTGCTTGACGGGTTTTGTTGTAGATCAACTTCAACTCTGCAA
>JAYUQC010000199.1:0-3120 GCA_043759735.1 Rhodoferax sp.
CCGGCGTCTATTTGCACGCGCTCAAGGGAAAACCGGCCACGGTGGTCAACCGGTTACCCGGTAAAAGTGAGCTGGCGCCCACGACGGACCATTGCGCGGCGGTTGGTGCGATGCTGGCGCGGATGCATCTGGCGGCAAGCGACTTCGAACCCGACCAGCCCAATCTGCGGGGCCTGCCCTGGTGGAACGAGACCGTACCGGTCATCCTGCCCCACCTTGACGCGCCGCAAGCCACGTTGTTGCGAAGCGAACTGGCCTACCAGAACCATGTCGCTGCCGGTTCGGCGTATGCGGCACTGCCGCGTGGTGCCATCCACGCCGATCTATTCCGCGACAACGTGCTGTTCGAGGTCGTGGGCAACATCACCATCGAGAGCGAGCAGCCCCGGCTCAGCGGATTCTTTGATTTCTATTTCGCCGGCGTCGACAGCTGGCTGTTCGACATCGCCGTGGCCCTGAACGACTGGTGTATCGACCTGGACAGCGGCGTGGCCGACCATGCGCGCAGCAACAACCTGCTGGCGGCCTACAACGCGGTTCGCCCGTTGACGGCGGCCGAACGCAGCTTGTTGCCGGCCGCGGCCAGGGCCGGCGCGCTGCGTTTCTGGATTTCACGTTTGTGGGATCTGCATCTGCCGCGCGAGGCGTCGATGCTCAAGCCACACGACCCCGACCATTTCGAGCGCGTACTTCGCCAGCGCGTCGAACAGCCGCTGCTGGCCTCCCATTGCCGGTGACCGTTCGTCGCCAGCGCGAGGGAGTCCTGGGGCACTTTGCGCTATCGCTGACAATGGCGGATTGACACGACGCGGTTCCCGACCGCATGCCGCAAGGACCGGCAATGCTGCACCATGAAACTTCAACTCGTTCCAGCCCGCACCGGCCTCGTGTGGGTCAAACTCGGCATCCAGACTTTCTTCCGCCAGCCGCTGGCGCTGTCGGGTCTGTTTTTCATGTTCCTGGCCGTGATGTCGCTGGCCGGCATGATCCCGGTGATCGGCCTGGCGCTGGCGCTGGCGCTGCTGCCAGCCTGCACGCTGGGCCTGATGGCAGCCAGCAAGGAGGCATCCAGCGGCAAGTTTCCGATGCCGGTGGTTTTCCTGAGCGCGTTTCGCGCCGGCCGCCAGCAACTGCGCGCAATGCTGATGCTGGGTCTGCTGTACGGCGTGGGCTTCTGGGTCGTGATGGGCGCGACCGCCCTGTTCGACCAGGGAGATTTTGCACAGCGTTATATCGCCGGCCAGATGCCGACCATGGAGATGGCGCAGAACCCTGCCACCCAGACCGCCATGCTGGCCTTCATGGTGCTGCAACTGCCACTGTCGTTGATGTTCTGGCATGCACCGGCGCTGGTGCACTGGCATCAGGTGCCGCCGATCAAGAGCGTGTTCTTCAGCCTGGTGGCGTGCCTGCGCAATTTCTGGGCCTTTACCGTGTTCGGGCTGGCATGGCTGGCATTGCTGATCCTGGTGGTGCTTTCGGTGTCCTTGCTGGTCGGCTTGCTGGGCAGCCCGCAGGTCGTGGGCGCGGTCTTGATGCCGGGTTCGATGCTGATTGCCGCGATGTTCTTTACATCAACCTATTTCACATTCCGCGACTGTTTTCAGACCAGCCCCGAAACGCCAGAATCGACCGCCGGTCCGGGCCCATAACCGGGCAGTGCAAAAAATAAACTCTGACCCCGACCAGCCTGAGAACTCGGGGTCAGATCCCGATTCAGGACAATGCCCTTGCCGGCGCGAAGTAAAGTTGTACGAAATCGGGCTCTGACCCCGACCAATCAGGAGCCGACATGACCCATCACTCCCTACTCGGCCGTTCCGAACAGGAGCTCCTGTGGTACCAGCGCCGCAGTTTTCTGACGGCCGCCGCCGCCTGGACCGCCATGGGCGGATTCGGGGCCGCGCAGGCGCAATCACGCAGCAATATCGTCGAACTGCAGGGAGACGCCTTGCTCAATGGCCAGCGCCTGCTGCCCGACCAGACCGTCCAGACCGGCGACCAGATTGCGACCGGGCCCGGCTCGACGCTGGTGTTCGTCGTCGGTAGTGCGTCGTTCAAGGTGCGCCAGAACTCGCAGATGTCGGTCGAACGCGGCGCGTCCCTCAACGCGATCAGCATCTTGCGTCTGTTCGCCGGCGCAGTGGCCAGTGTCTGGGGCCGCGGAACAACCCGCCAGATCGTCACACCGACGAGGAACTGGAAATCCTCGCACGACTGGTGGGCCAGCGCACCGCGTGGCAGGTGATGGGCAAGAAAGGCGTCAAGGACGGCCGCGGGTATATGGAAGACAAGCCGAACCAGGCCCATCCGGCCGTGATGCCGCGGAGCTGAACTCCCTCAGTGCTTGGCCTTGTAGTCGGCTATCGACTTGGCCAGATCGGCGTACTCCTCGCAGCTGGCATTTCCGCAGATCTTCTCGAGCGCCGCCAGGTGTTTCTCCGCCTCGGCGGGTTTCCTGTCCATCAGGTAGGCCTCGCCGATGTATTCGTGCGCACCCTTGTGCCGGGCGTCGAGCCGCAGCGCGGTGTTGTAGTGCTCGAACGCCTTGGGCAGATTCGGGCTCGCCTGCTTGCGGTAGCTGTAACCCAGCAGATTGTGGATGTCCGCATTGCGCGGCTCCTCACGCACTGCCAGATTGAGCTCTGCCAGCGCTTTTTTCCAGTCCCGGCTCTTGATCGCCTGGCGTGCCAGATCGATGCGCTCACCGGCGCTGGGCTGGACCACACTGGGGCCGGTATCGGCGGCATGCGCGGCAGCGGCCCCGAGCAGGACCGACACAAGCAAACTGGCAAGGCGCATATTCATTTGACGTCCCCTGGATAAAGACGGGTAGGACCTGGCAGGTGGCCGTTCGGTTCCGTCATGCCGGCGCAGTCGGTCCCGGGATGCCATGCTGACTGCATGCCAACCGGTCAGGCATCAGGGAACAGGCGTGAGTTTGGCAACCGACAGCGCCAGCCACTTGACGCCGTGGCGCGGAAAATTGATCTGCGCCCGTGCATTGTCGCCGGCACCTTCGAGCGCCAGCACCGTGCCTTCGCCGAACTTGGCGTGAAACACCTTCATGTTGATACGCAGCGCCTGGCCGGCATCGGCCTTACGCGGAACCGCAGACAA